>CAYYHR010000390.1:0-3520 GCA_964471705.1 uncultured Chromatiaceae bacterium
GCACAGGTCGAGCAACCGGGGGAGCCTCCGAAGGAGCTGAGCGCCCCTGCCCCGGCGACCTCGGCACCCGAGCCGCCGGCGCCGGAGGAGTATCCAAGCATTAGCGCGAGTCCAAGCCCAACCCCTCCGCCAGCCAAGGGCCTCGCCCGGCTACGCGAGCTGCTGGCGACGGGCCCCACCCCGCAGGCCATGTACGAGCAAGCGCAGAAGTGGGATCAGGCCGGGGATTGCGCGGCAGCGGTGCCCCTCTATGCGCGCGCCGCGGGGGCGGACCCGGCCGTCGCTGCCGAGGTAGCACGGCTTTACGATCCGGAGGGCTTCGCGCCGACCCCCTGCATTTCGAAGCCGGACGAGGCCAATGCGGCCCTCTGGTACGAGGACGCGGCACATGCAGGTGACCCGAAGGCCCAGGCGCGGCTGGGTGCAATCCTGACCGTGCGCGCGACATCGGGTCCGGTCCACGAGGACGGGGTCGAGTGGCTCCGCAAGGCCGCGTCCGCCGGCGAGACCCGGGCCAAGCAACAGGCCCCAAGCCCCGGGCAGCCCTAGCGTGGGACAACCTCCCATGCAGCTGCGTGCAGGTATGGGTAACGAATGAACGAGGTAGACTCGGGATCTTCTGTCCCGGGTCCGACGAGCCCCAAGGGGGCGTGACAAATCAGCCCAGGGAAACGCCCTGGGTAACGATGAAGGGAAATCAGCCCTGAAAGGGCGTGACATCTGAGCGGCTGTCTCTGTCACGCCCTTTCAGGGTTAAATCGACGTAGCAACCGACCCGAGACTACACCCCGGGCTGGTATGTCATGCCACTTCGGGGCTGAGCTGCTCATTGCGGTGCAGCGGAAGAAGGCGGCAATGGGTTGCCGCCCTACGGTCTGGTATGTCATACCCCTTCGGGGCTAAGGTGTTTTGCAAGAGGCAAAGGCCGGGGTCGGGGCGGATCTTCGGAGCCATGCCGCTGGTCTCAAAAAGGCAGCTTCCGGGCGGGTAGCGATCCCAGGTAGAGCAGTCCGGTCAGGCGATGAACTTGCAAGAGACAATCCTCGTCCATGAGCACCCCAATTTTTGTCGAAAAGGAGTCCCAGACCATGCGGCAGCTGCCGGAAGCCTATCTGGACAGGAATTCTTGCCGTCGCCCGGCAATCAACGAGGGTGCAGCGAGCGTCAAGAAGCACCGCGCAGTGCGCACCGATTTGCGGGGCACGCAGGCATGAGTAGAACCATGGGCACTGCCCTTCTCGCCGCCCTCCTCCTGTCCGCGACCGCCTTCGCGGACCAGCCGCTGCTTCAGCCCGGCAAGACCAGCCTCTATCAAAGGGTCCTGACCCGTCCCGGTGCCGAGCTCACGGACAAGCCGGGGGCGGTGCCCAAGACCCTGGTCGATGCCTTCAGCCGCCTCTACGTCTATCAGCGCGTCCAACAGGACGGCAAGGAGTGGCTCGAGCTCGGTGCCGACACGGAGGGCCGGCAGAAGGTCGGCTGGATGGCGGCGTCTCAGACGGTCCCCTGGAAGCAGCAGTTGACCCTGGCCTTCACGAACCCTGCCGGGCGGCCGCAGCGGCTGCTGTTCTTCGCTTCCCGCAAGGACCTGGACCAAGTTCTCGACGCCCCGGATCCGGCGGCCGTGGCGGGCTCGCTCACCGCGGAGATCGCGCGGGGCGTCCGCGATCCCAAGATCGTCGCGATCGAGCCGGAGAACTTCGTCGACATCAACAACCACTTCTACCTGCTGCCCATCCTGAATTACCGGGAGCGCGCCTCTCCCGGCGGCGATCTGGTCCGGACCCTGGAGGTCGCCTCCATCACCAAGCCTGAGCTTCCCACAGTAGCGCCGGCCTCGGCCCCAAAGGCCCCGTCCGCTGCGCCCGTGACCCCCTTGCGCAGCTTCAAGGCCGGCGTCGTCTTTGTGATCGACTCCACCATCTCCATGCAGCCCTACATCCAGGAGACCCGTAACGCCGTCCGGCAGATCTACGAGCGCATGCAGAAGGCGGGGGTGCTAAACCGGGTCTCCTTCGGCCTGGTCGCCTTCCGTGCCCGGAGCTCGGACCCTAAGCGTAACCAGGCATTGGAGTACGTGGCCAAGGAGTTCGCGGACCCATCGCAGATCAGCGACGCGGACGGATTCCTGGAGCACGTGCGCTCGCTGCACGAGGCTAGTGTGTCCACCGACCATTTCGACGAGGACGCCTACGCCGGTGTCCTCGAGGCCGTCGATCGTGTCGACTGGAAGGCGCTGGGTGCCCGCTACATCGTGCTGGTCACGGACGCCGGCTCGCTGTCCGGGCCGGATTCGACGACCGGGATGAGCGCCGAGCAGCTGCGCTCCCTGGCCGAGGAGCAGGGCATCGCGCTCTACGTGCTCCACCTGAAGACCCCCGCGGGAAAGAAGGATCATGCCTCCGCGAAGGAGCAATACCAGGCGCTGGCCCGGAACGCCGCCGTTCAGGACAGCCTCTACTTCCCCGTCGAGACGGGCGCGGTGAAACGCTTTCGCAAGGTCGTCGACACCCTCGCCGACTCGCTGATCGAGAACGTGAAGGGCGCATCCACCGGGAAGCAGGCGCCGGGCAGCGCCGCCACCGCGACGCGCCCGCCGCAGCCGGCCCCCGGCAAGTCGGCTTCGGCTCCAGCCGCCCCCAAGGGCGAGGACGCGGATCTGGCGCGCCTGCGCGCGATCACGAGCGCCCTCGGCCATGCCATGCAGCTCGCCTACCTGGGCAAGGAGCAACAGACCCTGGCGCCGACGGTCTTCGAGGGCTGGGTCAGCGACCGGGACTTCGCGGACCCGGCCAAGCGCACCCTGGACGTGCGCGTGCTGCTCACCAAGAACCAGCTGAGCGATCTGCAGATGATCCTTCAGAAGATCGTGCACGCGGCAGAGGAAGGGATGCTGAAGCCCGACGCCTTCTTCAACAGCCTGCGCTCCATCGCGACCCAGTTCGGGCGAGATCCCAGCCTGGCGACCCGCCCCGAGGCGTCCCGACTCGCGGACCTGGGCCTGCTGGACGAGTACCTGTCGGACCTGCCGTATCGCAGCGAGGTGATGAACCTGGATCAGGATACCTGGACCCATTGGGGACCCCAGCGCCAGGTCGATTTCGTAAACCGTCTCGAGGGCAAGATCCGCCTGTACGCGCGCTACAACGCCGACTGGCAGCGCTGGGTCAACCTGGCCCAGAACGCCTCGGCAGACACGGGCGGCTGGGTCTATCCCGTGCCCCTCTCGGACCTGCCCTGAGCGGCGCGGGACGCATGCTGCTTCAGGTCCGCGAGCTCGGACGCCGCCTCGGCGAGGGCGACCAGGCATTTACGGTAGAGCTGCCGGCGCTCGACCTGGCACCCGGGGAGCTGGTGGCCGTCACCGGCGAAAGCGGCTCCGGGAAGAGCAGCTTGCTGGAGCTGCTCGGACTCGTCGCCAGGCCCTGGCGGGTCTCAGTCTTCCGGGGTCTTGGGGGGCCGGTTGGTCCGATCGACCTCGCCGCCTTGTGGCGGCTGGGCCGGCAACGGGATCTGGCGC
>CAYYHR010000391.1:0-3507 GCA_964471705.1 uncultured Chromatiaceae bacterium
TACGATTACTCGAGACTGCCCGCCTCGTGCTTCGCACTTCCTGGCGGGCACCGTTGGAGTCGACCTAACCCAGGAGCCCAGTGCCCAGCTTGGGGGCGATGACCAGGCTGACGATCGCCATCACGTTGATCAGGATGTTCATGGAGGGTCCCGAGGTGTCCTTGAAGGGGTCGCCTACGGTATCGCCCACCACGGTCGCTTTGTGGGTCTCTGAGCCCTTGCCGCCGTGGTGCCCCTTCTCCACGTGTTTCTTCGCATTGTCCCAGGCACCACCGGCATTCGCCATCGTCAAGGCGAGCAGCACGCAGCCGAGGAGGGCACCGGCGAGCATGCCTCCCAGGGCTGCTGCGCCTAGACCGAAGCCGACGATCCAGGGCGTTACAATGGCAACCACGCCGGGCAGAATCATCTTGGATAATGCCGCCGTGGTCGCGATGTCGACGCAGCGGGCGGTATCCGGCTCGGCATTGCCTTCGAGCAGACCGGGAATCTCGCGAAACTGGCGCCGGATCTCGTTGATCATCTCGAAGGCCGCATCGCCGACCGCCGTCATGGTCATGGCCGAGATGGCGAACGGCAGGATACCGCCGAGGAACATCCCGATGATGACCATCGGATCTGCCAGCTCTAGCTGAAAACCGGGAATGTGCAAGCTCACATTCTCGATGTAGGCGGTGATGATCGCCAGGGCGGCCAGTGCCGCGGCGCCGATCGCGAAGCCCTTGCCGATGGCCGCGGTGGTATTCCCGAGCTCGTCCAGGGAATCCGTGATGTGGCGTGTACCGGCGCCCAGGCCCCCCATCTCTGCGATGCCGCCGGCATTATCCGCGATCGGTCCGTAGGCATCGATGGCCATGGTAATCCCCACGGTGGCCAGCATTCCTACCGCCGCGATCCCGACACCATAAACGCCGATCAAATAATTGGCCATGAAGATGATGGCACTGATCGTGATCAATGGGACGATGACGGATTCCATGCCTACCGCAAAGCCGGTGATGATGACGGTTGCAGGTCCAGTCTCGCCCGCCATGGCGATATTCCGCACCGGCTTGGCCGAAGTGTAGTACTCGGTAACCAGGCCGATGATGATACCGCCCACTGCTCCGGCCAGGACGGCTCCCCAGGCGTTGCCGTTGATCCCGACGCCGATGATCACGAAATAGGCAAGGGCGATGAAGAGTACGCTCGCGCCGATGGTACCTATGCGTAGCGCCCGCTCAGGCGACTGATCGGAGAAGGTACGCACCAGCCAGATTCCGGCGACGGAGCAGAGCAGACCGGCGGATGCCAAAGCCAGAGGCAGGAACATGAGCGCCTGGCGCTCGCCGATTGGGGCGATGACGTCCGTCGCCATGGTGGCGGCCATCGCGATGGTCGCGATCATGGCGCCGCAGTAGGACTCGAAAATGTCCGATCCCATGCCTGCAATGTCGCCGACATTGTCGCCCACGTTATCGGCGATGACTCCCGGGTTACGGGGATCGTCCTCCGGGATTCCAGCTTCCACCTTGCCTACCAGGTCCGCACCTACATCTGCGCTCTTAGTGAAGATACCGCCGCCGACACGGGAGAAAAGCGCCACGCTCGAGGCCCCCATCCCAAAACCATGGATCGCGTGGGCCGTTTCCGGATCGCCACCGAAGAACAGGTAGAGGGTCCCGAGGCCGAGCAGTCCCAAGGAGGCGACAGCGAGTCCCATGATCGAGCCGCCGAAGAAGGCGACAGTCAAGGCCTCTGCAGGACCTTTGGTATGGGCGGCAACCGTCGTGCGCACGTTTGCCCGCGTAGCCGTGTTCATACCGATGTAGCCGGCCACGGCGGAAGCGACGGCGCCCACGATGAAGGAGAAGGCGGTCTTCCAACCGAGGAAGAAAAAAAGCACGATAACGAGCACGGCGCTGAAAATACCCAGCATTTTGTACTCGCGGCGCATAAAGACCATGGCACCCAGGTGGATGGCCTCGCCGATTTCCGCCACCTTGCCTTCTCCTCCCGGATACTTCTGAACCTCCTGGTAGACGTAGTAGGCAGCTCGCAGACCCAGGATCCCGAAGACGACGGGAATTAGGGCGATAAGAGTCATTGCATTCTCCTTTGATTATTTTGATATTGTTGAGCTCTGCGCCAGGCGCTACAAAAGACCGGGACGGTCACATCGCGCGCCAGAAGCGATAGTTCTTGTCTTCGATCTCGTCTCGGGAAGGCATCGGAAAGAACTTGATGTCTTCCTGGGAGGCAAACATGAAGCCGTGCCGGACGAGCTTGTACGGGATGGTGTCGAAGGAAGCGTCGAGCCGAAGTCCCTTCATCAGCTTGTTTTCGTCCCCACGCAGTTCCATGATCGCGGCACGCAGCTTGGAGGGATGCAGCCCCGGTACCGGGGGATGCATTGTCGGATGCTCTTCGAATTCCTGCAGGAAGTCCTCGATGTTCAGCTCCACCTGTGTGTAGAACTCCTTTGGCGCCCCTTTCGTATAGTCGGGCGAGGTGAGGGCCTTGCCGAAGGCGGGAAAGTCCAGCCTCGACAGTACGAGCATCCGCAACGGCGCGATCTCAGCGAATGTCCGCAGGTATCCCGGCTCGTGGGTCTTGCCATAGGGTGCCTCATGGAGCTCCAGCGTATAGCCCTCCGGTGTGGCGAGCATGAGGCGCTTGATGGCGGCGAAATCCATGTGCTCGAGCACCCGGTAGGTGGAGATGAACTTGGTGGCCTTCGGCCGACCATCTTCGTGAGGAGCCATGCCCTCGAGACTCTCGTCGATCCGGAAGAAGGGATGGCGAAAATCGATATCGATCTCCGCAAACACCATCTTACCGGCGTAGTAGCGGATGGAGCCGGTAGTGTAGTGCTTGGCAAAGTCCGCTGGGCTCAGCTGTGAAGCGACCAGCGCCGGATTGGGAGCCAAAATCTGATAGAGGCGATTCTCATATTGCATATTTGTCTACTCACTGGATATTCGCACAACCTCGCGGGAGACCTCGATTCACTCCTGGGTCGACTGAGCCTCCCCGGGGTATGTGGCGGTGCCGCCATTCCCCAATGCTACAGGAAGCCCGAAGGCAAGGTGCTGGGAGATCTTCCGGTATCCGAAGCACTTCTCTCGGGACAATCGCGCGTACCGCGGATGCCGTGATTAGGACGGCATCCGTCCCGGAAGCCGACTGGCGTCGTTCCGGCTGCCCGAGCGAGCTTTTCGGCATCCGGAGGCTAGCCATACCCCCCGGCTTTGTCTCTCAACACCAATTGCTGCAGTGCAGTATAGCGCCACTCGAGCCTTTCCCGCGCGCCTGCTGATGTTATGGCCCATAAGGAAGATTTATGGTTTTCTTGTCGAGATGTCCTGGCAGATAGTCTGATCGCGCCAACAGGAGCGCTTCTGGAAACCTAATGCGGAAATTACTATGAAAGATCCGGAGATTGAGGACAAACTCCTCCCTCGTCGCAAGGTGACCACAAAAAAACGCGGCGCCGACGCTTAACGTCGGGACAAATCGAGACGCTCG
>CAYYHR010000392.1:0-3493 GCA_964471705.1 uncultured Chromatiaceae bacterium
TCGAGGCGCAAGGTATGCGTATACTCGATGGGTGTCAGTCCCGTCGCCTGCTTGAAGCGGCGATTGAAAGTGCGTTCGGTGAGCCCGCTTTGCCGGATCATGGCCGCGACCGGCGACGCCTCGTCATAGTGCTGCGAGATCCAGCCTTGGCAGCGCCCGATGACGGCATCGTCAACCTGGCGATTGCGCGCCAGGGCGGCAAAGGGCAGTTGCCCCACATCGTGCCAGTCGATCAGAAATAGCTTGGCGATGTGCATCGCCTCTTCTACGCTCACCAGCCGTGCTACCAGGTACAGCGCCAAGTCCTCCCACGAAGTGCCGCCACCCGCCATGATCAGCCGCCCACCCTCGCCGCTGACCACCAGCGCACGGTTGGGGTAGACGCGCACGCCCGGGTAGCTCGCCAGGGCATCGCAATAGGCCCAGTGCGTGGTCGCCTCGGCGCCATTCAGCAGGCCGGTCTCGGCCAGCAGCATGGCGCCGGAGCAGGCGGTGGCGACGATCGCTCCCGCCTCGTAGCAGCGCCGTAGCCAGGTGATCTCCGCCGCGTGCGATTCGCTCAACAACGCATCCGGGGCAACCGCCACCTCCGGTACGCACACCACATCGGGAACCGCCGCGCCCTCCTCGTCGGGCAGGATGCGTATCCCGTTGACGATCGTCATCTGACCGTCGCCTCGCAGAGAGACCACTTTGGGCTCCAGTACCGACGCGCCTGCCTTGCCTTCCACCAGCCCCGCCCAATCGCGTCCGGCCGACGCCAGCACGTCGAACATGCCGTACAGGGTCGAGGCGGCGACCTCGGGGAAAGCCAACAGGTCGATACGCGGTTTGTTGAGCATGGTGGCGGAAATGACCCTATCTCGTCTTTTTCAGCCTTAGTGTAACCAAGCGCCCGGACTCACACTAAGCCGTAACACGGGATCACCAGATCCATACCTCCACAACCACCCGATACAGGAGAAAACCATGTCGACCACATCATTGGCGCAAGCGACCCAGGCATTCGACGAAAATCGACAGGCGGCATTCGAGAAGCGCTTTGTCAACGCGCTCAACGAAGCCGGCATGCTGCAGCTGATTTCCCTCGGCCACCGCAGCGGGCTCCTCGAGCGAATGGCCGACGGCGAGCCCGTGACCACCGCAGAGCTTGCCCACGCCAGTGAGATGAGCGAGCGCTATGTGCGCGAGTGGCTGGGCGGACTGACGGTTTCCGGCGTGGTTGAGCACAACGCGGAAAGCATGACCTACCGTCTGCCGCCGGAGCACGCCTCGCTGCTCACGGATGGCGGAGACGCCAACCTGGCGGTGTTCTCCCAATACCTGGCGCTGATGGGCCAGGTCGAAGACGATGTGCTCGATAGTTTCCGCCATGGCAGGGGGGTACCGTATGAAAAGTACCGCCGCTTCCATGAAGTCATGGCCGAAGACAGCGGCCAGACCGTGCTGCCGGCGCTCTTCGATGCCATCCTGCCGCTGGCGCCTGAGCTGACCGAGCGCCTGGAATCCGGCATCCGTGTGCTCGACCTGGGCTGTGGCCGCGGCTTGGCGCTGATGAAGATGGCCGAGCGGTTTCCCGCCAGCCGTTTCGAGGGCTACGACCTGTCGCAGGAGGCTATCGATTGGGCTCGCCGGCGCGCCGACGAGCTCGGATTGGATAACATCTCGTTCGAAGTCAGAGACCTGTCCGACTTCGACCGGACCGCGGATGCCGCTGGCTTCGATTTGGTCACCACCTTCGACGCCATTCACGACCAGCCGAAGCCCTTGAGCCTGCTGACCGGTATTCGCCGCACCCTCGAGCCGGATGGTGTGTACCTGGCGCAGGATATCCATGCCTCCAGTCATCATCACCATGACCGCGAGCACCCGCTGGGGCCACTGCTCTACAGCGTGTCGATCATGCACTGCATGAGTGTGTCGCTGGCGCAGGGCGGCGAGGGCCTGGGTACCATGTGGGGACGCGAGCGCGCCCGCGACTACTTCACCCGCGCCGGCTTTGGGAGCATCGAGGTCCACCAACTGCCACACGACATACAGAACGACTACTGGGTTTTGCGGCCATGAAAGCGGAAACCGATTCCAATCGAACGAAAGTGGCGACGCCCTCGGGACCTCCCACCATCCGGCCCGCCACGGTCGAGGATGCCCGCACCATCGCGACGCTGATCGACCTGGCCAGCGAAGGACTGCCTCACAGGATATGGAAGAGCCATGCGCCGAGAGGCGCCGACCCGAGGCACTTCGGCGCCGAAGTGGCCGCCGGCAGAAGCGGCAATTTTTCCTGGCGCAATGTTCGCCTGGTACAGGATCGTGTTTTCGGAAAATCGCCCGGCCAGGGCTTTGTATGAGTCCGTGGGATATCGAGCCCAGGCCGACGAACCGGCAATTGATGTCCCCGGCCTGCGCGAGCACGGCGAATGTCTTTTGCTGGTGCGTCCAACGGATTGACCTCTTCGACCAGATTTCGGCTTGACGGAACACCATGAAAATCCTGCTACTCGGCAATGTGGGCGCCGGCAAGACCACTTTCGCCCCTCACTTAATGTCGGACGGGCCTGTTCCCTGTCTGTCAGAGGACGAGATCGCCTGGACGCAAGGGGCGGAAAGAAGACCCTTTCCGGAAGCCTGCGGGAGTTGGACCGGTTTCTCGAAAGCCACAGCCGCTGGATCATCGAGGGTTGCTACGGCGATCTCGTCGAGGAGGCATTGCCGCATTGCACGGTGCTGTATTTCCTGAATCCGGGCGTGGACGCCTGTGTCAAGCATTGCCGGAGCCGCCCCTGGGAACCCGCAAAATTCGCGACGCCGGAAGCGCAAACAGCCGTGTTGTCCACCCTGATCGACTGGGTGAGAGACTATGAGAGCCGCGACGATGAATACGGACTACAACGCCACCGCCGTATTTTCGATGGCTTCTCCGGCGCAAAGACCGAGCTCACGACCGTCGCATCCTACGCCCGGATCCCCGCCGCCCTTGGCGACGAACAGATACCCTGACCCGCCCTCCTCGGATCCGCATTTCCGTCGATGAAGTGCAGATTGAATCCGAGCTTGCGGATTCGCCATCGCTGTTCCAGCGAGAGGTCGTAGCTGCCGACAAAGGTCCGGGTGACGTTTCCCGTCTCGTTGGGCATCGAATGGCTCGACACTCCGGCCTCCTAACTTTGCAGCAACTTGAAAGCGTGATTGCCGTCGAAGCCGGTGTTGAAGAGGGATTCACCGGCTGAGTCCGTGTGCCCGATAGCGAGGACGGGCGGCCGCCCTTCGGCCTCGATGCGCAGCGGGCAGGTCGCGTTCAACAGCGCCTTTTCGTAGGACCTGCAAGACCCATCCATTGATCTGGCCTTCAGCATCGGCCATGTTGACGACGAGTGCCTGGTTGCGCTGCCACTAGGAGAGTTTCTGCGCATTCTGGTGGCTTCGCCCGCATTCGCGTGCGAGACAAGCTGCAGACACCTACAGGTATTACGGTGTATTACGGTGACACTTT
>CAYYHR010000393.1:0-3492 GCA_964471705.1 uncultured Chromatiaceae bacterium
GATTGGAAGCGGGAGCAAGCCAGTCAAGCGGTGGCCCTCTACCACAGGATGCTGTCTGATAGGGCGGCTTCTTCCAATACACAGACCACGGGAGGGGATGCAACAGCCTCGGATCCTTCCGGGTCGCAAGGAGTTACCCCTCGAAGCAGCGGTACGCAGGAAACGAAACGACCAGCCGGCAGGAGCCGTCCGTTACCTGATGTGCCGCCACCGACAACTGGGTCCCATCCGGGATACGACACGGCGCCGGACCGACCTCGAGGCTCGCCTCTTGTTTCTGCCCCGCACCCACCCTTCGGCGACCCGGTCAGGGCACCGCAACCACTGAATCGCTCGCATCGACCCGATTCAGGAGCCGCGCTTGCCACCGCATCATCACCACTGCCGCCGACCAGTGGCCGCCCGTCTGGGCAGGCACCCGGCGCCAGTCTACAAGACCCTCTGCCGTGCTGCGAAGCTCACCGGTGCCACGGTAAATCAGTTCCTGGTACAGTCCGCGCTGAAGGAGGCACAGGCCGTTATAGAACGCGAAGAGGTGATCCGCCTGGCTCCCCGGGACTGGGATTGGCTGCTCGACTTGATGGAAAACCCACCTCAGCCCAACGCCAGGTTGGAGGCGGCAACGAAGCATTACCAAAGGGTCACGCAGGACGATGCGGATACTGCCTTTGACTGGAAGCCATGATCGGTCGGGTTTCGACTGCGGTCACCATGGGCTCGACGATTGGTTGAGAAAGGTAGCAGGGCAACATCAGAAAAAGGGTCTGTCACGAACTTTCGTCGCCATCTTGGAACAGAAGCCGGCACGCATCTGCGGCTACTACGCGCTGAGCCTGTCGGAGCTGGAGAATCGGCACCTGCCACCGGTCTGGAGCAAGAAGCTGCCACGTCGCATCCCAGGAGTGCGATTGGGCCGCCTCGCCGTCGACCGCCGCTTTCAAGGCAGGGGGCTCGGTGAGCTATTGTTGTTGTATACCCTGAATCGATCGCAACGAATCTACTCTTCTGTTTCATCGACAGAAGCACAAAGTCAATGGAAGCGTACGAGCTCAAAACTCTTGATGACCTCCTGGCAAGCCCCGAGGAGCGCGTCGAGCTGATCGGCGGAGAGATCCTGCGCCGCCCGATGGCGCGCGTCAGACATTCCCACGCCCAGAGCCAGACCTCCCGCGAGCTGGGGCCCTTCACCCGCGATACTGGTCCCGGCGGCTGGTGGATCCTCACCGAGGTCAGCGTTGCCTACGAGGCACACGAGTGCCCGTCGCACGATATCGCCGGCTGGCGACGGGAACGCCTGCCGCACCTGCCCGAGGGTATCGTCGATCTGCCCCCGGATTGGGTCTGCGAGATCGTCTCACCGGGCCATGAGCGCAAGGATACCCTGGTGCTGCCCTTGCTGCTGCAGCGCCACCAGGTACCTTTCTATTGGTTGATCTGGCCCGAGGACCGGGTGCTGATCGCCCAGCGGCTCGACGGCGGTCATTACTGCACCATCATGACACTGAAGGACCAGGCTCGCGCGTGCATCCCGCCCTTCGAGGCCATCGAGCTAGACTTGGTTGATATCTTTGGCGGTGAGTAGGGCTAAGGCGATTGCCGGTCGAGATATCGAAGTCGGCAGCGAATCGGGGGTGAGGACCTGCACGATCAGCACCGTCTTTCGCCTGGCCAGATCCAGTTGCTCGCTTCGGTAGGACCATCGTTAGGGGCACTCGCTCGGCGTTGTTTCGTGGCTCGTGGATGCAAGATGCCGCAGGACCTGTCCACGAACGTGGACAGCGACTGGTAGAAGACCTCAAGCGGCAATCCCCCTCCCCTGCAGCTCGCGGAGCTTGTCGCGCACTGCGGCGGCCTTCTCGAACTCCAGGTCCTTGGCGTACTTGTACATCTCCTTCTCCAGAGACTTGAGCTTGCGCGCCATCTGGGCCGGGGTCAGGGCGGAGTACTCGGCGATCTCTTCGGCCACCTTGGCGTAGTCCTGTGCCCGCCCCCTGGACCAGCTGGCCCCTCCGGGCACGACGCCTTCCAGGATGTCGGCAACCGCCTTGCGGATGGTCTGGGGGGTGATGCCGTGCTCCTCGTTGAAGGCGATCTGTTTGGTTCGGCGGCGGTCGGTCTCGTCGATGGCGCGCCGCATGGAACCGGTGCTCTCGTCCGCGTAGAGGATGGCCTTGCCGTTGGCGTTGCGGGCGGCGCGCCCGATGGTCTGGATCAGGGAGCCCTCGGAGCGCAGGAAGCCCTCCTTGTCCGCGTCCAGGATGGCGACCAGGGACACTTCCGGCATGTCGAGTCCCTCGCGCAGCAGGTTGATCCCCACCAGCACGTCGAACTCCCCCAGGCGCAGGTCGCGGATGATCTCCACCCGCTCGACCGTGTCGATGTCCGAGTGCAGGTAGCGCACCCGCACCCCGTGCTCGTTGAGGTACTCGGTCAGGTCCTCGGCCATGCGCTTGGTCAGGGTCGTGGCCAGGACGCGCTCCCGATGGGCGACCCGCAGGTTGATCTCGGAGAGTAGATCGTCGACCTGGGTCAGGGCCGGGCGCACCTCCACCTCGGGGTCCACCAGCCCGGTGGGCCGCACCAACTGCTCCACCACCGCCCCCGAGTGCTGGATCTCGAACTCCCGCGGGGTGGCGGAGACATAGACGGTCTGGGGCTGAGCGGCCCGGAACTCCTCGAAGCGCAGGGGCCGGTTGTCCAAAGCCGAAGGGAGCCGGAATCCGTACTCCACCAGGTTCTCCTTGCGCGAACGGTCCCCCCGGTACATGGCCCCGAGCTGAGGGACGGTGACGTGGCTCTCATCGATGACGACGATGGCGTTGTCCGGCAGATAGTCGTAGAGGGTCGGCGGCGGCTCGCCGGCGTTGCGCCCGGAGAGGTAGCGGGAGTAGTTCTCGATCCCGGAGCAGTAGCCGACCTCCAGCATCATCTCCAGGTCGAACAGGGTGCGCTGCTCCAGGCGCTGGGCCTCCACAAGCTTGTCGTGCTCGCGCAGCCAGCCGAGGCGCTCCTTGAGCTCGACCTTGATCTGCTCGATGGCGGAGAGGATGGTCTCCCGGGGCGTCGCATAGTGGGTCTTTGGATAGACGGTGTAGCGCGGGACCTTTTGCAGCACCTCGCCGGTCAGGGGATCGAACAGGGAGATGGCCTCGATCTCCTCGTCGAACAGCTCGACACGCACCGCTTCAGCGTCAGACTCGGCCGGATAGATGTCGATGACATCGCCGCGAACTCGGTAAGCCCCGCGGTGCAGCTCCACCTCGTTGCGCTTGTATTGGAGATTGGCCAGCCTGCGCAGGATGGCCCGCTGGTCGATCAGCTCGCCCCTCGACAGGTGCAGGACCATCTTCAGATAGGCGTCCGGGTCGCCGAGCCCGTAGATCGAGGACACGGTCGCCACGATGATGACGTCCGGGCGTTCCAGCAGGGCCTTGGTCGCCGACAGGCGCATCTGCTCGATGTGCTCGTTGATGGAGGCGTCCTTCTCGATGT
>CAYYHR010000394.1:0-3487 GCA_964471705.1 uncultured Chromatiaceae bacterium
TCGCCATATTGGCCCAGTAAGCACGAAGCTGTCATAAGGTGCCAATAAGTAATGGCTAATGCAGGGGATGCCGTCGGTGGCTTTTATCAACCCCTCTATTGCTCCGGCGCCTCGCCGTGTATTTCCAGAACCTGCGGTTTTCCGATCACGGAGTCGATATCCATATTTTCGGTCTGGATATCGAAATCCCACTGATCACCGAAGTTAAACAGGAAACCAATGTGCATACCCTGGTATAAAGGAAAATCGTCAACTCAAAATTTGTCGGCCGAAGCACTGTCAAAATCTCCCGCCGAATTATGGTGATGGATTTCCAAGGAGCGGCCGAAACGATCTTTGTAACTGAAACGGTAGCTGGGGAGACGCTCCGCTATAGCGATTGAGCCATTACCCTGAGCCGAAATGCTTTGAGAGATAATCCAGAACTAAATCTCGCATTTCCGTATTCTCAAACTCGCTCATTCCCTGCTCCTCGATCATCCACTGCAAAGTCTCGTCCCAACGATCGCGACTCATCCCTTGCTGTGTCACCAGCATGAGGGAATGACAGACATTGCAGGTATAGAAAACCTCTTCGCGACCAGGGCCAGGAGGAAGACCCTGCCAGTCGTGCTCATCTCCGAAATAGGCTGCCAGATAGTTGAGTATGAGTCGTCGCGCCCAGGATTCTGGCGGAGCCATTCCGTTGGCCTTTACCATCTCCGTCAACACGCCATCCCATTTCTCGCGGGATAACTTCCGGTCTGTAAATTGCTCCAAGGCGTGACAGGCTCGGCAGGTGAAATACACGGCCTCGCGACCTTCGCCTTTCGGAAGACCCCCATAAGGCTGGACCGTCTCTTCGCTGACGAATTCCGGAAAAGGCAGGGGATCGTCCGCTAGGGACCGCAAATAGGAAATCAGATCAGTACGCTGCTGCGCCGACTTGATACCGGAAAAGGCCATGCGCGTCTGCGGTGCCATCTCTTTCGGATTGAAAAGGTATCGACTGAGCTTCTCGTAGTCCCATTCCCCTCCGATTGCCTTCAGGCTGTCAGAGTACGAAAAATCCGGCATGGATCCGACGCGGCGCCCGACGAGTCCCCAGAGGTTCGGGCCGATGGTGGGACTCGCCCCCTTTTCGGCCACATGGCAGGCCCTGCACTGCAGAAATAGCTTCTCACCCTTGACTTGGTCCGCTGTTGCCAGATGGGGCGAAATGGGCTCGAGCGCCACACCGGCGAATGCCGGGAAGCAGAATAGGGCGACGCCTGCAACAAGAAGCCTAAACGTCCATTTCCGAAATTGCGGATCCGGTGTCCTCATCCTCTCCCTCACAAGTGGGGTGGCGCTGCCCTGAGATATTGGCCGTGACCTTGGCAACATCTTGGTCCGCGTAGATGATGTAAAGCGGACTGGGCGCTAGCCAGTCCGCTTCGGTAACGTCTGGATGGATCAGACGACACGGGCCACGACGCGGTGCATGGAGTTGTTGAGGTAGCCCTTCGGGTTCCAGGCGATGGCGAAGGGTTGCATGTGGCCCTGGTCATCCGTGGCTCGCGACCACACCTCATAGTAACCTTTCGTCGGGAACTCGAGTTCCGCGGTGAAGTTTTGCCACGCGTAGGGATTGCTCGGCTCATGCAGATCGGCCTTGATCCAGGTGGTACCGAAATCGATGGAAAGCTCCACCGAGGTTACCTTGTTGTCTCCTGCCCACGCATGTCCGCGCACCTGCAGCACCGGCTCGGCGACGGGAATCTCGACCCCGCTTTCGGGGTAGGTGATGAGCGACTTCACCGGCATGGATTCGATGATCTTGAATGCCTCGTCCGGCACTTTCTCGCCCGGTGCGACGGGATAGTCAGGCACTCGGTAGGCGTGCCCGGTCATTTTCGGGCCATCGTGGACCTGATCGCGAATCCAGATTCTTTCCAGCCATTTTGCCGAGCAGGAGCCGGGCCATCCGGGAATGACCAAGCGCAGCGGCGCCCCGTTCATCGGATGGATGGGGCCTCCGTTTTGTTCGAAGGTGATCAGATTATTGGGGTTGAGCGCCTTTTCGATCGGAACGCCGCGGGAGATCGGAAGCTTCTTTGGGTCGCCGGACAGGTGCGTGTCGGCCCCGTAATGAGCCGTGTAGACCGCGCTGTCTTTCAATCCGACGGCGTCGAGCACGTCGGCAAGACGCACACCGGTCCATTTGGAGCAAGCGACTGCACCCACAGTCCACTGGTTTCCCTTGGCCTTCGGGTCGAAGAACGCCCGACCGTTACCGCCGCACTCAAGCTGCAACTGGAGTGTGACCACATCGAAGTTCTTCTTTAGCTCGTCGATCGTCATTTTTAGAGGTTTCTTGACCTCGCCGTCGACGGTCAAAGTCCAAGTGGCGACATCCACGCTTTCCGGTGGGATACCGTTATTACGGATGAAATGACGTGCGGTAGGCGTAACGTCGTCGTCGAGCAAGTGCGCTGGGCATTCAGCGTTAACCGGGCGGTCATTGAGGACTGTGAGGCCATCTTTTCCCTCGATCGAAAATGGTTCTTCGGCCAAGGCCGCAGGGATGAATCCGGAGGGCATGTTGCGGTGAAAAGGTATAAATCCACCGAGCAAGGTCGCCATGGTGGCGAGGCCTGCCCCTTTCAGAAAACCACGACGATCTTCGTTCGGTATGCGTCCAAAGACGATTCGATCGGCTTTTTCGGGGTCCTCAACGTAAAGATCAAACAGGTCAACTTCTTTCTTGCTCACGTTCTCGTTCTCCTTAGCGGATTGGGAAAGACAGGGTATACAACCGTGAAATGGGAAATGCGGTGCTTGTAGGGACGAAAACCTACCTAATTGTCCAGGCGTCAAAAAATGAGTATTTCTTATGCGCGTATTCAGGATTTTTCTTATCTGATCACGGAACGAACAGGCGCTGTGCAGCTGGTTTAACGATTTCCTTCCTGCCTATCGGCGCCACAGATTCTCAAAGCGCTTCGCCGCCGTTCGCGTATAGACAGCGGTGTGCTTGGGATCCCGGTGCCCCAGGTAATCCTGGATGGTACGCAGGTCATGCCCCTTGTTCGCCAGTGCGTACCCGCAAGCATGGCGGAGCATGTGTGGATGGACCTTGCCCAGATCAGCGCGCTCGCTGATGCAGCGGACCAGGTAGTAGATGCCCTGGCGGGTGAACTGCCCCCTCGCTCGGTGACGAATAACCAGGGCAATCGCGAATCCCTGATCCGCGGGTAGCGCCGGATCGCCCGGGAATTACGAATTACGGTGACACTTTACCATTTACACTAATTTAAGTTGCCTCGGGTCATTCTTCTGCGAAGGGGGCCGGCCGCGCTTGCCTGGACGTAGAGCTCGGCCAAGTCGTTTCTCAAGCTCGCCGAGCTCTTGGTCACCCATTAGTGGTCGCCCTATGGTTTGACCCTTCGTGAGAGCGGCAACCCTTTCAGCATCTGCTGGCATCTGCAAGAATTCCGCGAAACGCTCGACGCGATCCAGCAGGGGA
>CAYYHR010000395.1:0-3468 GCA_964471705.1 uncultured Chromatiaceae bacterium
GAAGTCCAAGGGAAAGCCGGATGCGTTATGTTGCGAACCTGGTTATGTGGTGAAGATACCATGGATACCCCGTTTTATAGAAGAGGATACCGAGTTTTCACCACATAATTCTATGTCACCGTCGTTTTACAAGGACTCGAGAAAGGACATCAGATCGCTATCGACGTGCCATTTTGGTGCATATTTGATTGTGGAGCTCTGCGATGTAACCGCGCACGTCTCCAACGCCTTGGCCTTCATATCCAAATCGACTTCGGCGTAGCGGTTTGTGGTCTCAAGAGAGACGTGTCCCAGCCAGGCACGAATCGTGTTGATGTCAACGCCGGCACGCAGCAAATGAACTGCCGTAGTGTGACGGATTGTATGCGGACTGACCGGCTTGTCCTGAAGCGACGATACACTTGTCGCCGCCTTAACTGCTGTCCGGGCAACGAGAGCGTGGATACCATAGCGTGTGATTGTCCGGCCACGAACATTAAGAAAGACGGGGGACTCGCCGGGTTCTTCAATACGTGGGCCGAGCAGATTCCGCAGGATCTTGGTGGTATGCTTCCATAGTGGGCACATGCGGATTTTTCGCCCCTTACCATAGAAGCGGACGGAGGGCGATAAGCCAAGGTTGAGGTCCGCAATTGTGAGCTGGGCAACTTCGGTGGCCCGCGCACCGGTATTGTAGAGAAACAGGATTAGTGTGTAATCACGGCGGCCCTGTGCGCGGCGGCGGTCAGGAACATCCAGCAAGGCATCGATCTCGTGTTTCTCGAGGTAGGTCATGGTAGGGACGATCGTACGGCGTAGCGGGATCGCCTGGATTTTCGCCGCGTTTTCTATCAAATCTGGAACGTGTCGCCCAATGAACCGAAATAGCGAATGGAGGGCAGCAAGGCGTTGATTTCTAGTGGCAATAGAGTTCCCTCGATCATTTTCGAGATGGGCGAGGAATGTGCGAATAACTACCGCATCAACCTGTTCAACGGTGACGCGTGTAGGGTCAGTCGAGTAGCGCTGTGCAACGAAGTTAAAGAGCAGACGGATCGTATCGCGGTAACTCTTTTGTGTGTTAGGACTGAGATTGCGATCTGCAACCAATTCCTCGATCAGGAACCGGCGGACGAAAGGTCCCATCAGGTGGTGATTCAACATTGCTTTGCTCCTTTACGCCGATGGCGGTGTAACACTCGAAGCGTTTTGATGCCTCGGCGAGCAGTTCATGGGTCATGGTCAAATATGTCTGCGTACCGGATATGTTGACATGTCCCAGATAAGTCGAAAGTAAAGGCAGGCGTGCCTGTACATCTGCGCCTTCGCGATACCAGGCAATCAGCCGGTGCAAGGCAAACGAATGGCGAAGATCATGAAGCCGCGGTTGCCAGCGAGCGCCCGGCGGGCTTTGTATGCCAGCATGTTGCCGGAGTCGGGCAAACACTTTTTCAAGCTTGTTGAGTGTTATCGGGTCGCCCGTACGCGCGGTAAAGAAGGCCGAGTGAGTCCCGGCTGGCAGCGGTAGATGTTTGCGCGCTTTGTAGTAAGTAAAGAGCGCCGCGGCCAGCGTTCTGCCGATGGGCACGAGACGAGACTTGAAGAACTTGGTATCCCAGACAGCGAGGACACGTTCGTCAAGATTCACGTCAGAACAGCGCAGACGCAAGCCCTCGCTTGGCCTTAATCCTGCACCGTAGAGAACTAACAGCAGGATGCGGAAAGTCGTATGCTGCAGGGGCGAATGTTCGTCCTCTATGATCTTCGTCGCCTCGAGAAGGCGTTGCAACTCGTCGCGAGAATAGATGTGGGGTTCGAAGGAGCGAGGTATACGCGGTGCTGGTTCTGGCAGTGGAGAGGCGGATAAGTAGCCACGGCTGACAAGGAAGGTGAAGAAACCACGCAGGGTCTGGTGCTTCCGCTCCCACCATCGCGTAGGTGGGCCACAGCCGCGACAGAATACGTAGATGGCCTGAGGATCGATGGTATCAAGAGGGATGTCGCCCAGAACACGAGTGAAAGAGCGTAGGATGCGCGTATCCGTTGAGAATACAGCTCCCAGCGACCGTTTCATGGTAATGTAGGCGTTGACGGCCTCGTTGAGTGTCATATCAGACCTCCGAGGTCGTCTAAGGCCACCTTGCGTAGCGACACAAGGTCAACCTTTGCGTAGAAACGAGTTGCGTCGGGACTTCGATGGCCGAGGTGATCGCCAACTTCCTTGAAACTGCGTCCCGACTCTAAAAGATGTCGGGCGCAGGCGTGTCGCAGGCCGTGGGGACCGCGTCCTTTCTTTGGCATTCCGTTCTTTGAAAGGTTCCGCTGAACAATGCCATAGAGACCACCTGTGGACAGCGGCCGGTACGGTGCACGCAGCGTCAGGAAGACGACTCTGCTGGCCGTTTTGGGCCGGCTGTAGCGCAAATATCGTGCGATGGCATTGCCAACCCTGGGTTCAAGAGGAGCGCTCTCCTTGCGCGTGCTCTTGGATCGGACAAAACAGATCCGATCATGGGACCAGCCGATGTCGCCGAGGCACAACTGGCGCACTTCGCCCGAGCGGAGGCCATAAACTGATAGGAGCAAGATGATTGCGTGGTCTCTTATCGAAGCCGGGTCGTCGCCGTTAGTCTCGACGAGCATCCGACCGACGGCTTCCCATGTCGGGCCGAGAGGCAGCCCCTCATGGCGGTAGATGCGCGGCAAGAGAATTGCTTCGGATAGTCCGGACCGCACCCAGCCTCTTGCCTCGCAGTACCCGAACCAACTGCGGAGCATTTTGGCAGAGGTGCGGAGCGAGCTTCGGCTCCATCGTTGTGACATGTGATCGAAGAAGGCGTCGACGTCCATCGGGGCAACATCCCCGAGGACCACTCCACGGCGATCCAGGTAATCGAGGAATCGCGTGATTTGCCATCTCGCCGAACGATAGGTCGCCTTGGACTGCCAGCGGATCACCTGCTGTGAGGCGATGAACTCATCTAGTTCGGCCTCATGGTGACCTTTTTCCGGAGTTGGAGTCGGGCACAATCGACCGAGGCTTTGTAGGAAGTCCGTTGCAACGAACCGGAAGTGCTCTTTGGGCCACCGCGGACTCGATGCACGCCCAAAGCGGAAGCGCTTTTCGGCCCACGCGGCCGCGAGTGCCTCAACCTCGTCCTCATTGTAGCATCGGTCGGGTGGCGATCGTTGAAGCTCGATGGCAACGCATAAGCAGTAGGAAGACCGGCGCAGGATCGTTCCCCGCGCCATGCCTTTAGCCGCCTGTTCGCTCAGGTATGTTGCCCGCTCAGCGGCAAGAGGGCCTTCTTTATGGCGGCGAAGAACACTAGGGTGTTTGAAAAGGGTCTCGAACATGGTGTGTACCTCCTTATAGAGGTCACTACCATGACGACTTAAATTATGTTGTGAAGTTTTAGCGAACTAAGCCGTGATATCGCATACTTGGAATGACTTCACCACATAACCAGGTTCGCAACATAACGCATC
>CAYYHR010000396.1:0-3453 GCA_964471705.1 uncultured Chromatiaceae bacterium
CCCCGCCGCCAAGGTGAGTCTCTATGTAGGTGTCATGCGGTGGCATCATGGCGATGAGGGGCTGGCACAGCCCAGTCGTTGCCTTCGAGCCAAAATAGTTGCCCACTCGTGCCTACCCGTTCATTGTGTCTGAACGGCAGCATAGCTCGGCATCGCTATCCTGTCAAGCGGAGCTTGAACGGGCCTTGCGCCGTTCTATCTAGTGGGACTTCGCGGACCATTTGCCGTCTCGCAGCGGGACGGATAGCTACACTTCAACTTGCAACCAGTTTGAGCTCGCGGCGAGACCTTATCCGCGCGGGGCATCGCGCCCCACGTCTTCGAGCGCCAGAAGGAAGCCCAGGCGTTCCTGGCCAGGCATAGCGGCAGCGCCCCGGCCGCCGGACCTGACCCGGATCGCCGCTCCGGCGCATCGGGCAAACCGCTGTGATCGCGTCGACCAAACAACTTCATTATTCATCACATCGCCTCCTCGGTGCAGGCTTCCAGCATCATCGCGTCGGTCGCTCAGGAAAGCATCGCGGCTATTGATCGGCTTTTTCCGGGAAAATGGCTTCGTGATACCGAGCCGGAAAATGCCAAACGATGCCCCTGCATCGAATTTCGGTGTGGTGGTCGCCATGCGCGGCAGCGGCGTGGATATTCGGTTTGACGTCATCTCCGGCTTCGAGGCGCCAGAAGGAGCGCGGAAGTGACCCCAAGAATCTGCGCGCGCGGCAACAGGAAGGGAGACACGACCTCGAATGCGGATGCGATTGGCATCGCCCGCTGGCAGCTCGTGACGAGTTGCAAACGACGTCGCCAGACGTATCGGGAGGTATCTTGAGCTTCTTTTCCCTGGTTAGCATGCTGGTCGCGCTCGCAGCCGTCGCGAGCTACCTCAATTACCGTTATATCAAGCTGCCGACGACGATCGGCGTCATGCTGGTGGCCCTGGTCGCGTCGCTCACGTTGGTCCTTGTGGGACCCTACACCGGCGGGGTTCGCGAGCAGGCGGCTACCTTGGTCTCGCAGATCGACGTCAACCAGGTCTTGCTGCATGGCGTGCTCGCGTTCCTGCTGTTCGCCGGCTCGATACAGGTGAGTCTCGAAGAGCTTGCCCGTGAATGGCTGCCGGTTGCGTTGCTCGCCATTTTCGGGACGGTCGTCTCCACCTGTATTGTCGGCGGGGTGACCTGGCTGGTGCTCGGCTGGTTGGGTCTGGGCATTCCGTTTCTGCATTCGCTGTTGTTCGGCGCTCTGATCTCGCCGACCGACCCCATTGCGGGGTGCTGGGAATCATGAAGTCCGTTGGTGTGCCCCGGCGGCTGGAGGTGCAGGTGGCCGGCGAGTCTCTGTTCAACGATGGGCTTGGCGTTGTCGTCTTTCTGGTTCTTCTGCAGCTCGTCGGCTTGAGCGGAGCTGCTGGCAGCGGCACCACCGAATCGCTCTCGATTGAAGCCGGCGATGTGGCGATGCTGCTGCTCAAGGAAGTGGGGGGAGCCCTGGTGCTGGCACTGGCGGCGGGAATCCTGACCTACCAGATGCTCAGGCGTGTCGACAACTACCAGGTCGAAGTCCTGCTCACGCTCGCTAGGGCTTTGATATCTGGTACTTTGCCGGACCCGGCAAGAAACCGCTCTGAATCGATTGTCGGAGGATCTCCGTGGGACGTTCCATCGTTCGCGCCGGAGTGGCATCGACGAGGAGCTGCTCGACCCGATCTCCGGCTTCGATGCGCTGGAGTCAGCCGCCGATCCGGATGCCGCCCAGCGACCCCAATATGCCGAAAACCTGCAGCAACCATAGAACGACAACAATGAGGACGACGATATTCAGGATTTTCTTGATCTTTCCGTCCATGGGTATGTACGCATTGACGAGCCAGAGCAGTACGCCGACCACGATCAAGACGATAACCAGGTTGATAAGAGGCATGTGGATTCTCCATTTAGATTATTGAGTTTCGAGGGGCCGCGATGGAATCGCTTCGGCGCGGCTTGTTTCTTCAGTCACTATCGCAACCTTTGTTACGCGCTCTCCGCTTTACCGGTCGATTCGGGAGATTTTCGTTCCCTCGATGCTGACTCCCGCCATCAATCCTTGTTGGCTGAAAATAAACGCATAGGCATCATCCTTAAGCGAGGATGTCGAAAGATTCTTCGCGACCCCTGCGTCAACCACGACAACGGTCGGACCGACGCCGACTTCCCAGCCCTTCGTCTCTTCGACATAGCGAACGGCCTTGTCCGTCATCAAGAACACGGCATATCCGTAGGACTGAGCGCCTATTTGCAGACCCCAGGATCCGGTAACGGAGTTGTAATAATCGACGACTTTCGAGCCCTTTATCATTTCGCCTTCGCCATAGCTGCCACCGAACACGAGGCCAGCCTTGACGACATTCGGGAAGACGAGCACCGCCTTGGCGGTGCGCGAAAGGGTCTCGGCAAGGGGTTCGGCTTCATAGAGCGTCTGCAAGGCCTGCCGGGAATCCTTGTCCAAATCCTCGGCAGTTGCCGCGTTCGCCTGATTCATCATAGTCATCGAGACCATCGAGGCCGTCGCGAGTATGAGTGCGAGGCGATTACTTCGTATGTGGTACATGATTAATGCTTCTTCCCGGTTGGGGTATTGTGAGGACCCCGACTGGCGAATAGCCAATCGAGCATGCTGATTTCGGTGCCCGCCTTTGGCCACTCATTCGCCTTATGCAGCGACATCCGGCAGATGAACGGTTTGGCGACAGACTGGAGCAATTTTACAAAAGCTCCGAATACAGGAGTGAAGGCTAGTCGCATGATCGAGCGCAGTCTGTACGGTGACGTACATAGCGCCAGGCTTGCCCGTCCGGGCACGCCGGCAATGGGTGTTGGCTGCGATCAATGCGATCAAAACGAAGCTCGCGCCGCCCCAGGGGAGACCCGGACTGTGCTGCTCACGCTCGGGCGTGCTGCTCCTGCGAAACGCTCACCCGGCCCGCGCTGGCCCAAAACGCACCAGGGGCCGCTGGACGTCCAATCCTTCCGCGCCCTTCCTTGAGGCGTACGATGACGGCCTGGCGGGCAGGCACGGTGACGCGGTCGCCGCGGATCGGGTGGTTGCTCAGCAGCTCCATGGCGGGTAGGTTGGAGGACACCGGGAACGCCTGGTCGCGATCGCTTCGGTTCAGGGCGACGATGCAGCGGTTGTCGGGAGCTCGGCGCTCGAAGGCGTAGAGCTGGCGTCCGGGGTCCGCCTCCAGCAGATGGAAGGCACCGCGGCGCAGCGCGGGGTTGGCTTTGCGCACCGCGATGAGCCGCTTATAGTAGGCAAGCAGCTCCGATCTCTGTGTCGTCTCCTCGGTCCGTTGCTCCCAGCCCCACGGATAACAGCGGCGGCAGTCGGGGTCCTTGTCGCCTTCCAGCCCGATCTCGTCGCCATAGTAGATGCACGGGGCGCCGGCGCAGGTGAACTGCATGGCGACCATCAGCT
>CAYYHR010000397.1:0-3408 GCA_964471705.1 uncultured Chromatiaceae bacterium
ATTCGATACGCGCACTTACCGCAGCTCGGAATAGCGTCCGACCAACGCCGCGACTTACGCACCCGTGCGGACTACGAGGCACTGTTCTCGAGCTACGAACGGGACTACCTCCCGCATCAAGGAGAGGCGCTTGCGGCCATACGCGACTGGATCGCCGCCGGCGAACGTGTAGCGCTGACTTGCTACGAGCTTCGCCCGGAACAGTGCCACCGGCACTGCGTCGCGGAGGCGCTGCAGAAGCAGATTGGGGCTGAGCTTCGCATCCAGCACTTGTGACATAGCCGTGGACAAGGAACGGATCCTCATCACCGTAAAGACCTATCCGACAGCGAAGCTCAATTTGGCATTTGAAAAGCTCGCGAAGCTGAATTTCGATCCGATTTCAGATCTTGCGGTACAAAGCGAGAGACTCCGCGCTGCCCGGGATCCCCTCCTTGCTCGTTTGATGAGCAGAGAGATAGCCGTATGACAGCCGGGAAAAAGGTCGTCATCATCGCCGGCCCGAACGGAGCCGGGAAGACGACTTTCGCCCAGGAGCTCCTTCCCAACGAGGCGAATTGCCCGGTGTTCGTCAATGCCGACCTCATCGCCGCCGGCATCTCGCCGTTCCTCCCCGACCTTGCCGCGTTTCGTGCCGGCCGGTTGATGCTGGAGGAGATCCGGCGCCATGCCGCGGAAGGACACAGCTTCGCATTCGAGACCACGCTGGCGGGTCTCTCTTACGCGACCATGATCGACCGTTGGCGGGCTGGCGGTTATCTGGTGAAGCTGATCTTTCTTTCGCTGGCGTCACCGGAAGAGGCTATAGCCCGTGTTGCCGTGCGCGTGCGCCAAGGAGGGCATCATGTCCCGGATGAAACGATTCGGCGGCGGTTTGCGGCCGGGCTGACCCATTTCCGTGATATCTATCGCCACCGGGTCGATTTCTGGCAGCTATTCGATAATAGTCGTGAAAGCCCTATTTTGGTCGAAGAAGGAGACAACACATGAGCAACGTTGAGTCACGGCTCATCTCGCGTCTATCGGACGCCGACATGCAGGCCGCTCCCTCGGCCTTGCTGCGCGCCGCTCAAAGAGCGCGTGAGCTTGCAGCCCGCACCGGAACCCCTTTGGTCTACAGTTACAACGGCAGGCTGTTTGAAGAACAGGCGACCCTGTCTTCGGACGAAGCCCAGAAAACGACGGAAAAGGTATCGGACGCATGAAGTGAGACGCAATCCATGACCGATAAGACCCTGTTTCTCGCCTGGCAGGACAAGCGCCTGACCCGCGGTTGGTTTCCGATCGGGCGATTGGACGTGCCGGCCGATAGGCGCCTGTATCGTTTCTGCTATACGAAGGGGGCGGAACGCGCCCATGAAGCCGCCGGGTTCGATGCCCTGCTGGATTTTCCAAGGCTGGACAGGGCCTACGAGTCATCGGTTCTGTTCCCCTTGTTCCAGAACCGGGTCATTTCCACCGGGCGCCGGGACTTTCGCGACTACCTGCGCATGCTCGATCTCCCTGAGACTGCCGAACCGGTTGAGATTTTAGAGGTAGGTGGCGGTTATCGTGCTACAGACAGCTTCGAGGTCTTTCCCAAGATTGTGCGCCGCCCGAATGGCTTCTTCAGCTGCCGGTTTTTTCTGCACGGTTGGCGCCACCTGAGTGCGGTGGCGTTGGAGCGGACCGGTGCACTTCAGCCGGGCGAGAGCCTCTACGTTGCCATCGAGCTGACGAATCCCGCCGCGAGGCTCGCCGTGCAGATCCAGACCGAGGACTATTTCATGATCGGCTGGGCGCCGCGTTACCTGGTACAGGACCTGGTCGCTGCCATCGCAATCTCGCCAGGCGACTACGGCGCGAAGGTGGTGCGAATCAACCCCGCGCCGGCGCCATCCAAGCAACGGCTTTTGGTGGAGCTTGTCGGCCGCTGGCCGGATTACGAGCCCATGTCGAAGGGTGATTTCGAGCCCTTGGTTCATTGAAGCCGGACGGAGAGGAATCGCGGTCGAGCATCATGGAGCACAAGGATGGCCGTCACTGACATCAACAGCGAAGACCGGCTGGTCCAGAAGACCTTCGCCGATCACCTGCATGATGTGCTCGGCTGGGAAAGCGTCTACGCCTGGAACGAGGAGACCTTCGGGCCGGACGGTACGCTGGGCCGGCTCAATCAGAAGGAGGTGGTGCTCACCCGCGACCTGCGCACGGCGATTACCCGCTACAACCCGGAGCTGCCGGCGAAGGCGGTCAACGAGGCCATCGAGAAGCTGACCCGCCAGGACTTCAGCCGCTCGGCGCTCCAGCACAATCAGGAGTTCTACGGTTACATCCGCAGCGGCGTGCCTGTCTCCTACACGGATGCCAAGGGCCACAAGCGCCAGGCCTTCGCGAAGGTCATCGACTTCCGCAATCCCGAGGCGAACCGGTTTCTGTGCGTGCGCGAGCTGAAGATTACCGGCCTGCGTACCCCGAGCTACAACCGCCGCGCCGACCTGGTGTGCTTCGTCAACGGCCTGCCGCTGGTCTTCATCGAGCTGAAGGCGATCCACATAAATATCCGTGCCGGCTTCGACGGCAATCTGAGCCACTACCTCGACGAGCACGTCATCGCCCAAGCCTTCCACCATAACGCCTTCCTGGTCGTCAGCAACGGCGACCGGGCGCGGTATGGGTCCATCACCAGCGAGTGGGACCACTTCGCCGAATGGAAGCGTCAGGACGAGCGCGAAAAGGGCAGCGTCGATGCCGAGGTGCTGCTCAACGGGATGCTGACCAAGGAGCGGCTGCTCGACATCGTCGAGAACTTCATCCTGTTCGACGCGAGCAAGCCCGGGGCTACTCGAAAGATCGTGGCGCGCAATCACCAGGTCCTCGGCGTGAACCGGGCCGTGGCCTCGGTCAATCGACAGGAGGAGTTGAAGCTGCAGTTTCCGCCCGGTGAACGGCTGCGTCACCGCGTGATCGAGCTGCCGCTGGAATCGCGGGATTATCCGAAGGCTGCCGAGGAGCCCGCTGTTTACATCCCCGCAGGGCCGGTGGACATCGTGGAGCGTGCGCACCCCGATCTAGGCAAACTTGGCGTGTTCTGGCACACCCAGGGCAGCGGCAAGTCCTACTCGATGGCCTTCTTTGCTGAGAAGGTGCGGCGGACCGTTCCAGGCAATTTCACCTTCGTGCTGATGACTGACCGCAACGACCTCGACAGCCAGATCTACAAGACCTTCGTCGGCTGCGGTGTGGCGGACGATCGGACGCCGCGGGCCGGCTCTGGCAGGGCACTGGAGGGTCTGCTCAAGGAGAACCACCGCTACGTCTTCAGCCTGATCCACAAGTTCAACCAGGACGTGAAGCCGGATGAGCCCTACAGTGAGCGCGACGACATCATCGTGATCTCGGACGAGGCGCACCGCACCCAGGCCGGCA
>CAYYHR010000398.1:0-3407 GCA_964471705.1 uncultured Chromatiaceae bacterium
GCAAGGCCCAACGTTGGGCAAGGAATTACCAAGCGCTACCCCCCGGAGAACGGCTTGCCCTGTTAGCGGCGATCATGGCGGTGGAGACGGATTGACGAGGTGACAACCCCCGCCGTGAAAGGCCATGGACAACCCAGCCCGGACAAGGCGGGGCTTTCGATCCTGCCCAAGGCCAAGCTCATTGCAATGATCCTCGAACAGCGCGAGGACACGCGCATCCGGCTTGAAGAGAAAGACGAACTGATAGCCGAGCTGAGGAAACAGCTCGCCAAACTGCAAGGCGAGATCGACAAGGAAAGGGCCGGGCAAAAGATCCAGGATATCAACACGCACGTCAACCAACCGACCTCCAAGAAGCCGGAATGGGACAAGGACGGCAACCCCAAGCCGACGGCCAAGGGCCCACGGGACAAGACGGGCAAACCGAAAAAGCGTGGGAAGAGAGCCGGCTGCGGCAATCGCGGGAAATCCCACCTCACGCCGGATGAGACCCATTTCAACCCCCTTGACTCATGCCCTTGCTGCGACCATGACCTGCGCGCCAGCAAAGGCAAGGCCAGCAGCGCGCGCATCGTGGAAGACATCGCCCCGCCGGCGCACAAGACCACCGTTTTCGAAGAGATCACGGAAACCAAGTGGTGCGTGTTCGGTGACAATTAACTTGGCGGGTTGACGACAACTATCTTGGCGGGTTTTGAGGCTAAGGTAGCCGACATTTTCGCAGCAAAAAGGCGAGGAAATGTCGGGCAAGCACATCACCCAACCACAAGTCAGGTTATATATGAGCGGCAGAAAACAAGGCCAGACGCAGACACTAGCCAGCGCGACGGCGGGGATGTCGGAGCGCACAGGACAACGGATCGACAGTGGGCGGATCGGTGCGATGGAGAAGACAGAACGGGGTTGGCGAACGCGCAAAGATCCGTTCGAGGAGGTCTGGGAGAGCGAGGTCGTCGCGCTGCTGGAGAAACAGCCGGCGCTGGACGCGACGACCCTGTTCGAGGATTTGCAGGATCGTCACCAGGGGAAGTTCGGCAACGGGAAGAAGCGCACCTTCCAACGCCGGGTCAAGGCGTGGAAGGCGCTGCACGGACCGGACAAGGAGGTCGTGTTCCGCCAGGTGCAGGAGCCGGGTCGGCAGGGGTTATCGGACTTCACCGAGCTCAAGGGCGTGACGGTGACGATCGCCGGGGAGGCGCTCGAGCACCGTCTCTACCACTTCCGGCTCGCCTACAGCGGCTGGAGCCACGTCACGGTGGTGCTGGGCGGGGAATCCTTCAGCGCCCTGGCAGAGGGACTGCAAGAGGCCCTGTGGCGCCTGGGAGGCGCGCCGTTGGAGCACCGCACCGACAGCCTTTCGGCAGCCTTCAAGAATCTCTCGGTGGAGGCGCAGGAGGATCTCACCGAACGCTACGAGGCGCTGTGTGCCCACTACGGTATGGCGGCCACGCGCAACAACCGCGGCGTCAGCCACGAGAACGGTGCCGTGGAATCGCCCCACGGGCACATCAAGCGGCGCATCGCCCAGGCGTTGTTGCTGCGCGGATCGGCCGATTTCGCCACCGTCGAGGAGTACCGCCAGTGGCTCGACGCCCTGGTGGGACGCTTCAACCGACGATGCAGCGAAGCGTTGGCTGTCGAGCGGGGAAAACTCCAAGCGCTGCCCGCGCGCCGTACCACCGACTACAGCGAGCAGGTCGTGGCCGTGACCACCTCCAGCACCATCGAGGTCAAGCGGGTGCTCTACAGCGTCCCGGCACGCCTGATCGGGGAGCGGTTGCGCCTGCACATCTTCGAGGATCGTATCGAAGCCTTCGTCGGCGTGACCCGAGCGGTCACCCTGGCGCGGGTCTATGCCGTCAACCACGAGCGGGCACGCTGTATCGACTACCGCCACCTCATTGGCGCCCTGGCCCGCAAGCCGCAGGCATTCCGCTACTCGCAGCTGCGCGCGGACCTGCTCCCGAACGCCACCTACCGCGCCATCTGGCAGCACATCGACAGTCACCTGGAGGCGCGCGCCGCATGCAAACGCATCGTCGGCATCCTCGCTCTGGCCGCCCGCGCCGACTGTGAGCAAGTCTTGGGGACCTATCTGCTCGCACGCATCGCCGCCGGGGACATCCCGGGTCTGCATGCACTCGAACAGCGCTTCGAGCCCGGACGCCATGTCGGAGGCCGTGTCGACCGCGAGGCCCTCCACGGCGGACAACACCCGCTCTCGCTCTATGACAGCCTCTTGCCCTCCCACAGCCAATCCATGGAGGTGCACTGAGATGGTCCAGACCGCCACCTTACCTCTGATGCTCAAGCAATTGCGGCTCTCGAGCATCGCTCGTCACTGGCAAGCGTTGCTCGGCAAAGCCGAGCGCAACGGCTGGGACAGCGCTCAATACTTGAGCGCATTGTGCGAGCAGGAGCTGGCCGACCGCGACAGCCGGCGCATCGCCCGTTACGGCAAGGAATCCCACCTGCCCGTCGGCAAGAGCCTGGCGAGCTTCGACTTCGCCCAGGTTCCCGGCCTTGCCCGCGAGCAGATCGAGATCCTGGCCGGTTCCTCGGACTGGACCCGCCAGACACGCAACGTCCTGCTGTTCGGCGCCAGCGGCGTGGGCAAGACCCATCTGGCCGCCGCCATCGGTCACGGCCTGACCGAGCAGAGCGTGCGCGTGCGCCACTTCGCCACCACCGCCCTGGTCCAGCAGCTGCAGCTCGCCCGCGCGCAGTTGCACCTGGAAGACGCCCTGCACAAGCTCGACAAATACGCCGTGCTCATCTTGGACGATTTCGGCTACGTGAAAAAAAGCGACCAGGAAACCCAGGTCTTGTTCGAGCTTATCGCCCACCGCTATGAGACCGGAAGCCTGATCGTCACCTCCAACCAGCCGTTCGCCGAGTGGGACCGGATTTTCCCCGATCAGATGATGACGGTCGCCGCCGTCGATCGCCTGGTCCACCACGCAACCATCATCGAGGTCAGCAGCGACAGTTACCGGCGCAAGGAGGCCCTCGGCCAGGTCGCTGGCGAGGCGGCGACAATGACCGCGCCTGAAACGACAACTATCCCGCCGTCGGCGACAACTACAGCGCCATCATTGGGCGCCAAGACCGGCGACGCTTGCCTGGAGCCCACGCCATCCGGGTGAGAGAGCCGGGGGGTAATCGTCGCTGCCTTGCGCGTCTCCGCGACCGCGACAACTATACCCCGCGGCGCGCCGACGCGCCCCTGGCGGGGCCGAGCACTCCAGTCGCCCTACGGGCTCCTTCCCGTGCTCGGCCCCGCCAGGGGCGCCCACAACTACCCTACAAAACCGGAGACTTTGACCCTAAAGAACAGCGACAACTAACCGGCCAAGATAATTGTCGCTGACCCGACAAGATAGTTGACACCGGATAATCCCCAACGT
>CAYYHR010000399.1:0-3397 GCA_964471705.1 uncultured Chromatiaceae bacterium
GGCTCTTCACACCCATCGGCCCCTTGTTCATCACGTGCGTATAGATCATGGTGGTCCGGACATCGCTGTGTCCGAGCAGCTCCTGAACGGTGCGGATGGCGTAGCCGTCTTCCAGCAGATGGGTAGCAAAGCTGTGCCGAGTATGACAGCTGCAGTGTTTGTGGATGCCGGCTGAGGTGATGGCCCTCTTGCCCACGCGTTGGATCGCCGACTCTCCGAGGTGGCGGCGCCGTGTCTTGCCGGAGCGTGGATCGACAGAGGTGTTTCCGGCCGGAAACAGGGATTGCCAGCCCCATTGTTTCTCGGCGTTGGGGTACTTACGCTCTAAAGCGTACGGGAGGTAGACCTCGCCGAGCCCGGCGGCCAAGTCTTGGGCGTGCAGGTGTTTCGCCAAAACCATCTGGTCGCGGATCGGCTGAACGAGTGCCGGAGGGAGGAGACTGACGCGGTCTTTGGCTCCCTTGCCGTTGCGAACGATGATCTGGCTGCGCTCGAATTCGAGATCCTGGATGCGCAGCCGCAGTCCTTCGAGCAAACGTAAACCGGCCCCGTAAAGAAGAGCAGCAACCAACTTGGGGGTGCCTTCGATAGGGAGGAACAGTCGCTCGATCTCGGTGCGGATGCTGTAATGCTTGCGCCGGATGAGGTTGCGCATCTCGCCGAGCAGCTTGGAGCCGTCGACGATTCTGTCCATATCCACCGGGATGTGACCGTCGCCCTGGGGAGCATGCGCAGGGTGCATACCGAGTGCCCTTTCCTTGAATTCCTTAACGGTATTCGGATGCTAGCTCCTTGTTTCCGCGGAGACAAGCGCCTGTGGCGGCTGGGTCCCCGAGCCTGCTTCCCATCCGCGTGCTGGTGCTGGGGGTCCTGGCCGACCACCTCATTCCTGCGGGGCACCGAGCTCCCGTACCAGCTGATCTACCGAGGGATTGTCCGGCATCAGCTCCTGAAGCTCGCGGGCGTATTTCAGCGCCTCCGTCGGGTGCCCGCCATCGCGATGGAAGGTCACAAGGGCAACGAGGGTATCGACGTCGCCCGGGCGTCTCCGATGCGTGTCCTCCAGCACCTGGATGGCCTGATCCAGCTTGCCTGTGGACTGCAGGGCCACCGCATAGACGTAGCCGTAGCGGGCGTTGTCGGGGGCCAGCTCGGCCGCCTTCGCGAGCGCTGCAACGGCAGCGTCGAGCCTCTTTTGCCGCACCAGCGAGAGGCCGCGGGCGTGCTCGAGGTCGGCGCTTTTCGGGTCGAGCTCGAGCCCACGCCACAGGAGGGTGTCCGCCTCCTGATCGCGTTGCTGCTGGCCGAGTAGATGGGCCAGGTTGACGTAGGCCGGGACGAAGCGGGGTTGGAGTCGAATGGCCTTGCGATAAGACAGCTCTGCGTCCTGATTCCGCCCCTGGTCCGCATACAGAGTGCCCAGATTGAGCTGGGCCTCCGGGCGCTCGGCATTGAGCTCCTGTGCTGCGGTGTACTCTTGGATCCCCTTCGAAAGCTGCCCCTTGACCTGCTCCGGTAGCCGATCGGAAGGCAGAGCCGCGAGCAAGCGGGCGGCCTCGATGCGCACCGCTTTGATGTCGTCCCAGAGCAGGTTAACGGCGAGCAGGCGCTGGGCTGGTCCGAAGGACTCCAGGGCGTCCAGAGCACCCAGGCGTTCCAGCGGGTCCTCGGCGTTCAGTCCCTGGCGGACCTGGGCCAGGCTTGCCTGGTCCGGATAGGCGCCCAGCTCCTGTAGGGCGGTGCCCCTGGCGATGGCCGGCTGCCCGGAATCCGCTGCGATTTCCCGGAGCAGCTCGCCGGCTCGAGGCAGCTGTGTCCGGGCCGCATAGAAGGCCGGTCCATAGTGTTGAAATCCCTGGGGGGACTTGCCGTACCAGGTTTTGACCTGATCCGCTGCCCACTGCGGTGTCTTTTCCGCGTGGCACTTGTTGCAGGCGTTCGGCGTGCCCAGGGTGAGCGTCTGGTCGGGGCGCGGGATGCGGAAGCTGTGATCGTGCCGGGCATCGACCACCATGTAGGTGGTCGGCGGCATGTGGCACTCGATACAGCTCGCGCCGGTCGAGCCCTCGGGGTGGAAGTGGTGCTTCTCGGTCGCGTAGCGGTCGGAGGGATGGCACTGGTAGCAGACGGCGTCGCCGGGTAACCGGACGTCGGCGGCGTGGGGGTCGTGGCAGTCGGAGCAGGTGATGCCCGCGTGGTACATCTTGCTCTGGAGAAGCGAGCCCCAGACGTAGACTTCGTCCTGGATCTGCCCATCCGGGTAGTAGAGCCCCTCGGTGAGCAGCGCCGGGCGGAAGCCGTCGAGGAAGGGCTGCCCGGCGATCGGCTGCTCGGTCAGCTGGCTGCGCCGGCTGTGGCAGCGGGCGCAGACCTGGATCTCCTTGGTCGATTTCCGGGGCTTGGAGCGTTTCGCCTTCCCGGTGGCGGGGTCGATCGGCCAAGCTACTCCGTTGCGCTCGTCGAAGCGGACGGTCAGGCCCATGTCGGGCAGATCCGATGTCTCGCCCTTGGCCTTCGCCTCGGCCCACTGGATGTGTCGGGAGCCCGGACCGTGGCAGGCCTCGCAGGACACGTCGATCTCGGACCAGGTGGTGTGGTAGCTGTCGCTGCCGGGGTCGTAGCCCTTCTTCAGATTCGTGGAGTGGCAGTCCGCGCACATGTAGTTCCAGTTCAGGTTCGGCCCTGTCCAATGCAGCACGTCGTCGTGGTGCACCGGGTCGTCCGGATGCAGGTGCATCCAGCGCTGACCGCCCTGCTCCTCGGGACGAGCGTCCCAACCGATGTCGAGCGCCTGCAGGCGCCCGCCGGGAAATTCGATCAGGTACTGCTGCAGGGGGAAGACGCCGAACGTGTACTTGATCGGATAGTCGTGAAGCTTCCCGTCCGGGCCGTCGGTGCGGACCATGAAGCGGCCGTCCTTGCGGTAGAAACGGGAGACGACGCCGAACTGCTCGAAGGAGGCGTCATTGAAGTCCCCGAGCACGGTGGCGTCGGTCGCCTCCTGCATGGCCAGATCATGCTGGGAGCCGGTCCAGCGGGTGGTCTCCTGCGCATGGCACGTAGCGCATCGGGCGCGCCCGACGTACTGGGGCGTTCTCTCGTCGGCATACGCGATCATCGCCCAAGCGCAAGCCGCCAGTGCAAATGCGATCTCAGTTTTCCGCATGGGTCTCTTCATCGATGGAACGACAACCGGACGGCGGCAGGGGAGGGCATCGGGAGGAGGGACTGGGTCCTAGTCTCCTGGCGTTCCCGCTCGAGATCCGGTCCGCTCGCGCTCCCGATATCTGAGCAAGACCTGGACCCCGAGCGCACCGACACCTGCCAGCGTGGCGGCAGCTATCCAGGGATTGATGTGGCGGATGAAGGCGACGATCTGATCGAGGTGAAGGTCGAG
>CAYYHR010000400.1:0-3395 GCA_964471705.1 uncultured Chromatiaceae bacterium
AAGTAGTGCATCATCATGCACAGGCCTCCCGCGTTTTCGCGCGGGAGGCCTCCACATATTTCAGAGCTTGCGCAGCCAGCCGGCGAGGTCGGTGCCGTCCAGCAGCAATCGCCCGCCGGGCGGTGGGGCCACGGCGTCCGGGAACACTTGAGCGAGAGCCTGGCGCTTGAGATCGAGATCGGCGCGGGCATAACGCATGGTAGTGTTCAGGCCTGCGTGGCCGAGCCAATGACTGATGGTTGCGAAGTCGACGCCGGACTTGAGCAGCGCCACCGCCGTGCTGTGCCGGATCGAGTGCGGGTGAAGCTTCTTGCTCTTGAGGGATGGTGCGACTTGCGACGCCTTCTGCACGTAGCGGCGTAGAAGGTAGCACACGCCGTAGCGCGTCAGGGGCGCCCCGCGGGCGTTCGTGAAGACGAGCGGAGAGGCCGACTCGTCGACAAAGCCACTTCGTTCGGCGATCAGGTCGCGCAGGAGGCGTGCCGTTGCCGGCCACAGCGGACAGGTCCGTGCCTTGCGACCCTTGCCGAGCAGCCGTACCTGCGGCGGAGCCTCGAGGCGCACGTCGGCAACGCGGACATTGAGCGTTTCCTGGACTCGGGCGCCGGTGTTGAACATGAACGCAAAAAGCGCGTAGTCGCGCCGGCCGAGTTCCGTTGAACGATCAATGCTCTTGAGCAGCGCGTCGAGCTCGGCACGATCAAGATATTCGATCGGAGCCTCTACCGCCCCTCGCTTGAACGGCATGCCGATGATCCGCTGCAGGGTGCCCAAATGCTCTGGGCACTGCCCGGCGAGGTAGCGTGCAAAGACGTGGATCGCTCCGAGTCGCGCATTACGGGTGGCGATGCTGTTGTGGCGCTCGGCTTCGAGCGCGGCAAGGAAGCGTGTGATGCGTTCTACGGTGAGATCCGGCACGTCCAGACGGTCCACCGTGCGGTGCAGCTCCCGCGCCGTGAAGCGTAGAAGCAGCAGCAACGCGTCGCGGTAGCTGCGGATCGTGTGGGGGCTTAGGCCCCGCTGGACGGGGAGGAAATCCTCGAAGAACGTGACCAGATCGCGGCCCAAGGCCGTAGGGTTCTTGCGACTCATGCAGCACCTCCGTCAATCAGTTCTACGCACGAGCTGGCGAAACGCTGGCTCGCAAGGGCGACTACCGCCGGCATGAAGCGTAGGTAATAGGTGGTCGAAGCGATCGATACGTGCCCCATGTACATCGAGAGCTTGGGAAGCTCGGACTGTACGTCACGACCCTCCTCGTACCAGCGGCGCAGCGCCTCCACCGCAAAAGCGTGGCGAAAGTCGTGTACACGTGGCACGCGCTGGGCATTCGTCCAGATGCCTGAGCGGCGCATTACATCGCGTATCGCCTTGCTCAGTCCTTCAGCGGTGTAGCCACGCGCGGCGCACCTGCAGAGCAGCATCGCGTTGTGCTCGGTGCGCGGAACGAACGCTGCCCTGACGCGCAGGTACACGCGCAGCTCTCGGGTGGCGCTCGGGGAGAGAGGTACCCACCGGGACTTGTGGAACTTTGAACCCCGGATCCGCAGGACGCCCGTCTCTGTATCGACGTCCTCCATACGCAGTCGGGCCACCTCGCCGCGACGAAGGCCCGCCGTGTACATCAGCACGATGGCGATACGGTGGACGGCGTGTGGCAGGGCACGACCGGCACTTGACGGACGGCGGTCGATGAAGTCGAGTAGTTGCCAGACCTGGTCAGCCTCAATCGGCGTGGGTAGCGGATACGGCCGATGGCGCCCGAGCGTCCCGCGCTGAGGCAGAAAGCATCGGTTCTCGCGACGCCGACGGTAGCGGCAGAACCGATAAATCATCATCGCCCAGTCGACCTGGGTGTTGTGGGCGCAGTGGTGGAGCTGGCGGCGCCAATGCTCGAAGCTCTGGGCGTCGAGGTCGGAGTAGCCAGCCTGTGCGAGACAGGCCCGCAGGCGGTGCAGCACGTACTCGTCGACCCGGATGGCACGCCCGAGAGCGCGCCGACTCGAGATGTACGCCTGCACGGCAGCGTCAAAGCGATGCAGCGGAGATGGCTTACACATGGCTCCCTCCCACCGCGCACGGAACTGGGAGAGCAACACTACGCAGCATGGCCACATCGAGTCTCAAGTAGGCACTTGTGCCGTAGAAGCTGTGATGCCCGAGAACGTCTCCGATCGCCTTCATACCCACACCGCGGCTGAGCAAGCGCATCGCGAACGTGTGTCGCAGCCGGTATACGTGCTTGGCGCAGTCCGGCAGTCCTGCCTCGCGCATGCGCTTGCGGAAAATGTCTCCGACGGCAGTGCGTTCGAGCGGGATGTATGGACAGCGCGCCCGCAGGAAGAGCATCGACGAGGCGCTGGCGCAGCCGGCGCGGCCGTGCTGCAAGTAGTCACGCAGCAGCTGCAGCGTGTGCGCGTCGAGCGGAAGCGTCAGTGGCGAGCGCGTCTTGGACTGATAGACGTGAAGGAGTTCTTGCTCCCAGTCGATCGAGTCAAGGCGCAGCGCGATCACCTCACTCGGACGCAGCCCGTAGTAGGCAATCAGATGCAGGAGGCACAGGTCGCGCCATCCGCCGCGGCTGGTGCGGTCGATGGATCGGAGCAGCTGCAGCACACTCGGCCAGGGTAGCGCTCGCGGCGGTAGCTCGTCGCGATAGGTGCGCGGCGTGTCGAGCTCGTCGAGGCGCTCGTGCACCAGACCTGCATCATACGCATAGCGCAAGAACGCCCTCAGGTGCGCGACCTCGTGCTGCAGGGAGTGACGGGAGACCTTCCGGCTGCGCTCGAGGATGAAACGCTCGAGATTGTTGCGTGAGAGCCTCTGCAGGGATCGCCGTGGGCTCAGAACGTGCGCCAACAGCCTGCGCAAAGTGATGATATGGTGAGTGCGGGTCGAAACAGATAGACCGCGAACATCTGTAAGATACTGATCATACTGAAGAATAATATCCTCAGAGGGTGGGGCGGGCTCGGGCGCCAGGCGTCCCTGCGCGCGCAGATAACGGGTGTAGACGCGCCGGGTGCCGGCGAAAACATGGAATCGCGAGCGGGGATGGTGTTCGCGGCCAAACACGACCAGGAGGTCGGCTTCCCGGAGAACCGGCGGCGAAGAGCCGGACCACAGCCGCGGCATTACGAACAGCAGCCGTCGAATATGGCAGTCGATGGTGTAGTCAGTGTAGCGCTCGGTGCGAAGCCACTCGATGAAAGCGATGGCCTCATTCTCCGCCGGGGACTCTTCGATCATCCGGCGTGTGCTGGGACGTAGATCAATGTTCATGGTGCCCTCCACAGTCGTAGTTGGGGGGCAGAACACTATGTCAGACGCGAAAACCTATGTGGAGTACAAAGGGCGGATGATGGCCTCACGCTGCAGCGCCATCATCCGCACTC
>CAYYHR010000401.1:0-3365 GCA_964471705.1 uncultured Chromatiaceae bacterium
TGTACTGGACTCAGTCCGACGAGTGCGTGTTTCAAGTCTTGATCATTGGCTATGGAAGTCATTTTTGCCTCCCTTTGCAGTTGGTTCGGTTGGACCTTCCGCCTTGGTGTTTTGTCGCTTCCTTCGAAAAATCCATGAGTCGAGCTCGGGGATTCACGACCACGACTCTTCCTATACCGTCTTACGCATCCGCAGCCGCGGCCACAGGAAGCCAGTGGTTTCCCGGTACGCGGCGTACTCGGGCACCGAGCGCAGGAATTTGCGCTCCTCGATCTTGGCCCGTCCTATTTGCAGGGCGACAGCTACCGCGAACAGGTAAAAGCCGACGGGGGTACCGGAGAGAATCGCAAGACCGAGGATGTGCACGATCTCGCCCGCGTAGAGCGGGTGTCTGGCCCAGCGGTAAGGGCCGCGTGTAACCAGTTTGCGGACGGCGGTACGCAGGCCGAACGAGCGCCTCAAGTAACTGATCGCCCAGATGCTGAACGCCGCCCCGACGAGTCCAGTCAAGGTACCCACCAGACTCATGTAGAAGGGGAAGATCGGGCTGATTTCGTGCATGAGCTCCAGGGTACTTCGCGAATAGCCGGGAACGAGCTGTCGCACTTCAGGAATGAAGAGCAACGTATATCCGATCACTGGTAGGAACACGGTGATCAACGGATAGACGTTCTCCCAGAATCCCTCTGGGCGGGCCTTGGCCTGGGTGCGCCCGATGAAGCTCAAGAAGACCAAGATATCGAAGGCGAGGGCGATCACGTAGTACAGGATGTAGGAGAGGCTACCAGTCAGGAAATAGGCGGCGCCCTGTCCGTATTCTGCAAGGTGGCCGATATTCCCGAGCAGCCCCCAGAGTTCCTTGCTGGTGCTCAGGTTGAGGATCAGATAATAGGTCTTGGCGGCGACAACGACCCCGAAGAACAGAATCGGAGCCCAGTCCTGTCGCACTTTTTTCGAGAACTGCATTTTTCTCTTTACTTCTAGATCGGACCCCTATCGGCCTATGGCAGAATAGGAGATTCTGTTGTATTCAGTGCGTGATTTAGACGACTATTGCTCGGCCGGTAAGTATTTCCACCGGCTTCGGCAGCCCAGAGAGCTTACACAGATTCGGGACCGGCCTAGCTGCAAGGCCCTGCAACGGCGCCGACCGCGCGTTTCGCTGCCACTTCATTCTACCTTTCCAGCAAACGGAGGCGCCCTGATTCGATGCATAAAACTGGCTGACGATGAAGGAATCGGAGAACCGCTCGATTCTCGAGCAGGACCGGATACATGCGGATGACGCCAGGGGGGCAACCATATGAGTTCGCCTTCGATTGCTGCTTGCCGTGGCGGAGGGGAGCGATGTTATCCTTGTTGGATCGGGCACTTGGCCGCAAACTGCGCAACTTTTCTCTCACCAGCGGATTTTTTCGCATGATTTGGTTGGAAAGTGATAAATGACGGTAAGTGTTTTGTGTGTGGCTCGAAAAACGGAAAAGGTCTGAATCTTTGCTACGAGATAGATAAAGAGAATCAGAGTGCGTTATGCAGAACTGTATTACCAGAGGATTTCGAGGGGTGGAGAGGATTCATTCATGGAGGCGTTACGGCTTCTATACTCGATGGGGCAATGGTTCACGCTTGTTTGTCCAGAGATCTGCGGTGTGTTACGGCAGAGTTGAATATAAAATACAAGAACCCGATACCTACCAATAGAGAGATAGAGATCAAATCGGTAATAAAAAGGAAATTCTCGGCTTTGTTGACCACAGAAGCTGTAATCACTGTTGATGGGGTTATTGCAGCCACCGCAAATGCAAAGATGTTTGCCGTTAAGGAGTTGGAATAGCGGGAAGCAGGCAATATCTTCACGCCCAGGTCGCGAGCGATGATACCGCGTGCTTGTCGAAGACAATTTCGCGTCCGACTCCACCGAAAATGCAGCACGAGCCATAGGCACGGCGAAACGCGGCCACCGCCTCTTCGCCGGTGCAATGTGTTGGAACCACGAAGCGTACACCGAGATCCTGAAGGGAGCGGATCGATCGCGTGATCTGGGCGCTGTCTGCGTACATGAGATGAAAGCCGCCGATCGCCCAATCGGCTCTCTTGTCCAGAAAGCGCCTAGCGTGCTCGACAATTGCCTCCATGCCGGGATGTGCGCACCCACTGATCACGAGGACCGAGTCTGGCAAGACGATCACCATGGCATGTTCCGGAGGCTCGCTGTCGAGCACCCCGGTGGAGAAGATGCCAGGTGCCAGCTGCATCGGCTCTTTCCCCACCACAATCAGCTCCGGACACTGGCTATCGAGATCCCGGATCAGATGCTTGGAGAACGCTTCGTGGACCACGACGGGCATTCGTGGGTTCAGCTCCAAGACGGAATCCAACCCCCCGATGTGATCCCAGTGAGGATGGGAGAGGAACAACAAGTCGATGGAGGTTGGCTCGATTCCGAGGGCGGCCATGTTCCGGAGCAGTACACGTCCATTGCTGCCGGTATCGAACAGGACGGTCCGCTCCGGCATCTGGAAAACCGCCGCGAATCCCCACAAGCTCTCAAGACCTGGAAGGCCGGGGTAGTTGTCGAACAGGATGGTCATGCGCGGCGAAATTGCCATTTTCGCATCCTCCCGCTTTACCAACATTCCCTCGGTTACGGCTGAAGCTGCACGCCGTGCGCTGCGAGCCAATCCACATCCACCCGCCAGCTGACGCGCTTGATCTCGGGCTCGGCCTCGACCAGCTTGCGTACCCGCCCCTGAATGTCCGCCAGCTCTTTTTGCGCAGCAACAGCCGCGGGTGAGTCCGGGTCGGTGCCGCGCAGCGCGGGATCGACGATGCCGAGGAAGCTCATCACCGACACTTGTGGGGAACGGGGACTAGCAACTACCGCGACGCCGTTACTGATCTCCAGCACGCGAAAGGGGAACGGATAGGCGGAGATCTCTGGGTCTTGCTCCAAGCGGTCATTGACCTTCCATACGCGTGGATCAAGGCTGAGGAGCCAGGCGACCAGGATAGCCAGGGCGATGGCTGCCAGGACGCCGATATAGATCTTCGTCCCCCGGTCGAGCTTTGACTTGGTCATGGTTTCACCACTCATCACCGAGACCTCAGTGGCGCTTCGGCCGACATCCGTGCGGGCCTAGGAGTCGCTCATGCTTGGTTGTTCCCTTCCGCGCCGATCTCTCGGCACATTCGGATTTCGGCATTTGACTACAAGCTAGGTTAGCCATTGCGGTGAACGGTGGCATTGACGAATGTCAGACTGTTTTACTTGGTTTGGCGTGAAAGGCGATATCCGTATCGGGTCTGGCCTTCCTGCTTCCCTCAATGGTAAGACGCGATCCGCTAAGGCGGAGAAGCCCTCTTGG
>CAYYHR010000402.1:0-3363 GCA_964471705.1 uncultured Chromatiaceae bacterium
CGCTTCTGCTCGGCGAGGTAATGGGTGAGATCGGAAAGGATCATTGCAGCTCTCTTGCCGGTTCAGGCGGCCTCAGTGGTTGCGATAGGTGCCGACAAAGGATCCCGCCGTATCCCGTATCGCATCGCGAGCACCACGAACAGAAAGATGGCCCCCATTGCGCCGATCCATGCCAGGGAGACGCCGGGGTGACGGGTAAAGATCGCAGCCTGGTAGAAAATGGTCGAGATCATGTAACCCAGACCCGTCGTCCATCCGGCTATGAACAAGGCCCAACCCGGCGTGGTCTCGCGGTAGATAGCCGCGATCGCGGCCACGCAGGGGAAATAGAGCAGGATGAAGAGCAGATAGGCGAAGGCCCCTGCTTGGCCGTCGAAGCGGGCGGCCATGGCGCCGAAGGTACCGGCGTTTACGTCCTGCTCCTCGGCGGCAAGCTTCCGGTTGCCCACATCACCCACATTCAGACCCAGAGGATCGGACCAGGAGCCCAGGGCAGCGGCCAGATTCGCGGGAATGGTGGCGAAGGCTTCCCAGATTCCACCGCTCAGCGAGAACGGGGTCCGCGCTTTCTCGATACCCCCCGCATCCGCCGCACCCAATGCGGAGTAGGTGGCGTTCAGGGTGCCGACCACGGCCTCCTTGGCCAGCACGCCGGTGAAGATGCCGACGGCCGCGGGCCAATTGTCCTGTTCGAGCCCCATGGGGGAGAAGGCGGGCGCAACTGTGCGGCCGATCTCGGCGAGCAGAGACTTGTCGCTGTCCTCGTTCCCGATACTGCCGTCGGTGCCGATGCTGTTGAGCACGTTGATGACCAGCACCATGGGGACGATCACTCTGCCGGCGCGGAACAGAAATCCGCGAGTGCGATCCCAGGTGCGGATCAGCACGCCCCGCAGGGTCGGCAGGTGATAGGGCGGGAGCTCCATGACGAAGGGGGCGCCTTCACCCCGCAGCAGGGTCGTCTTCATGATCAGCCCGGTGAGAACGGCGACTGCGATACCGATCAGGTAGAGCGCGAAGACCAGATTCTGGCCGCCGACCGGAAAGAAGGCGGCGGCGAACAGAGCGTAGACCGGCAGGCGGGCGCCGCAGGACATGAAGGGGGCCATCAGCACGGTGAGAATCCGGTCGCGCTGGTTCTCCAGCGTGCGGGTCGCCATGATCGCCGGCACATTGCAGCCGAAGCCGACGATCAGTGGAACGAACGACTTGCCCGGCAGTCCGATGGCACGCATGAAGCGGTCCATCACGAAGGCGGCGCGGGCCATATAGCCGGAGTCCTCCAACACCGACAGGAAGAGGAAAAGGGCGGTGATTATGGGGATGAAGGTAGCCACGACCTGCATGCCCCCGCCGATGCCGCTTGCCAGGCCCACCGTCAGCCACTCGGGAGAGCCGAGTCGGCCCAGGACCTCCGCGAAACCGTTCACGAACAGGGTTCCGGCAAAGAGATCGAAGAAGTCGATGAACGCGCCGCCGATGTTGATGGTGAACATGAACATCAGGTACATGGCAAAAAGAAAGATGGGTATACCCAGCACCCGGTTGAGCATGACCCGGTCGATGCGATCGGAGAGGTTGGTGGAAACCTTGCGATTCTGCTCGATGACTTCCCGGGTCAGGGCATGGGCAAGGCCGTAGCGGGCGTCCGCGAGCAGGATGTCGATCTCGTCGGCCAGATCGCCGACGATAGCCGTGAGCTCCTGCTCGGATACCGCATCACCGACGAGCTCGCGTGCCAAGTCATCACCTTCGAGCAGACGCGCGGCCAACCAGCGCGGGGAATCGGCGTTTCGCTCGGCGGCTACCGAGACCTTCGGGACCAAGGCAGCAATGGCGTCTTCCACGGCAGTGTCGTAGCGGATCTGCGCCGTTGACACGGGTTGCTGCTCGACCGCCTCCAGCAATGCCCGCTTCAGCAGCTCGATCCCCGTGCCCCGCGAGGCGACCACCGGCACTACCGGACAACCCAAGCGGTCGGCCAGCCTTGCCGCGTCGATGCGCATCCCCTTGTGCTCGGCGACGTCGACCATGTTGAGGACGAGCAGCAGGGGAGCCCGCATCTCGACCAACTGGGTCGTGAGATAGAGATTGCGCTCCAGATTCGATGCATCGAGGATGTTGACGATCAGGTCCGCCTCACGCGCATGGACGTAGTCGCGCGCGATCTGCTCGTCCAGCGACAGCTCCCGGTCGGCAACGTCCAGCGAATAGGTGCCCGGCAGATCGACCAGCTCGAAGTAGGTCCCTTCGAAACGGTATTGGCCGACCTTGCGCTCCACCGTGACCCCCGGCCAGTTGCCGACGCGCTGCTTGGCACCGGTCAGGGCGTTGAACAGGGTCGTTTTTCCGCAATTCGGGTTACCGACGACTCCGATCGTGAGCTCTCCACTCATACCACCTTCTCCACCTGCAGCGCCTCTGCCTCGCCTTTGCGCAGGCTTACCGAAGTGCCGCGCACCCGGATCTCCACGGGATCTCCCATGGGGGCGACGCGCACGACCTCGAGCTCGGCCACGGCGTCAGTCCCAGCGAGAGCAGCTTCTTGCGGTACGCCTTACCGCCTTCCGCGTAACCGGCGACCCGTCCCCGGTCTCCTACCGCGAGGTCTCTCAGGGTCGTGCTCATGACTCTCTCCTGCAGTTGAAAACTATGTCGCGCTCCGCGCTGCCGGGCGCAGACCCGGCCCGGCACCGAAGCCGGATCGACGCTCTTGCCTAAGCCGGGATTACCAGGATCTTTGCGGCCATGCCGGACCCGAGGGCGATACGGCTCTCGCCCCGGGCGACCAGAAGTCCCGCCCCCTGCCGCCGGACGATGCGAATCTCGCTACCGACGTTCAGCCCGAAATCGGTGAGCCTCCGGGCCAGTCCCCGCCCTGCACGCAACGCGTGAATGCGCACGAGGACGTCCTCGCCCGCCATGCTCAACGGAAAGGGTTTCGCACCGTCGTCAGCGTGCACGACTCTCAAAACTCCGCAGTGACGCGCAGTCCGAAGATCCAGCCCGCCGGGTTGTCCTGGCAAGGATCGACTTCTTCGACGGCATCCTTCATGTATTGGATATCGGCCATGACGGCCGCATAATCGTTGAGCCCAGCGCGGTAATAGGCTTCGAAGACCCGCGAGTGATCGATGTCCTCGTTCCCACCGTCCAGGTAGGCATAGCCGATGCCGACATTGTCCTCGTCGCGGTTCCATCCCTTGCCGCTGACACTGAAACCACCGGAATACAGAGACCTGTAGTCCACGGCCGCTGTTTCATTCTGCCATCCGCAGCGCAGAAAGGCACCGAGGATCGGCCCGAATTCCTGGTCGAACGACAACCCGTAGCCGAGGCGACCCTCTTTGTCCTCCCCGCTCG
>CAYYHR010000403.1:0-3350 GCA_964471705.1 uncultured Chromatiaceae bacterium
AAAATCCCATCTTCCCATGAAGAGCATCGTTTTATCAATCAGATACCATACATTTATTAACTTGATAGAAAATTCATTGTCTAACTTATTGTTGACTCGTTCCTAAGGGTGAAAGCAGTCGACCCGAGCTTATTCCTCTTCTTGACCTTAACAGCGCGTCGGCCAGGCATTTTCTCAGCCCTCTCAACACCTTCTATCCTGGCATTAACCGCTCTCTTCCTTCCATCCTCATCTGTGTCGATTTGAAAAACGATCACGTCCCCAACGACGGGGCGGCGGCTCGATTCCAACGCAGATATATGGATAAATACATCTCCGCCTCCATTCTGTCAGACCGATAAACCCAAATCCCTTATCATCATTCCAACGCTTCAGCGTGCCTTTCAGAAAAATCCTGTTCATCGAGAATGGGTCCTGGAACCTTCCGATATCCGCATTATGGACCAGGTATCCCCATCGCCAGCGAAGGCTCCGCCCGCCAGCTCGTCGGCGATCGTTGCAAGAGTCTGCCAAGGATCGCCGGTGGCCAAGCCCTTGATCTCCAGATCGACCCGTGCGCAGCGGACCACCAGGTCCTGAAGGCGCACTTCCGGAAGGCGTTTCAAGGCTGCGAGGATGCGGGCTTGTCGAGACTCCCAGACGCCGTGCCGGCGAAAGGCGGCGGCGGTTTCCCCTCGTTTGGCGGCATGTGAGACGGCCGCCAGCATACGGATCTCGCGCGCCAGGACCCAGAGGACCAGGGAAGACACAGTACCTTCGGCGGCTAGTCCGTTCAGAATACGGTGAACCCTGGCACGGTCCCCACTCAGGGCGGCGTACGTGAGGTCGAACAGGTCGTAACGGGCGCTGTCCGAGACCGCGCCCACCAGCCTTTCCCGGTCCAGGTCGCCCTCACCATAGACCAGACACAGCTTCTCAACCTCCTGGGCCGCAGCCAACAGGTTCCCCTCGACACGCTCGGCCAGCAGACCGGCGACCCACGGGGCCGCCCGCAGTCCGCGCTCGCGCAGACGCTGCTCGATCCAGGCGACTAATCGCCGCCCCTCAATCTGGCGTACCTGGATCACCACGCCAATCCGGTCCAGCTCCTGCACCCATTTGGCCTTGAGCTCCCTGCTCTCCAGCCGCGGGGCCAGGATCAGCAACAGGTTGTCCGGGGCCGGTTTGCTGCAATAGGCGCGCACCGCCTCACTGCCATCTCGACCGATGCGGGCGGTGCCCAAGCGCAGCTCGATGAGCTTGCGGCTGGAGAAGAGGGAAAGGGTGTCGGCAGCGGCCCTGAGGCGCCCCCAATCGAAGCCCGGTTCGCACTCCAGCAGCTCCCGTTCCTCGAAGCCCCGGGGGCGGGCGGCATCCCGCACCGCCTTGGCCGCATCGCCGAGCTGGAGCGGCTCGTCACCGCAGATCAGGTAGATGGGGGCGAGAGCGCGCTTCAGGCTAGCTGTGAGCTGTGGGGGTTGGATACGCACGACTAGGACAGCGCGGCACGCAGGCGATCCAGGATGCGATCGGCGTCATCGCTGGTCATTTTCCTCATAGATCAAACTGTTCTCCGCTTTCGGACCCCGGGGACTAAACGGTTACTCTTTCGTGGCATCGTCGGCCGGGGGGGGTGATCCAGACGGACCCGGCAGCGATAAAGGAAAGGGACGCTTGCACTTGAAGCATTGCGGATGGGCCTCGAAGGCGGCATCCAGGGTGGCCGAGCGGGTTTACAGAATCTGCGTTGTCCGTCCGTAATGGATATCCGCGGGCGTGAGAAAGGCAATGCCGCTGTGGCGATGCTCAGTATTGTACTACCCATCATGAACGGAGGCTTGCCCCGAACATGAAAGCCTTGCAAAAATTAGGTTCCCCAGAAATTTCGTCTTCTACAACGGCGAGCGGGCACATCATGGGTTGGGTAACCGCACGCCCGAGACTGTGTACAGCTCTGGAGAAGTCGGGTGGCGCCCAGGATCTTGGATCTTTTTGGCTTGACCACGGGTTCGCCCCCTGCGGAGCGTAGCGCAGCCGGGGACAAAGCCGCCGCCGAGCCGGAGCAGCAACAGAACGCTGCAGTCGAAGCAACCAGTGCAGCTTAAACTCAGAAGGAACTTGTTCTCGACATGGGGTCTACTATACCGACCTCATAACGAGATGACGGATCAGGCGCGACCTGTATCTATTTGACGTCTTGAGCTAGAATTAACCGCATGTTCGACTGGCAATTTGATAACCAAGAGCTTGAGGAACTGTGCGCGGTCCTCCGTGTGGCACGGAACGTGCCGGAAGGGCATCACGTAAGCGCAGCGATCTTGCTTGGCAGCGGACGCATAGCCGTGGCTGTTGCCACACTGTACTGATGGAACCGGACACCGCTCGCAGATATTTCAAAGGCTATGTATACGGCAATGTGGCATCGGCAAGAGCACCTGCACTTTAGACCGACTCAGTCACACGCCACAACCCGACGCTCTGCTACGACTGGATCGTAATTGATTAGCGACCCACTCGCACTGCGGTACCAGAAAAAACAATAGGTTACGATCGACGACGTCACCAAATTGGGGCCGAGATCGGCTCAAAACCGCCTTTTAAACAGCCGTCGAGCGCGTAACCAATTGAAAACAAAGAGTTGTATGTCGCTAATCAATTACACTGGATCGGACGAGGGAAAAGTACCTTGTCTCGAGCAACACCGGTCGCCAATACCTAAACATCAACGACGCGATCGACATCCAACATACGAATGCCGAGAATCGCTTTTTGCTAAACTCATCACAATCATCTGTGACAACGCGAACTACTATCGCTCGATAGGGGCCATTGTCGGCTATCTGGGAAATTGCTGGATCTAGTGTAGGAATTCACGCGGTAAGTTTGTTCGTGAGGTCGATTTGTACGAACGCCGCTCCGCATCTCTAGTGCGGAGAAGTTCGCACATCATCGGGAATTGAAAGACCGACATTCCCATGTGGGCTAGCTATAAACGTTTTCTATGGAACAAACACTCAATATTAGTGCCTACTTGGCAATTGCCAAACGGCGCATCTGGTACGGGCTAATCCCGTTCCTTCTTGTATTGGCTGTTGCCGTCGTTGTCATCAATGTGTTGCCGCCGATCTATCGTGCCTCGGCCACGGTCTCTATCGAATCACAACAGATCCCCGAGCATTTCGTGCAATCGACCGTTGTTGGATATGCGGACCAACGTCTTGCCTATATCCAAGAACGCGTCATGGCTTCACAGAGACTCCTGGATATAATCCACAAATTCAACCTGTTTCCGAAGCTGCACGATAAACCGGAATCCGTGTTGGTAGCCAAGTTTCGAGATCGGATCTCCTTGGATAGAATTCTCAATCCTG
>CAYYHR010000404.1:0-3349 GCA_964471705.1 uncultured Chromatiaceae bacterium
GGCAAGACCAACATGGACGAGTTCGCCATGGGCTCCTCCAACGAGACCAGCTTCTACGGCCCGGTGAAGAACCCCTGGGATGAGAAGTGTGTGCCCGGAGGCTCCTCCGGCGGCTCGGCGGCGGCGGTGGCCGCGCGCCTGTGTGCGGCGGCCACCGGTACCGACACTGGCGGCTCCATCCGTCAGCCGTCTGCGCTGTGCGGCATTACCGGACTCAAGCCCACCTACGGGCGGGTCTCGCGCTGGGGCATGATCGCCTTCGCCTCGAGCCTGGATCAGGCGGGTCCGATGGCCCGTAGCGCCGAAGATGTCGCCATCCTGCTCCAGGCCATGGCCGGCTTCGATCCCAAGGACTCCACCAGCTCCAAGGAGCCGGTGCCGGAGTACGCAGATGGATTGGATCTGGATCTGGCGGGTCTACGCATCGGCCTGCCGAAGGAGTATTTCGGAGAAGGGCTGGATCCCGGAATTGCCGCTGCCGTCGAGACGGCACTCGTGGAGTTCGAGCGCCTCGGTGCAAGCGTCCGCAGGATCAGCCTGCCCAACAGTCCCCTATCCCTGCCTGCCTATTATGTGGTGGCCCCAGCCGAATGCTCCTCCAACCTCGCCCGGTTCGACGGCGTGCGTTACGGCCACCGTTGCGAGGATCCGAAGGACCTAGAAGATATGTACAAGCGCAGCCGCGCGGAGGGCTTCGGCGCAGAGGTCAAACGGCGCATCATGATCGGGACCTACGTCCTCTCCGCAGGCTACTATGACGCCTATTATCTGAAGGCGCAGAGGATCCGGCACCTGATCAGCGACGACTTCATGCGTGCCTTCGAGCAGGTGGACTTGATCATGGGACCCACGAGCCCTACGACCGCCTTCTCCATCGGGGACAAGAACGACGACCCGGTGGCCATGTATCTGAACGACATCTACACCATCGCCGCCAACCTGGCCGGCCTGCCTGCGATGTCCATTCCCATCGGTACCCTGGGCGGAAAGCCCACGGGTCTGCAGATCATCGGCAACTACTTCCAGGAGGGCCGGTTGCTCAACGCCGCGTACCGGTTCCAGCGGGCGACGGATTGGCATCGGACTGCGCCCCCCGGATTTTGAGAATTGCGCCTACTCAGACTGAGAGATTGTCGATGAGCCGCGCCTTACCCAGATAGGCGGCGGCGAGCACCACCAGGTCTCGATCCGTCGAGCCTGCCGGCTGGAGATCCGACGCGCGACAGACGCGGAAGTAATCCGGGCGAAATCCGTCGCCCATCAGGGCCTCTTCCGCCTCGGTCTCGACCTCGCGGGGGGGCAGCCCCGTGCGCAGGCGGTCACCGGCGCGGCTCAGGGTGCGGAAGAGCGCCGGGGCGCGCGTCCGCTCTTCGGGGGTCAGATAGCCGTTGCGCGAGCTCATGGCCAGGCCGTCGGGCTCGCGGACCGTGGCCAATCCCCGTACTTCTACCGGCAGGCAGAGATCCTCGACCATGCGCCGAATCACCAGCAGTTGCTGGAAATCCTTCTCCCCGAAGACCGCGAGGTCCGGCTGCACCATGTTGAAGAGCTTGCACACGACCGTCGCCACGCCGACGAAATGTCCGGGGCGGCTGGCTCCGCAGAGGATGTCCGAAAGCCCGGGCACCTCGACTCGGGTCTGCGCTTCCTGCCCATGTGGGTAGACCGCCGCAACGGGGGGCGCGAAGAGGAGATCCGTATGCTTGGCCTCCAATAGCTCCCGGTCCCGCTCCAGCGTACGGGGGTAAGCCCCGAAGTCCTCCTTGGGGCCGAATTGCAGGGGGTTGACGAAAATGCTCGCGACGGTGCGGTCGGCCAGTCTCCGTGCCTCCCGGACCAGGGCCAGGTGACCTTCATGGAGGTTGCCCATGGTGGGCACCAGGGCGATGCGCTCGCCGCCTTGCCGCCATCCCCCTATGCGTAGACGCAGTGCGGGGATTTCCTCGATCAGCTCCAGGGACATGCTCAGCTCTCCGCCGTTTCCGAGGCCGCAGTCGCAGACTGGCGTGGCCGGCGCCGGCGTTTCCGGCGCTTGGCCGGCCCCCCGGTCATGGACGCACGGACCTGTCCATTGCCCTCCTGAAAGACCGTCCACCACTCGGCCAGCTCGGAGCTCGCCTCACCGGCCTCGGACCGCAGGACCAGGAAATCATAGGCGGCACGGAATCTGGGATGGGTCAGCAGGCGGTAGGGGCGTTTGCCGTCGCATTGCCCGAGACGCGGCTGCAGCGCCCAAATCTCCCGCGTGGTCAGGGCGAAGCGCTTGGGAATCGCCACCAGGTTACGTTGGCGGGCAAAGAGCTCGCCCGAGGCGTGGAGCATGGCCTCGTCGGGTGCCATATCCTGCGCAAGCAGTTCCTCGAAGCGTCGGCGCACCGGCTCCCACAGCAGCACGGCGAACAGAAAGGCGGGGGTGACCGGTTTGTCTTCCTGGATGCGCCGGTCCGTATTCGCAAGGCCCCGGCTGACGAAGGTGACGGGAAACTCCTGGTCCTCCCGGGCCAACCACTCCTCGGTCTCCGGGAACAGGTGAGCGAAAAGCCCATAGTGCCGCAGCTTCTCGAAGGTGCATTGACCCAGGCCGGTTTGGAGCAGCTTCAGGACCTCCTCGAAGAGGCGTGCCGACGGCACGTCACGAAGCAGATGCCCGAGCTCGAACAGGGGCTGCTCACAGGCGGGATCGATATTGAAGCCGAGCTTGCAGGCAAAACGCACGGCGCGCAGCATCCGTACCGGATCCTCTCGGTAGCGCGTCACCGGGTCTTCGCCGATCAGCCGCAGGCGACCGGCTCGCAGATCATCGAGTCCGCCCGCGTAGTCGATGACGGAGAAATCCGCGATGTTGTAATAGAGGGCGTTGACGCTGAAGTCGCGGCGCAGGGCGTCTTCCGCGCGCGTACCGTACAGGTTGTCACGCACGATCATCCCGTTCTTCAGGTGGCGCTCGCCCTCGAGGGTCTCCTCGCGCCCGCCCCCTCGGAAGGTGGCAACCTCGATGATCTCGCGGCCGAAATGCACGTGAGCGAGCCTGAACCGCCTTCCGATCAGACGGCAGTTGCGGAACTGCTTGCGTACCTGCTCCGGGGTGGCGTCGGTGGCCACGTCGAAGTCCTTGGGCTCTCGTCCGAGCAGAAGATCCCGTACGCCCCCGCCGACGAGATAGGCCTGGTAACCGCCGTCCTTCAGGCGATACAGTACCTTCAGTGCATTCTCGCTGATGTTGGCGCGCGAGATGGGATGCTCGCTGCGGGGAATCACAAAGGGAGGGTCGGGGATGGTCTCGTGCAAGTCGCTTCTTCATCCTCCAAGCGCTGTCTGGTCGGGCGAGCGAAACCCGGATGTGCCGATC
>CAYYHR010000405.1:0-3348 GCA_964471705.1 uncultured Chromatiaceae bacterium
AAATTACATGTTTTCCTTAGCGGGACTTTCTGCACGTTTTGCACGCCCTAGCCTGGTATTGCTTCGGCGAGTGCAAGGCAACGTCCGGCGAAGGTGTTCGCTACGGTGGCAACATACTCGACTTCGTCGTCCGTAAAGAGGAGATCGAGGTGTGTGTCGGCAAGGAGGGTGCGGCCGCCAGGAAGGCCGCGCTGCTCATCAGCGGATGGTTTCCCGAGTCCCGAAGCGAGGCGAAGCAATTCAAGGTGGAACCGGGGCGGCAACGCAAGAAAGAGGCGGCGCGGGAGCCGGCGCACGAGCAATCCGAGAAACCGAAGCGACCGCAGGGGACAGACCCGGCAATGCAAGGAGACGACGGGGAAGGGCAAGAAGAGCCGGTAGGGGAGGGAGGTGATGTACCCCACCCCGACCCTACCGAAGAGACGGCCGCTGCGCACGCGGTTGCGCCGGTGCAGCCGGATCTCAGGGGGCTTCGCAACAAGCAACTCGCCTTTACCCTGAAGTCGATCGACGTCGAGCATCCGATACTCGAATCACTCGGACTCCAACCCGAAACCCTAGCGGCATTCGAGGTCGGGTACTTCACCGGCAAGGGGTCGATGGCAGGGAAGGTGGTGCTGCCATTTCATAACGCCGAGGGCCTGCTGGTCGCCTATGCCGGGTACTCGCCAGCGGATCGGTCGATCCGGTACCCGAAGCAGTTCGACCGGCGATTGGAACTCTACAATGTCCTGCGGGCACAGATTGCAGGGATCGCCGAAGAAGGATTGGTGCTCGTCACCGACCTCCTGAACGTCCTGCGGCTTCATGAGATCGGCGTTCATCGCGCTGTTGCGCTGCCGAGCGAGAGACTCTACGAGCCGCAGATCGCTTGCATCCGCGAGTTGGTCGGCGAAGGTGGCGTGGTCGACTTTGTCCCGTGGACGCTTGAGTACATGGAGAACCTGCGAGTCCTGTCCGAGCACTTCCATGTGCGTCTGCATCGCTACCACGAAGGGAGCGAAGACGAGTTCCTCTCCCAGGTCGTACATTCTTTGGGGTGGTAATTTCCACCGAAACGCGCGACACTAGAGTTGCGCGTTTCTCTTTTTACATCAAGATGTTATTGCGCATAACACACTTTATGTAAACTCGCGCAACCCATCGCCAAGTGCACCACGGCAGCAGCGCACGCCCCACAACTGCGTGTTAGTAAAGTTATACTCAGTTTTCACGACCGGAAAATGTGGCTCAACCAAGCCATTTCCCCGCCCTTGGTTCGGTTTACCTACATTTTGCGAACCAAGATCGCGACGCCGTGTTTCCGCTCCCCGCGCCGGCAACGGGAGCCAACTACGCGACTTTCTTGATCGGGGTGATCTCGAAGCTGTTGTGATCTCGCTCAAAGCGGATCTTGTGTCTGTCGAAGAAACCGATCTGGCCAAGGAGTGCGACTGGCTGTCGTTCCCAAAACATCACCGGGATCGTCACCGGCTTCAGATCCTCGACCGTAACCGTGATGTCGGTAAGAAATCACGGTGCGGGATCGTTCTCGATACCGGATACCACACTCTGCTTGCAGCTTGAGAGATCAACGCCAAGGGCCTCGGCGACGTCGACGCGAAACAGCGAATAGTCCGATCCGCTATCGACCAACGCGGTAAGGGTGAAGGCGCGCGCGGGGCCCTCGAGAGTCGCCCGCACGATGGGCCGACGTACCCAGGGATCGTGTTTTTGTTCTGGCGGTGCCGTCCAGTACGGATACTTCATAGGGCAGGGCCGGCGAATACAACATTGCGTGGGAGAACCTGCATGAAGGTTGGCCGCTGCGCTTCCTGTTCAGGGGTAAGCCGTTTTAGAAGCTCGGGGAGGCGCTCGGCGTGGGCGATCACCTGCCGAGCCGCGTCAAGGGCAACCCACTCGTTCTCGTGGTCGTAGATGCTCGCGTCCAGGACAATGGGCTTTATCTCCTCCTTGTGTGTTTCCATAGTAGGCTAACAGTATCAAATCGTTAGCGTTCGTCAATACACCCTTCCCTGCACCTGACGGTCAGCCAGCTACTCTTGACACCCCACAAATACGTGGTGTCCAGAATCTACAAATGCTCAACCTTCAGGGGCTCTCTACCCTGTTCCGCAAGCTCCTTCAGCCAGTCCGGTTTCTTCCCGCCTTTGTAGACCTTCTCCGGATCATCAGGGTGCTGCCATATCATCTTCACCCGTTTGCCCTTGCCACCTCCGCGACGCCGCCTTCCAGCGCCTCCGCCGATCCCCAGAAGCTCCTCGGGCGTCATTCCTACCTCCTCGGCGATCTCCCGCATCTTCGCGTACGCCTCCTGTCGCGACTTCTTCCGGCGCGTTTCAAGCTCTTTCTGAATCTGCGGGATCAGTCCTTCAAGCTCCTCATCGGAGAAGCTTGCGAGATCCACTTTGTCCGTTCTCTGTGCGTTCATACCTATCTCCACCAATCAGACGTTACGGTATTATTCTGGCACCATTGTAGTACGGCATACCCTTGCCCTTGCAGGCCCCAAGAACGATCTGTCCGAAATCGCACGGAGAAAGTATTGTGACAAGGTCTGAATTGATCGATGTGCTCAGGAGTGAGCTGCACCACCTCAGCGAGGAAGACGTGGAGTTGTCCGTGAAGGTCATGCTCGAACACCTGAGTAACGCTCTCGCCTCGGGTGGGAGGATCGAGATCCGCGGCTTCGGCAGCTTTTCCCTCCGCTTCCGGCCGCCCCGCATGGGACGCAACCCGAAGACGGGAGAGCCTGTCGCCCTCCCCGGTCGGTATGGCACGTACTTCAGGCCAGGCTTGGAGCTGCGGGAGCGGGTGAACGGCTCAGGAGCCGAATAGACGCTGCGGGGAGCACAGCGCATTTCCTTGACGACTGTGGTTTAATACGTACAACAAAGGGATAACCGAACACCATGACCATCAAGGAAGTCGAAGCCCGCCTCTGAAACACCGCAGACCAACTGTGGGCTAACACCGGACTCCGCCCCTCCCAGTTCTCCACCCCCGTCCTCGGCCTCATCTTCCTCCGCTACGCCGAGAAGCGCTTCATCGACGCACAGCAAGACCTCGAGAAAGAGGGCATCGCACCGCAGGAGGCCGACAAGTACGACTACCAGGAGAAGGGCGTCCTCTACCTCCCCGAGAGAGCACGCTTTTCGCGCCTCCTCACGCTTCCGGAAGGAGAGAACCTCGGCCGCGCGGTAAACACCGCGATGGGAGCGATCGAGACCGAGAACGAGGAACTCCGCGGCGTGCTGCCGCGCACCTTCACGAGCCTCCCGAACGAGACCCTCGTCGAGATCCTCCGGCTCCTCGCTCCGCTCGACCTCGAGGGCGACGCCTTCGGCG
>CAYYHR010000406.1:0-3332 GCA_964471705.1 uncultured Chromatiaceae bacterium
CACGGATGTTCAGGGACGTCCGCAGTAGGCATCCGATTTCTTCACAAGCTCTCAGACTACCTCCACCGCAAAGGGCTGCTTGACGTGCGGTAAGAAGGTGGCGGATTGTCCCACCACAAAACCGGACGAAGGAAAGCACGTCCGCCTCGTACTGCCAACGGGCAACGGGCGCAGGCAAGTGTCCCGCAGGATAAGAGATCGAGACGGCCTCTCACTGCGGCTGGCTGTCCGGGGTCTTCGGTTGAGACTGGAAGTCGCGTGCCCGGCGTTGCGCCTCGGTAACCTGCTGGCGCGTCATGGATTGCATGATGGCATTAATGCCCTGGCGTGCGTCAGACGACCCGTGGCTGGCGGCGAGCTCCCACCATAAATAGGCCTGCATGTGGTCTTGCGCCACGCCATCACCGGCCGCAAAAGCAAGCCCGAGGTTGTATTGAGCATCCACGTGCCCTTGCTCCGCCGCTCGCCGAAACCAGCCTACCGCTTCGGCCTTGCTCGCCTCGACGCCGTCACCCGTTGCGTACACCACACCCAGGGCATTTTGAGCAATCGCGAGACCCTGGTCGGCTGCCTTGCGATACCAGCGCACAGCTTCTGTCGGATTCCGCTTGACACCCTTACCCTCGGCGTACAACGTGCCCAGGTTGTACTGGGCATCTGCGAGTCCTTGATCGCCGGCTTTGCGAAACCAGCGTACTGCTGCCGCCGCATCGATCGGGATCCCTTCACCATCGAGGTACATGTTACCCAAGTTGTTCTGCGCCGCCGGATCGCCCTGGTCGGCTGCCTTGCGGAGCCAGCGCGCCGCTTCGGCGTCGTCGTGCGGGACGCCCTCACCCGTGGCGTACATGAGGCCCAGATTGAACTGAGCCTCGGCCTCGCCCTGCTCAGCGGATTTGCGATACCAGCGCGCGGCCTCCTGCGGATCGGGCGGAACACCCCGACCGAAGTGATACATGAGCCCCAGCCCATACTGAGCACCGGCGAACCCTCGATCGGCGGCCGCGCGGAAACATCGCAGCGCCTCGGCATCGTCCTGTGGTACTCCCTGTCCGTCGAAGTACACCTGTGCCAAGTTCGATTGGGCAACCACACTGCCCTGCTCGGCTGCCCGTCGCCACCAACGTGCAGCTTCGGAGAAATCTTTTTCGACACCGGCGCCCAGCTCGTACATGGTTGCAAGCCACTCTTGGCCATAGACTGACCCGTGCTCCGCCGCCTTCCGGCACCAGCGGGCCGCGGCGTCGGCGTCTTCGAGCAGCCCGCTTATTCGAGCTTGGAATGTTCCCTGAACATAGAACAAACAAAGCGCGTCCTCGGCTCGGAGCTCCCCCTGCTCCGCGGCCTGCCGGTACCATAGCAGGGCTGCGTTGTCGTCCTGCGCCACCCCCTGACCCTTGGCGTACATTTCGGCCAAATGGAATTGGGCGAGGGCCTCGCCCTGCTTGGCCAGGTGAGAGAAGATCTCGAGAGCCTTGGCGTGGTCGCCGCCCCTAAGGGCCAAAAGCCCGACGTCGAGATCCGACTCCCGCAATCGATCGCTGACGGATTTCTGCCGGATCGAAGGACGCCCGAAAGCCGACGCCAGATCGAGCAAGGCCAAAGCATTCACGGCGTTGAATGGTGCCAGGTCACCCAAGGCGGCACCGACCGGTGGCACAAGAGTACCGATGAATAGAGCAACAAACGAGACCTGCCAGAAATCACCGCGGCGTGGACGCATATCTGAACCGCAATCCGGACCTGCAAGAAATTACGTAGCCTCTTCTAAACCAACTATCGGCCATAGGCAAAGGCAAGGCCGAATCTCTAACACTCACCATCCTGAATCCGAGCATAGAATTCGCCATGGCGTTTTCAAGCACGGACGCGAACGAGAAATTGCGGAAGCGATTCGGATGAGCCTACTTCGTTGAGCAAGCTGCCCGATGCCACTCATGCATTTCCATCGCCTTCTGATCACCGCTTGTCTTCTGTGCACTGTCATTACGGCCCACGCTGTACCCACCGTTGCCCCGTGGATCGACAAGACGGAGGACGGCGGTGTGCGCGTGCACCTCTATTTTTTCTGGTCCCAGCGCTGTCCCCACTGTCTGGAAGCGATCCCCTTCGTTCAATCTCTGGCCCATGATTACCCCTGGATCCAGGTGCACTTTCACGAGCTAACCGGCAGCCAGGACAACGTGACCCGGTATGTCGATATGGCGCAAGATCTGGGTCAAGAGGCCCGTTTCGTACCAGCTTTCTTCGTCTGCGGGCACATGCGCACCGGTTTCGACTCGCCCGAGGGCACGGGGAGAGAGATCCTGAATCTCGCGCAGCTGTGCCATAAACTGGGATCTGCCGGTTCTGAGACCATCCCGGATGCGATGGAAGCTGCGGGAATGCAAGGCGGGACCGTGACGGACTCCGTCCGCGTGCCGCTGCTCGGGGAGATCGCGCCCACGGATCTCTCCCTGCCGCTGTTCACCCTGGTCATCGCCGGTCTCGACGCTTTCAATCCCTGTGCCTTTTTCGTGCTGCTGTTTCTCCTGAGCCTGATGGTCCATGCGCGTAGCCGGGCGCGCATGCTCCTCATCGGCGGCACCTTTATCTTCTTTTCCGGCCTGATCTACTTTCTGTTCATGGCCGCTTGGCTGAGCTTGTTTCTGGTGGTCGGGGGAACGCCGATCGTGACGCTCGTTGCTGGAATCGTGGCGGTGATCATCGGGCTGCTGAACGTGAAGGATTATTTCTGGTTCCAGAAGGGTCCGAGCCTGGTGATCCCGGAATCGGCCAAACCGGGGTTGTTCCGGCGGATGCGCCCCCTGCTCGTCGCCGACAACACCGCAGCCATGCTCTTCGGCACCGCGACCCTGGCGCTGGCGGCCAACAGCTATGAGCTGCTCTGCACCGCCGGTTTCCCCATGGTCTACACGCGGACCCTCACCCTCAGCGAGCTGGAGGGCTTTCAGTACTACGCGTACCTCGTCGTCTACAATCTGATCTATGTCCTGCCGCTGATCGCTATCGTCGCGGTGTTTGCCTGGACCCTCGGAGCGCGAAAGCTCAGCGAGCGGCAGGGGCGGCTGCTGAAGCTGATTTCCGGACTCATGATGCTTGGACTGGGCTTGGTCCTGCTGATCGATCCAGAGGTGCTTAGCCGGCCCTGGGTGGGGATCGGTCTACTGACCGGTGCGCTCCTGGTTGCTCTGGGGCTTGGCTTGATAGAGAACAAGCGGTCGCACCGGCATCGAGACTAAGGCGATTTCTGTCAACAGGCATAACCAGTTTTTCCGATTCAGCTAACAGCACCGCTTTATTTTGCACCCGGAATACCGCAATTCTTCGAA
>CAYYHR010000407.1:0-3330 GCA_964471705.1 uncultured Chromatiaceae bacterium
TGGACCTCATCAAGAGCTCGATTATCGGCTTCAGCGGTTTCGGCGCCGTGAGTATCCTGTTCGCTGTGGCTATAACGGTAATCGCGATGCGCGTGACCCGCAAAATGGAGGTGCATTTTCAGGAGATCTACCAGCGCGCCTCGATGACGGAAACGGCGGCAGCGCTGGTGCATGATCTGCGCAATCCGTTAGCGGCGCTACGCGCGAATATCAAGGCCTTGCTCGTTACTCCGAACCAAACCAAAGAGATCGTGGACGAGCTGGACCGGGATGTCGTTTCGTTGAACGACAAGCTCAGTGCCTTTTTGAACTTGACGCGGCGCCACGACGATGACCTCGAGACGACTGACATCAGTGATCTGGCAAAGGATGCCGCGCGCCTGGCCGAGCCGGTCCTGTCCAAATATAAATTGAGCATCGAGACGGATATCCAGCCGGATTTGCCGCAGGTTAGGGTTCGCAAGGCATCGGTGAGAGACGCTTTGCTCAACGTGCTCATCAACGCCGGCCAAAGCGGCCAGAAATCAGGGGCGGTTCGAGTTAGAGTGGACTCTACCGGCGACGAGATCCGCGTCGTAATCGAAGATCGAGGTCAGGGCATCCCCGAGCAATATGTGCCACGTCTGTTCGATGCCTTCTTCACGACGCGCGAAGAGGGTAGCGGTTTGGGTCTGGCGATCGTGCAACGGGTCTTTAGCGCGCATCAGGGTCAGGTGCATATCGAGAATCGACCGCAAGGCGGCGCCCGGGTTGTGCTGACCCTGCCGTTACATCCGAAGGAGACGCCCGCGTGGTGGGACAAGCAGAAAAAGCGCTTCCCAGTTTGAGTGGTCTGTCCCTGCTGGTCGTCGACGACGACCCAAGTGTCGTCCGCGGAATGACTCGAGTGCTAAGTGGCCTCGGTGCCGAAGTGACTGGAGTGGCAAGCGTTCGAGAAGCACGCGTGTTAATGGCCGAAAACGCGCCTGATGCGGTGCTCGCCGACCTTCAACTGAAGGATGGAACAGGACTCGAATTGCTCCCCGAGTATCTGAGTCGTCAACCCAACGGCGCTTTCTACATGATCACCGGGCATGGCAGCGTGGACAACGCCGTGCAGGCTCTGCGCCAAGGCGCGAGACATTATTTCGAGAAGCCTGTAGATCCTTTGGCCCTGGCGCAACACCTGGTGGAGGATCTTGCAGATTTGCAGGCTGGCAGTCGTCTCGACGAGAAACTCGCGCCTTATCTGATCTCCTGCGATCCGGCGATGAAGGAGGCGCTGGTCGATGTGCCGCGGTTCGCCGTCAGTGCCGAGCCGGTGCTCATCCAAGGTGAAACAGGGACGGGCAAGGAATTGGTGGCACGCGCCCTCCACGGGCTGGGACCGCGCGCGCAGGGGCCCTTCGTCGCCGTGAATTGCGGTGCCATTCCGGAAACCATGCTCGAGGCAGAGCTGTTCGGCTTTGAGAAGGGCGCATTCACGGGCGCCAGCCGCCAGCACAGGGGGCGTTTCGAGCAGGCCGACAAGGGGACGCTGTTTCTCGACGAGATCGGCGAGATGCCGCCCGCAGCGCAGGTCAGCCTGCTGCGAGTCCTGGAAGATCGCGTCGTGCATCGCATCGGTGGCGAACGCGGCACACCCGTCGACGTGCGCGTCGTGGCCGCAACCCACCGGCCATTGGAGGAACGCGCCGACTCGGGCTTGTTTCGACAGGACTTGTTGTTTCGGCTGAACGTCCTGCTCGTGCGGCTCCCGCCATTGCGCGAACGCCCGCACGACATCGAGCTGCTGGCGAAACATTTCTTGGCAAACAGCCTGCGTGACATGAGCTGGCAAGGCGCTCCCCCGACCCTGGCTCAGGAGGCGCTGTCCCTACTCGCCGGCTACTCTTGGCCTGGAAATGTTCGCGAGCTACGCAATCTGATGGTGCGTCTGGCCGTGCGGCTGCCGGAGGGCGTGCGCACGGTAAGCGCCAAGCTGCTGGCACCCTTGCTGCCGGCCAACAAAGCCGCAGCGGCAGCCGAAGAGGGGGTGCTCATTCCCAAGGGAACCACCTTGGCTGATGCCGAATGGCTGCTCATCGACGCCGCTCTCAAGGACTCCGGCTACAATCGCAGCAAAGCCGCAAAGCTGTTGGGCATCGGTGAGCGCACCCTGAGGCGTAAGCTGAACGAGTCGTGACCAACGGGGCCTCGGCCCGCCTTCCATCCCGGTCACTCTGACCAACCGTCCCCAGATCCGATTCACTTCGATCGCTCCCGCTCAACGCGCTGGTCAACTCGGTCGGCCAACTTGGCCGGTCGGCCTGCTCGCGTGCGGCCATGTTGGCCGCATGCCATAAGGAAAGAGATGCATTTATTCAGCAATCATAGTGAGTTACGTGATGGCATGGCCGTTGCAAAGTATTAAGTGAACTGAATGATAGCGGGTGGATGTCTCCACCCGGATTTGTTGCATCAGAAGGAGGTGCCAAATGTTTGGTTACTTAACCGGTTTCGATACCGACGTCTTCGATCAATTCGACCGTATGCGCCGTCAGATGGATCGGATGTTCGGGGAGGTGTCCCGCCCTGCCGGTATCCGCTCCTTGGCAGCGGGTACCTTCCCGGCGGTCAACGTCGGAGTTTCTGAAGAGCAAGTCGACGTCTATCTCTTCGCCGCTGGCATCGACCCGAAGACGTTGAATATCTCCTTGCAGCAGAACCTGCTCACCGTCGAGGGAGAACGCAAGATCCAGTACCCCGAGAAGGTGCAGTTCTATCGCCAGGAGCGGTTCAGTGGCCAATTCCGCCGCGTGCTGACGCTTCCGGAAGACGTGGACCCAGACCAGGTGAGCGCGCACTACCGTGACGGCGTGCTGCAGATCTCGGTGAAGCGGCGCGAAGCGGTACGCCCGCGCCAGATCGAGGTCAAGTAAGAGATTCAGCGATGAAGATAATTGGAGGCTGACCATGAGCGAGAGCAAAGAGATGAAGACCCGAGAGGGCAGCGAGATGAAGGCGCAGTCCGAGCAGGATGTCTTTCTGCGCCCTGCAGTGGACATCTACGAGGATGGTCACGAAATCACCCTCAGGGCCGATATGCCGGGGGTCTCGCGTGACCGGCTTCAAGTCCAGGTTGACGGCAACAACCTGGCCATCGAGGGACAGGCCGCGATCGATATGCCTGAGGGTATGGAGGCGCTACACGCCGATGTGCGCACTACGCGTTTTCGCCGCAGCTTTACGCTGAGCAACGAGCTGGACAGCGGGAACATAAACGCGGAGATGAAAGACGGCGTGTTGACGCTGCATCTGCCCAAGCGGGCCGAGCTGCAGCCGCGCAAGATCGAGGTCAGCGTCGGCTGA
>CAYYHR010000408.1:0-3329 GCA_964471705.1 uncultured Chromatiaceae bacterium
GATATCCGCAATGCCCGTCGCAGCGGCGATCGGGCAGTCCGAATCGATCGCAGGGGCGAGCGACTGCGCAAGTGGACCCTGCTTTCGTCCGGTCCCGAGTCGGCGGAGCTGCTTCGCGTCGCAGCCCTAGTCTGTTGCGGGGCGCGCTTCGCCCCCGGGCTGGGAGAAGGGGTGTCGACACTTTGCGAAGAGTCGGGCGCAACGCTGCAAGTGGGCTATCGGATCGCGCGCCATTGTCCGCAGGATCGCAGCGAGCAGCGGGCGACCATCGTCGGCAGCACGTTGCGCGTCGAGGATCACGGAGCAGGGCTGGTCTTTCTGAACGCGCCCAAGGATCTGACGCTTCCTGGCGGTACGCGGCCTTATGCGGCGAGCGCGGGCACCGGCAACACGAGGCAGTTCTCCGTGGCCCTGGGCCCCGATCTGAACGCCCATGATGCCACGGACGATTTCGAGTTTACCGACCCCGGCTTTCGCGCCTCCCGCTACGCATCTCTGTTCGATGCCGGCGCCCGGGTGACCGATCCGATCGAGCTGCTGGAGCGCCTGCACTATCGGGCCGTCTGGTGCGGCCGGCTGCCGGCCAAGCAGACCCTGGAGACCGTGTGCTGCCTGTTTGCCGCGCACCTGGCGATCGACACCGGGTTTTGGCGGGAAAAGGCCTGGGACGCCCGAGGGGCGTGGTGGGGTCTTCGCCGCTGGCAGCAACGCGCCGCATTGCCCGCGCTGGACTTGGTGCGGCACATGATGGACGCGTTCCCGAAGAGCGCCGCGCCCTTGGAGATGCCCGGCGTGCTGCTGCTCGATCGACCCGAGCGTTGCTGTACGGCAGGCCGGTTCCCCGCCTGGGCCGCCATGATGGATCGGATGTTCCCCAACATGCAGGTGCTCGCGTCCTTGCCCGCGAGGGCGATCGAGAGCCTGCCGGGAGCACTCAGGCGCCGCCACCTGGCGCTGCCTGAGTCTCCCTCACCGGTGGGTGCGCGAGGGGCGAGTGGGCGACCCCGGCTCGCCCGCGGGTCTGTCCTGTTGGTGGACATCGACGGCAAACTGCCGAACCTGGCCCTGATGAAGCTGAGCGCCCATTTCAAGGCCCAGGGCCGCAAGGTGGTCCTGGACAAGAAAGAGGCGCTCTACCTCGGGGTGGACGAGGTGTATGCCAGCTGTGTGTTCTCCCGGGCGTCGTCGCAGCAGCGGGTGGAGCGGCTGCGCAACTTCTACGGCGATGCGCTGGTGGTCGGCGGCTCGGGCGTGGATCTCGCCCTGCGCCTGCTCCCGGAGATAGAAGAGCGAGCCGCGGACTACACGCTTTACCCGGAGCTGGAGGACAGGGCCATGGGTTTCCTGACCCGCGGCTGCCCTCTGCGCTGTCCGTTTTGTCTGGTCCCGCAGAAGGAGGGCGGCGTGCGACTTGCCGAGGACCTGGACAGTCTGCTTCAGGGGCGCCGCAAGTTGATCCTGCTCGACGACAACATCCTGGCACACCCTCGGGCCGGCGATCTGCTGGAGCAGATGGCGCAGAGAGATCTCGCGGTCAATTTCACCCAGACCCTGGATCTGCGGATGCTGGGTGCCGAGACGGCGGCTATCGTCAAGCGCATCGCCTGCTCCAACACCCGGTTCACCCGTCGGGTCTATCACTTCAGTCTGAACGGTGTCTCGGGCCTGTCGCGGCTTCGCGAGAGCTACGCCCGGTTCGGGTTCGGGCCGGCGGACAATGTCGAGTTCGTGTGCATGTACGGCTTCGACACCACGCTGCGACAGGACGTGAGGCGTTTCCGCTTCATCCGGTCCTTGCCCGGGGCCTATGTGTTCGTTCAGGAGTACCAGCCGGTGCTCGGCGCGGGCCCGCCGCCGAGGGTCGAATTCTTCGACGGCCAGGCCGACGAGCTGATCGACCAGCTGCTTCAGATCACCTACACCCAGAACATGAAGAGCATGGAGCGTTACTACGGCTGGCTGAGCAGGGCCTATGCCCGCCGGTTCGGGCGACTCCACCAGGGACTGGTAGACACCCTGTTTCGATACAACCACCGGGACCGCAAGGGGCGCTACATCGCGACCCTGGCGGGCACGCGGCCCTTGTCATGACACCCGGATTGCCACCGGCATGAGCGGCGACGATTTGATCGCCAGACGGACCCCGAGCACCGAGACCCGGGTGCGAGAGATCGCGCAGAGCACCAACCTCGGCATCTGCCGCATCAAGCGCGCCAAGATCATCCTCGGTGCCTGGGACGGTGCGCCCGTCGACCGCCTGGTGCTCGACTTTCGCGTTCCTCCGGAGTCCGTCGCGCGCTGTCTGAGCGAGTTCGCCGCCAAGGGACTGGCCTATTTCGACACACCGACGCGACGACCCACGGCCCGCGAGGCACGCGTCGAGCAGATCCTCGAGACACTCGACTCACCGCCGCCTCCGCGGTCGAAAGGGTGGCGCCAGCCGACCGTGCGCTATATCGGGTGTGACTTCAGCGCCAGGGACATCCAGCGGCTGCGCCGATTCATCGCGGAGCACCCGGATGCCTCGCGCGTCGAGCTCGCGCGGGGCCTGTGCGACATGCTCGGCCTGCACCATCGCGATGGCAGAAGAAAGCAGGCCACCGCCGTCGACATCCTCAAACGCATGAACATGGACAACCTCATTCGACTGCCCGATATGCCAAGGATCGAGCGCCGCCCCATCCCCTTCGAGCCCACGATCGAGGTGCCGCCCGGACTCGTCCGTCTGCATCCGCACGACATCCCGACTCTCGAATTCCGTCTGGTGGAGACCCCCGAGTCCTCCGCCCAATGGAGGGAGATGATCGAGCGCTTCCACTACGTCAAGGCCTCTCGCCTGTTCGGCCCCCAGCTGCGTTATCTGGTCTACGGCGGAAGACCCGAAGAGCCCGCGAGCGGCCGACGGCTGCTCGCCGCTCTGGCCTTCGGCCCCAGTGCCTGGAGCCTGGCCAGCCGGGACGAGTACATCGGGTGGTCGCACGAGGTGCGCAAGACCAATCTCCATCTGATCGTCAACAATGTACGCTTCCTGATCCTGCCCTGGATCCACTCCAAGAACCTCGCTTCCCGTATCCTGGGCGGCGTCACTCGCCGAGTTGCGCTCGACTGGGAGCGGCGCTACCGATACCGGCCTCTACTCCTCGAGACCTTCGTACAGCTCGATCGCCATACCGGAACCAGCTATCGCGCCGCGAACTGGATACAGGTGGGCACCACCGACGGCTACAGCCTCTACTCCGCCAAGAAGGCCGAGGTGGCGAAGAAGGCCATCTTCTTGTACCCCTTGCATCCGAATTTCCGGGAAAGGCTCAAGTCGCCGCGAACGCGCG
>CAYYHR010000409.1:0-3299 GCA_964471705.1 uncultured Chromatiaceae bacterium
GCGTCCGCGCTGCCGTAAAAATCCGGTAGGCGGGGTTGTCGGTCTCGAGCCAATAGCAATATCCCAATCGATCGATCAGCTGCCGGAACTCCGCGTGCTCCCCAGGGGGCACCTGGATCCCCATCAGGACCCGACCGTAGGCGGCCCCCTGGTTCCGATAATGGAAGAGGCTGATATTCCAGCGCCGCCCCAGCCCCGACAGAAAGTCGAGCAAGGCCCCCGGGCGCTCCGGAAACTCGAAGCGTATCAGGGCTTCATTGGGAACCCCCCAGGCCTGTCCGCCGACCATGAAGCGAATGTGCAGCTTGGCGGTTTCGTTGTCCGTCATATCCACGACCCGAAGGCCCTTCTGCTCCAGCCGGAGGATGATCTCCCGGCGCTCCGAATCCCCTCCGCCGAGCTCGACGCCGACGAATACCTGAGCCTCGCGCTCATGGCTGTAGCGGTAGTTGAGCTCCGTGATCTGGCGCTTGCCCAGGGCGCGGCAAAAGCCCAGAAAGCTCCCGGGCCGCTCGGCGATCCGCACCGCCAGGAGGGCCTCGCGCTGCTCACCAAGCTCCGCCCGCTCGGCGATGTGCCGTAGGCGGTCGAAGTTGATGTTGGCACCGCTCTCGATGGCGATCAGGTGGCGGCCCGAGAGTCCCTCGCGCTGCACGTAGCGCTTGAGCCCGGCGACACCCAGCGCGCCTGCCGGCTCGGCGATTCCGCGCGTGTCGTCGAATACATCCTTGATGGCTGCACAGATCTCGTCGGCATCGACCAGAATGACCTCGTCGACCAGCTCGCGGGCGATTCGAAAGGGCTCCTCGCCGACTTGGCGCACCGCGACCCCGTCGGCGAACAATCCGACGTGCTCCAGCTCCACCCGCCTGCCGGCGGCCAGAGCGCGCTCCAGGGTCGGTGCCTCCTGCGGCTCCACGCCGATGATCTTCACGCCCGAGTACACATACTTCACGTAGGCGGCGATCCCGGCGATGAGACCGCCGCCGCCGACGGGGACGAAGATCGCATAGGGCGGCTCCGGGTGCTGGCGCAGGATCTCCATCGCGATGGTGCCCTGTCCGGCGATTACATCCGGATCATCGAACGGGTGGATGAAGCTCAGTCCCCGCTCCGCGACCAGACCCATGGCATGGGCGAAGGCCTCGTCGTAGGAATCCCCATGCAGGACGATCTTCGCCCCCAGGGCGCGGACGGCCTGCACCTTGATCTGCGGTGTTGTCCGCGGCATGACGATCGTCGCCGATATCTGGAGCCTTGCCGCCCCCAGGGCGACGCCCTGGGCATGATTGCCCGCCGAGGCGGCGATCACACCCCCTTGCAGGGTAGTGCGGTCCATGTGCGCGAGCTTGTTATAAGCGCCGCGCAGCTTGAACGAGAAGACCGGCTGCAGATCTTCGCGCTTGAGAAAGACCTCGTTGCCAAGCCTCCTCGACAGGGTTCCGGCTCGGGTCAGGGGCGACTCCCGTGCCACGTCATACACGCGGGCCCGCAAGATACGCTCGATATAGGTTTCCGGCATCGGGTCAGGGGATCAAGGGTTTCGGGGCTGAGTCGAGGGACGGTTGCTCATCGACGCAGGGGAGGCGGAGATTCTACCGCAGAGCCGAGGCTCTGCTATGATAGCGACAGCTCGAAAACCCCACCTGGAGGCCGAGAATGAGCCAGGACCAAATGAAAAAGCTCGCTGCCAAGGCTGCCCTGGAGTACGTCGAGGGCGGCATCGTCGGCGTCGGCACAGGCTCCACCGTCAATCATTTCATCGATTTTCTCGCAACGATCAAGGGGCGGATCGACGGGGCCGTGTCCAGCTCGGAGGTCTCGACGGCACGGATGAAGGAGCACGGCATCCCGGTACTGGATCTCAACTATGCCGGCGAGCTCGATCTGTACGTGGACGGGGCGGACGAATCGAATCACCGACTCGAATTGATCAAGGGCGGCGGCGGCGCCCTCACGCGGGAGAAGATCGTCGCTGGCGCCAGTGCGAAATTCGTGTGCATCGCGGACGCCAGCAAATTGGTCGAGGTGCTCGGCGCCTTCCCCCTGCCGGTCGAGGTCATTCCCATGGCCCGCAGCCATGTCGCCCGGAAATTGGTCGAGCTCGGCGGCACGCCGGTCTGGCGTGAGGGCTTCATCAGCGATAACGGCAATCTGATCCTGGACGTTAGAAATCTGGAGATCACCGAGCCCCTGAAGCTGGAGCAGGAAATCAACAACATCGCCGGCGTCGTGACCAACGGTCTCTTTGCGCTACGGCCTGCGGACGTGCTGATCCTCGGCACCGAGGATGGCGTCGAGACCCTGACGACCTAGTGCAAATACTCGTAACTTGCGCAAAGGTCTCGATGATCCTGAGGCGGCAACCCGTTGCCGCCATTAGCCCTTCGATGATCTACGGTACCGCACGCTCGAAACAGCCGATCATTACCTCGTAGGGATCGAAGATACTGGTAAGGACGGAATCGTGGATCGAATACTTGGTCCGGAAGAATTCCAACGAACGGACCCGAAAGCCCTTTTTCTCGAGCTCTTGCCGTAGTCTGTCGCCAGGAATGTAGATCGCCGTGATATGAAAGCGGGGAGCCCCGAGCTGCTTCAGCTCCTGGAGGTAGGTACTGATCAGGGCCCGCGCGATGCCCCGATCGTCGTAGCGGGCGAACACGTTGAAATGCGGTGTCGTCGGGCGATGGGGGATCTCCTTCTCGGCCCTGGTCTTCAAATACTTCATGAACTCGATGGTGCGGTGATTGAGTCCCGCCAGGACGTTGGCCGCACTCCCCCAAAACTGCATGGGGTTCTGGAAGAAATTCAGCAGACCCTTCGTGCTCAGCCTATCGACGTACTCGGCCACGAATTTCGATTGGAGGGGGTAAAAATCCTCCCGCACCGCCCCAGTCAGGTAACCGAGTAACTCCCCCGTCTCGCTAGCCTGTGCAACCCAAACGAGGTCCGGCGACAAGTCCATATAGGGGTCGATGATCAGATCGGCCCACAGGTCCCGATAACTGAAGACCTCGGCAATGTCCTTCCCGAGATAGGAACGATCACTGCATAGTCTCTTGATCTCGCCTATATCCTGGTCACGCTTCGTTCCGGCTACCGACAGCTTCCTGACAATGAAGTCCATGTCGCCCGGCATCGAATGCCCCCCGTCGTCTCGTTGCGCTCTTGCTGATTGTTAACACTAGCATCAATTCAGCCTTCTCGCGCCGGGAATTCGCAAGCGGCGACTCATCCCGAAGAAACCCTTTGCCGTACCCACGCGAGAGTACGAAAGGCATCCCGAATCCTTACGC
>CAYYHR010000410.1:0-3292 GCA_964471705.1 uncultured Chromatiaceae bacterium
TCATGCTCGTGGTCCTGGCGCTGCTCGACGACCTGCCCATCATGGCGATCGCCTATGACCACACCGACCCCGATCCCACACCGGTGCGCTGGAACCGAGCGCGAGTCTTCACCATAGCGATCGTGCTGGGCCTGTTCTCGGTGCTGGAAAGCTTCGGCCTGCTCGCCCTGGGAATGATTCACCTGCAGCTCAATCCGGCCCATCTGCAGACGGTGCTCTTTCTGCAGCTGCTCGTTGGCGGCCACCTCCTGCTGCTGGTGACACGCACCAAGAAGCCCTTCTGGGCGCCGCCGTATCCATCCTGGCAGCTCCTGGCCGCGGTATTCGGCACGCAAGTCTTCGCGGTCCTGATGGCGGGCTTCGGCTGGCTCGTACCGGCGGTATCCTGGGAGCTCATCGGTTGGCTATGGGCATACAACCTGGTTTGGATGCTCTTTCTCGACTTCGTCAAGCTCGGTATCTACCGCTTCCTCGATATCCGCGCCCGTAGCCGCAGCGTCTTCTCGACCTATGCCGAGCCCTTCCTCGAGCACGTCAACGAACCGGCCCAAAGCAACTGATGAAGCGCTTCATCCGTGGAATTTCTTCGCCGTCCACGACCTCTTTTTTTCGATGAGGGCTGGGCAGTTTCAACCAAGCTGATCCATTCAGTGGTGGATTTGCGCGCGCAGGGGGTTGCTTGCCGGACGATTCGCCGAGGATTCCCCTACAATGTTGCAGGGTACCCGGATGGCATGCTCCATGCTGGCCTCTCAAAAGATGCCCGCGTTGATCGCTTGCTCGCGAGAAGGTGTCTTCCACCTATGATGACGGACCCGGATCAGCCCAACGTCCAAACCATGAACGACCTGCCTGGCCGTTCCCTACCAACGTACGGATGCCGATGAAGAAGATGAGCACGAAGACACGGCCTACGAGGGTATTGCTTGCCATCGCCCTGTTCATCGCCGGGCTGTCCGCTCAGGCGCAAGACACCTACGGACCGGTCCGCCACGGCGACGATTTGTGGGACATCGCAGCACGGGTTTACCACGACCGTGGCGTGACGCGCGATCAGGGGATTCTCGCCCTGTTGAAGGCCAACCCCCAGGCGTTCAGCTCCCCCTGTAACGCCAGCTCCGTGTTGGAAGTGGGCGCCGTGCTCGAGGTGCCGTCCGTGGCGGAAGCCAATGCTGTGAGCTCCGATGCGGCCGTGCGCGAGCTCGCGCGCCAGGCACGGGAGTGGAAGGAGCATGTGCGCACGGGACAGCCCCTGGTGTGCCCGCCTGTCGAGCCCACGGCCGCCGAGACGCCTCGGGTGGAAAGCGCCGAGGAGCAGATGGCGGTGCAACCGTCCGGCACGCCGCCACGAACCGAGATGCAAGAGCCGATGCCTGTCCCGGCTCCGGCCGCGGAAACGTCGCCAGTCGTCGAGTCGAGCCCCGTACCCGAACAGACCGAGGCGTCAGCTCAGGCCACGGCGGAGCAGGCTCCGGCAGCGAAGCAGTCGGCCCCGTCTGCGGCGGTGCCGGCTGAATCCAGCTCTGTCCCCCGAGCTGAGTCTCCCGCGCCTGCGCCGTCGCCGGGCGAGACGTCCCCCCCGCTTGCCACCAGTGCCGAGCGTCCGGAGCCCACGGCCTCTCGGCCTCCGTCCCATACCTCGGCATCCGCGGGGGTGACGGGGAAGCCATCGGCGCCGAAGGATTGGTTGTCCACCTGGGGCCGAGAGCTCGAGCCGGAATTCTCGACGCTCAGCCCCCTGGATTGGATCGCCATACCCGTTGTGCTCATCCTGGTCATCGGGATCTTCGTCTGGAAGTTTCGGCGCAAACGGACAGCGGCGAGGCCGATTCCCGCGGCCAAACCCCCCGAGGCCGCGGAGGACTTCGCCGAGCTCTCGGTGGAGCAGGCCGTAGCGCGGCTCGAAAGCAATGCCGAGCAGGGTCTGACGGCGGATCAGGCGCAGCGCAGACTGGGCGAATACGGGCCCAACGCGCTCGAAGAGAAGCATGTCACCCTTCTGGAGCGGGTGCTCCCGTTTTTCTGGGGCCCCATCCCCTGGATGATCGAGGCAGCGGCCCTTCTGTCTCTCATCACCGAAGATTGGAAAGACTTCATCGTTATCACCGCGCTGCTGCTCTTCAACGCCGCTATCGGTTTTTGGGAAGAGCACAGCGCCGCCAACGCGCTGGCGGCGCTCAAGGGCCAGTTGGCGGTGCGGGCGCGGGCCATGCGCGAGGGGCGCTGGCAGGAGATCCCCGCCGCCGATCTGGTACCCGGCGACATCATCCGCATCCGCCTCGGCGACATCGTCCCCGCCGATGCCAAGCTCATCGATGGAGATTACCTAAGCCTCGACCAGTCGGCGCTCACCGGCGAGTCCCTGCCCGTCAACAAGCAGTCCGGCGAGATGGCCTTCTCCGGCTCCGTCGCCAAGCAGGGCGAGATGGCCGCCCTGGTGACGGGCACCGGCGCGGATACCTTCTTCGGGCGCACTGCCAAGCTCGTGGAGTCCGCCGGGGCCAAGTCCCACCTGCAGGCGGCGGTGCTGCAGATCGGCAACTTCCTGATCGTCTCCGCCATCGTGCTGGTCATCATCCTGGTGACGGTGAAGGTCGCCGCCGGTGCATCCGCCCTTCATGTGCTCAAGATCGCCCTGGTCCTGCTCGTGGCCTCCATCCCGGTCGCCATGCCCGCGGTGCTCTCGGTCACCATGGCGCTGGGGGCGCTGGCGTTGTCCAAGCTCAAAGCCATCGTCTCGCGCATGGAGGCGATCGAGGAAATGGCCGGCGTCGACGTCCTGTGCTCCGACAAGACCGGCACGCTCACCGTCAATCAACTGACCCTGGGCGAGAGTAAGCCCTTCGGGGTGTCGGCGCAGGAGCTCATCCTCGCCGGTGCGCTCGCCTCGCGCGCCGAGAACAACGACCCCATCGACTTGGCGGTGATCGGTGGGCTGAAGGAGCCGAGCGCGATCGAGGCTTACCGCCAGCTGAAGTTCTCGCCCTTCGACCCCGTCTCCAAACGCACCGAGGCAAGCATCCAGGGCTCCGACGGGGCGAGCTTTCGCGTCACCAAGGGCGCGCCCCAGGTCATCCTGGAGCTCAGCGGCGCGAGCGGCGAGGACCTGCAGCGCGCCGAGCGCCTGGTCGACGAGGCGGCCTCCGTGGGTTACCGCACCCTGGGCGTGGCCCGAACCGATGCGCAGGGCAATTGGCAGTTCCTGGGCATCCTGCCGCTGTTCGATCCCCCGCGCCGGGACTCCGCGGCCACCATCGCCGAGGCCAAGCGCTACGGCCTGTCGGTCAAGATG
>CAYYHR010000411.1:0-3286 GCA_964471705.1 uncultured Chromatiaceae bacterium
GGGAAGGCGATGACTATGCCGGCGGCGTCGAGCTTGTCGTTGATGGCTACGTTCAAAGCGCTGATGGTCGGGTAGCGAAGATCTGCGGAATCGACGAAACAGCGCAACGCCATTGCCAGGGAGTTGTCGCCGAAAGACTCGAAGATCACCGAAGGAGGCGGGTCGTCCAGCACGTTCTCGTTCTCCCGAGCGGCCTCTTCCAGCAAGTGCATAGCGCGACGAACGTCCGAGCCATAGGCGATGCCGATGGACAGGATCACGCGTGTCGTCTGATCGGACAGGGACCAGTTGAGCAGTCGCTCGGTAATGAACTCCTTGTTCGGCACCAGAAGCTCTTTGCCGTCCCAGTTGCGGATGGTGGTCGCGCGGCTGCGGATCCTGGTCACCACGCCGTCGGTATCGCCGACGGTAATCACGTCTCCGATCCGGATCGGTCGCTCGAACAGAACGATGATGCCGCTGATGAAGTTGGCTACGATCTCCTGCAAACCGAAGCCGATGCCTACACCGAGGGCGGCAACCAGCCACTGCAGCTGGGACCAGTCGGTTCCGAGGGTCTTGAAAACGAGCACGAGGCCGACGGTGACGATGGCGTAGTTGGTGACCGTGGTGACGGTATAACGACTGCCCGCCGACATTCCAGAGGAATGAAGCAGGACGATCTCCAGCACCGCCGGGAGCTGTCTTGCGAGGATGATGGTGACTCCCGTGTAGATCAGCGCTAGGCAAAGGCTCGCCAGCGTAACCGGCAGGATCTGCTCCTCCCCGTCGACCATTACCTTGTGATGCCAGAGGGCGACTTCGTCCAGGATCCGCAGGGCAGGGAAGACCTCAGACCAGATCAGCCACAGTCCGACGAGTCCGTATAAGAGAATCACCGTGTTGATCAGCTTACGACTCGTGTCGCTGAGAGCGACCACATCGACTTCCGGCTCCTCGATATCGTGGGGGCTGGCTTCTTCCCCGCCCAGGCGTGCCGTCTCAGGGCGCCGCTCATCTGCTCTGCTCTCGAGGCGTTCCATCGCTGCCTCGTAGGCGAGCTTTCGGCGACTGACCAACAGCCAGCGCTCGGCCAGTGCGGAGGTGAATACCAGCGTTACGGCGAGCCAAACCGTTTTCAGAAACAACTCGGTCAAGGCACTGGCGCCGTTGCGGTACCCCAGCAGTGACAAGACGCCGAGGGCTAAGGGAAACACTACCGTTAGCGAGTATCCGAAGCGGTACAGGTGCTTGTAGCTGCGCCTGCGCGGATCGCGTAGATAGCTCGCCAGGACCCCCCGCTTCGGATGCAGTAGCCGATAGAACGCGAGTGCGAGTGAGCTGACCGCGACCAGGAAAAAGAGACGCCAAGCGAGCCAATCCACATCGAGCGGATCCAGCTTGGCCGCGAGCATCGCCCCCAGAGCAGCAGGTAGAAAGATCCAGGTGAGCCGATCGAGCCCGGTGCGCAGCAGCTGCAAGCTGGACTCCGGCCAGCGAAAATGGGCGGCGCAAAGCCCCCCCGGAATGCAGGCGAAACGGAGCACACGCAGGCAGTAGAAGTAGGTCGCGACAGCGACCAGTGACACGCCCAACGCGCTACCGAAATCCGTGGCCTCGGGAGATACATTGAGCTGCCAGCCGCTTGCCGCCGTCAACAGGGGCCAGGGAGTGGCGGCTATTAGGGTCACCCCGAGAGCGAGCAGGGTGAAGCCGAAGCGGTCGGTCGTCGGCTTCCCGAGCTTCGCGCGCAATCCACGGATCAGCTCGATCAGGCGTCCACGGCCCCAGAGGAGGACAGCGAGCACAGCGACGACCAGCGCGAGAACGGGCGAGTGGGCTGCCTGGTAGGCAAGCGTCCGTCCCACTTCCCGCCAGCCATTGGGCGAAAGGAAGCGCCAAGTTTCTCGCGAATCGTCAGTCCGCTTCCCGAGCTGAAAAAGCGAAGTACTGCGAACCCATAGGAGGCGCTGATCAACCAGGGCATCGTAGTCCTTGACTGCACCGAGCAACCGCCGCTGGGCAGTTTCCAGCTCTTCGAGTCGACGCAGATACAGGTCATCTGCGTCAATGGCTTCTTTCAGGAGATTACCTCGATTACTGGCCAACTCGCGAAGCTGTCCGCGCAGTTTGGTTTCTTCCTGCGGAGCCATATCCGCCTGGATAGTAGCGAGATACGCATCCGGATCCTGCACAAGCGTCTGCTCTTCCTGGTGCCGGAGGCGCTGCACGCTGATCTCGGCGGCCTGACGCACGCGCTCCTTGGCTGCGTGACCCTGCGCACGCAGGCTGGGCAGAGACTGACTCTGGCGTAGAAGGATGTGCGCAAGCTCCTGGGTCAGCCCCCCCGCATCGACGGCATCCTTGGCACGCTCGAGGCCGGTTTCTATCCGAACCGCCAGGCCGTCCGTTTTGGCTGTATCATGAGCCAGCTCACCGATCCGTGACGCCATCTGGGCGAGCTCCTCGGTCAACGCCGCATTTTGCTCGGCGAGATGCACGACGCTGGGATGCTCACCCTCCGCCTTGCGCCGGATCTCCTCTGCCTCTGCCTTAGCCTTTGCCGCTTCCTCCTTGCGCTTGTCATTGACCAATTTCTGGAGAAGCTTTACACGCGAGCCGACCCACTGCACGCTGGCGGCCGCCTTGTCCCGCTCGGCCTCGAGCAAGTCCACCCGCATGGGCCGACTCAGCAGCTCCTCGTCGAGCATCTTGATCTCGCTGCTGAGCGTATCGAATCGGGTCTGGAGCACCCAGCGCCGGGCCTCGCTTGCCACGGGGCCCTCTTCGGTCGGTGACGGCAGCTCGAGCTGAGCGGTCACTTTCTCCTGTTGCTCGCGAGCCTCGGTGAGGCGTTGCTGAATGACGCCTGGGCGCCCATTTTCCTCTTCAAGGCGCTTCTCTCGGTCTGCCCGCTTGGCATCAACAGCGGCGAGATCGGCCTTTTCCTTCTGAAGGTGCTGCTCGATCTCGCGCAGCGATGCCGAGGAATCGACGTCCAAGGTGTCTTTCGGGGGCGGGGCATTCGCCATCGCTTTTCGGATTGCACCGATCTGCTTCGGAGCAGCAGCCGCCGCCTCTCGGAAACCCTCCGCCGCTTGCGCATTCGCTGCGGCCGTCTGCAGGTTGCTCAGCGCCTTGCGGTAAAGCGAAAGGAGCTTGTTCTTGGCTTCCTCGTCCATGTCGCCGGCGGCCTCGGTCGCCGCGATCTTTGCCTCTAAGATGCTCGAGCTGACCGTGACCGGCGTGGGAGGGGCCACGGGTGCTTCTTGACAAAGGCCCATGCGCATGCCCGGCAACAGACACA
>CAYYHR010000412.1:0-3260 GCA_964471705.1 uncultured Chromatiaceae bacterium
TCCCCCGCAAGCCTTGATAGGCTTGGGTTCCAAACGTGATGCGTCACGGCTGGCCAGGCATGCGATTGTGGCTGGTGCAAGGATAAGTGGGGCATCTTCTGGCAGATCACGCCGCGCGTTCTCCTTGACGCGGTCTCCGATCCCGACCGAGCGGCGGCAAAGCGCGCGTTCGACGCGATGATGACGATGGGAAAGATCGACATCGCCGCGATCGAGGCGGCGCGACGGGGCTGACGGTCTTTATCTGTCACATTGGGTTCGCCCGCTACGGGAGAAAAGCCAAATCGCAACGAATCGTCGACAACGTCAGAAGCCATCGAAAGGAGAAATATCCATGAGCACGAAGAACACCGTTCGCCTGCACCGCGTGTTGGCGACCAAGCCTGAAAAAGTCTACCGCGCCTTTCTGGAGCCCGATGCGAAGGCGCGCTGGCTGCCGCCCAATGGCTTCACGGGCAAAGTGCATGAGCACAGCGCCAAGGTCGGCGGCAGCTACAAAATATCGTTCACCAATTTCACCACGGGCACTACTCACGGATTCGGTGGCACGTACCACGAGCTCGTGCCGAACGAGCGACTGCGGTACTCGGACGTGTTCGACGATCCGAACCCGCCCGGCGAGATGCAGGTCACCGTGACGCTCAAAGCCGTGTCGGTGGGTACGGAGCTCTGCATCGTTCAGGAGAACCTGCCGGATGCCATTCCGGTGGAAGCCTGCTACCTCGGCTGGCAGGAATCGCTGCAGAACCTGGCGCGGCTCGTTGAGCCCGAGATTCCCGACCAATAGAACAGGAGTCAGGCAATGCAAATTACCGTAGAGACCCTCGTCAATGCCCCGATCGCAGACGTCTGGCGTGCCTACACTACGCCGGCGGACATCAAGCAATGGAATACGGCGTCCGATGATTGGCCCAGTAAGCACGAAGCTGCTACCAAGTGCCATTTGTATACAACTTCTGTAGTTTCACTAAGTTAGCGCCAAGTCAGATGGGCTGGCGAGGAACGGAGTGTGATTGGCTTGATGAGTGCGATTGAGGAAAGGCGCCAGTCTTACTCTTTACCTTATGCCGGTTGGCTCCCTCGCTCTCTCCAGCGGAAGTTATTGTCTTATATGGCTTAAGGCCGCAGAACTCTGAACAAAACACCCGTTCTGTAAAGAGTATCGGTCCTTCAGTAAGTTAGCCTTCTTTCATCAGATATGGATTATATGGCACCTCATGGTGGCTTCGTGCTTACTGGGCCCAATCGTACGCATGAGGATCGACAACCAGGCTGCGGTAAGCGGCAGCCGCGTTATCGCCGGGCTCAGCGGCCGTAGGGGTCGAGCAGCACCTTCTCGGCATCGAAGCGCAGGCCCTTCGCCGGGTTGAAGGGTCCAGCGGCGCAGTAGGCCTACAGCTGCCCTGCACGTACGCCGGGCACGAAGACGTGCCAGTAGTGGTAGGTGCGCTGCGTTCGCGGGTCGAGGTCGATGGCGCGGAACGTGCGTGCAGCGTCGACCTGATCGAAGAGGAGGAGCTGCACGGCGCTGGCATGCTTCGCGAAGACGCTGAAATTGACGCCGCCGTCGCCGAGGGTGGCACCGAGGGGGAAGCTCCTTCCGATCGTGACGGCGCCTTGCATCGGAGCCTCCACGCCAGGAGGACTCAAGCTGCGAGCGCGCCGCCGTGGACGGCGCTGGCTGCCCGGGTTGCGACCGCCTCGACATCCGCGCGAGCTTCGGCCTTCATGGCCCTAGCCCTCCACCACGGGGTTATGCCAGCCGCCAGGCGGCGATACCCGCTGCTCCACTTCGCCCGGCCCCCAGGTGCCGGGCTCGTACTCGTAGACCGGCGTCTCCGCCATCAACACCGGATCGACGATGCGCCAGGCCTCCTCAACGTAGTCCTCGCGCGCGAACAGGGTGGCGTCCCCCGCCATGGCGTCGCCGAGCACGCGCTCGTAGGCGTCCATCTCTTGGGCGCCAGGACGCCGGCTCGCCAGCAGCTCGGCCCACTGGCCGATCGCCTTGTCCTCGGCATCCATCACCGTCGCACCGAGCGCGATGGTCATCTCGGGACTAATGCGGAAGCGGAAGTGGTTCGCCATCCCGGGACATGAGGGAAAGATCCTCGGCGCCGGGCGCAAGCGCACAGTGACCTCGCTGCAGGTGACCGGCAGCGACTTTCCGGCCCGGATGAAGAATGGCACCCCCTGCCAGCGCCAGGAATCGATCTGGAAGCGCAGCGCGGCGAAGGTCTCGACCGTCGAGTCCGGCGCGACGCCCGGCTCCTGGCGGTAGCCGCGGAACTGGCCGCGCACGAGGTCCTGTACGTCAAGCGGCGGGATCGACTTGAGCACCTTCACTTTCTCGTCTCGCATCGATTCGCTGTCGGTTCTCGCCGGAGGCTCCATTGCGAGGTTGGCGAGCACTTGAAACAGGTGATTCTGGACCACGTCGCGCACGGTCCCTGTCTGGTCATAAAAGCCGCCACGGCCCCGGACACCGAAGCTCTCCGCCATCGTGATCTGCACGCTCTCGATGAGCTCGCGGTTCCAGAACGACTCCAGGAACGCGTTCGCGAAGCGGAAGAAGACCAGGTTCTGCACCGGGCGCTTACCGAGGTAGTGGTCGATGCGAAAGATGCGCGCCTCGTCGAACACGGCGAGCAGGATCTTGTTCAGCTCGCGCGCTGATGCAAGGTCGTGCCCGAACGGCTTCTCGACGATGACGCGCGCTCCGCGGTTGCAGCCCGATTGGGCCAACTGCTCGACGATCGTGCCGAATAGCGCCGACGGGATCGCGAGGTAGTGCGCCGGGCGCTGCGCGGCGCCGAGCTCACGGCGGATGGCCTGGAAGGTTGCGGGGTCCGCGTAGTCACCGCTCACGTAGCGGAGCAATCGCGCAAGCTTGTCAAAGGCCGCACTATCGAGCCCGCCATGCGCTTCCATGCTGTCGCGTGCCCGGGCCCGGAGCTGGTCGGCATCCCAACGCGACCTCCCGACGCCGATGACCGGCACGTCGAGGTGGTCGCGCTTCACCATCGCCTGCAGCGCGGGGAAGATCTTTTTGTAGGCGAGGTCGCCGGTTGCGCCAAAGATCACCAAGGCATCTGAATGGGATTCACTCATCGCGGATCTCCGTTCACAAAGACTTCGCATGTCGTGCCAGGCGGCTAGGCTCATGCCCGCCTGAACCGTCGGTAGCGGCGGATCAGCGCATTGGTCGAGCTGTCGTGCTTCGGCAGCGGCTCCTCAACGCTCTCCACCTCCGGAATGAT
>CAYYHR010000413.1:0-3260 GCA_964471705.1 uncultured Chromatiaceae bacterium
TCCTGATTAGCAACGAGTTTCAGCCATTCGAATCCACTGCTCGGGGTGCGGGCCGCTGCTCACTGCAGCGACGAGCAGGCGGTTGGGCAGGGCATGGAGGTTGAAACGCCGATTGAAGCGATAGGTGATCGTGCCGAGGTAGCGCTCGGCGTACTTGCCGAAAGCAAAGGCATGATAGGCCCCGCTGAGGCCGGTTTTGACATTGCCCAGTACGGTGTTCACCCAGTGAAAGAGGGGCAGCTCCTTGGGCTTGCGCCCACCAACGACGGTGGGCTGATGCGTGCAGCCGGCATCGGTGACGCCAGCGAAACACGCCAAGCCATCGGAGATGACCGTGCTCCGTGGGCTCAGCGCAGTACCGGCCCAGTCGGCGATCGCCTTGCGTGTGAAACCCGGCAGCCGCGACAGCTTGGCACGCAGCGGGTGGCCTTCCTCATCGAGCGAGACCGCAGCGAGGAAGGGCACCTTGTTCTCCGAGCCACGCCCGGCGGTGTCGTCGTTGAGCTCGCCGCCGAGGTAGGCATCGTCGACCTGCACGGTACCGCACAGCATGTAGCCGGCTTCGCGCTCGACCATGGCCTGCATCAGCTTGTGGTGAATGAGCCAAGCGGTGGGATAGCTCACCCCCAAATCACGCTTCAGGGCCAGAGCCGAGAGTCCCGTCTTGGCTTGGCTGATGAGGTAGATCGCCAGGAACCACACCGTCAGCGCCAGTTTGGTGCCCTCGAACAGCGTGCCCGCGATCACCGATGCCTGGTGATGGCAAACGTTGCACTGAAAGGTCTTGCGGGCTCTGACTTGCAGCACGCAGTGGGCCGCCGCACCGCAGCGCGGGCAGCGAAAGCCCTGCGGCCAACGTGCGCGTTGCACCGCCGCTTCGCATTGCGCCTCGCTGCCAAACTTCTCGAAAAACTCAAACAGCGACATCCCTGGCTGAAACTGGATACGATTCATGCTCATGACACACTCCTTCTTGGCAAGCCCAAGGATAGGGTGCGCCCATTGGTGGCTCAGTTCGTGAGCCTGGCTGAAGATTCTTGCTAATCAGGACGGGGGTTGAGTCGGCGCAGATAGCGGGTTGGAATCCGGCTTGCGGAGAGGCCGGCGGTTGAGGTCTGTGCTTATCCGTCGAAGCGTCGGCAATCTGTCGTTGCACCAGAGTCGGAGGCGCACCGAATGTGCCAGCATGCATCGACTTGCCACGATGACTTTAGAACAGCGGCGCCCGGTCCGGGTCGAAAAGAAAATTCACGCTGCCAGTCGCGTGGGTGCTGCCTCAGGTCCAGGCTGTGCCCGTCCTGTTGCTAACAATGAAGTTCGCTTGCAGCACAAAGCCACTAAGGCGCAGCGTTTCAGCCGTTGATTTCTTATTGAGGTGCTCGGTGGCAAACGCGTCGGTGACCGCAATGAATTTGGCGAACCTGCTTGCAGGGTCTTGGATACTCTCTTGGTTCTGGTCGCGCCGAATTCCCAACCTTGGCAAAAGTAGCTAGCGACCATGGAGCCTGCCCTACCCTCGGAGGATGAAAGCGAGGTATAGCCGAGCCTCGGCTTCGCCCTTCACCCGGGCCCTCCACGGCGAGATGATTTGGTGCGTTTCGGCGCGTGCTTTCATCGTAATCGATAGCTGCTGCGCGTAGGCCCGTGGTGGCGCAGCGCGATATCAACTGGGTCAGGATGCTACGATGTAGTCGGGCCTAGGAGCCTGTCGGACTTAGCGGCTTCGGATCTTCGATCGTACAGAATCTGGCCAATTCCGGTGGTCATACGCAAATCTGAGACGCCTCCAAGTGCCGGAACTTCCTCAGATTTCGCGTAGAAGAGCATCGCGAGGCCAAGTCCGACAGACTCTCTCATCAAACATCTCGTAACAGGCTGTTTCCCATTGGAATTAAATTTGTCGAGTCAAGCTGCTTCACTGAGTGTAAGGCCGAGATGCTTGGCTTTGCGCTGAATTGAGCGCAATTGCCGATCTCGGCTGCGAACCTCGAATTCCTCCATCCCTCGCTCAACATATTCTTGCCCCTGCGTCAGCATGGCATAGATGAGACGTGCCAACTGGTGAGCGGTTGCCTTGACGGCCTTTGCCGTATCCATGCGGGCTAAGCGCGCGCGGTGAGCGGCACCGATGAAGGTCTGGCTCCGTCGAGCATTGAGGGCGGCTTGGCGTAAGGCTTGCCCGGCACGATTGAACACCTTGAGCTTTGGGCCGCCAAGGCTCTTACCACCGGAGATATGTGTCGGTGGTGCCAGCCCGAGCCAGGAGCAAAAGTGCCGAGCAGACGGAAAGCGAGACAGGTTTGGTCCAATCTCACTGGCGAGAACCAACACGGTGTCGATCCCGAGGGTTGGAACGCGCGTGAGGTCGACGCCCATGACTTCGTTCAGGGCCAGATGCAAATGCGCTTGCTGAGCACTGGTGCGATGGGGATTACGCATCGCCTTGACGGGGGCGGATGTCTGATCGGTGAGCGTCGGTAGACTCTGCAGCGCCTCACCGATCGTTTCGTCGCACTCGGCGATCTGCTGGCCCAAGAAATCGTAGTGAGCCAAAGCTTGAGTCAGGGTGAACAGGTGCTCCTCGCGCCAGTTGCCGTGCAGGCTGCGGGCAACCGTCTGTTCGCTGGCCCGAAGACGGCGGTCACGCCGGGTCGCCAGTTTGCGGGGGTCGCGTTCACCGGCCACGATCTGGCGCAAAATCGCCAGTCCGGTTCTACCTGTTAGGTTGCTGACCACGTTGTCGAGTTGGATGTTCATCTGTGTCAGCGCCTTTTGCATGTGCTGGACGCAGCGCGATTGCTCTTGAACCTTGGCCGCGCGTTGGCGCACCACCGAACGCAACGAACAGATCTCGTTGGCAGGGCGAAAGGCTCCCTTGAGCAAGCCATAGGTCATCAATTGCCAAATCCACTGACAGTCCAGGACGTCGGATTTCCGCCCTGAGACCTGACGGGTGGCTCGCGAGTTGACCAGATTCACTTGGAATCCTCGGGCGTCGAGAACCTCGTAGAGGGGAATCCAATACACCCCGGTGGCCTCCATCGCGACCACCTCGACATCCAGAGATGTCAGCCAGTCGGCCATGGCGTAGAGGTCATCGCTGAAGGTACTGAAATGGCGAATCGGCTTCTCATCGCTGTCCGGGTCGACGGCAACCCAGTGCTCCCGACTACCAATATCAATCCCCGCGCAGCGCGGATGAACGATTTACGATTAGGTCACCTGACCGGTAGGCCCGAATTTCCGGGCCGGCCCGCTCT
>CAYYHR010000414.1:0-3255 GCA_964471705.1 uncultured Chromatiaceae bacterium
CAGATCGGAAACTCTCCGCCTAAGGTTGCGCGCGCCTGTGCTCTACTCGACATCCACCAAGGTCGTTCAATTCTTTGCGCTCACATCTGCCGTCAAGGGCTGCGGGCGAAAGTTGGTCCAGGCGGTGGTCGCTGCGACGCCCGAGGATTGGCACCTGGCCGTGGTCTTCGACTCGAGCGGCGGCTTCTGGCGCAAGATGATGGCGGAGAACCCGCGGATAGTTGTGTTCTAAAGGTTGCACTTCGTCCCGCGGGTGACTGTCAGCCCTGGTCGGTTCCGCGAGGCTGATCACTCTTTCAGGCGCCAGGGACTACGCTTAAAGCATGTCCCGTATCCTGGTCGGCACCACCTCCTGGACAGAGAAGACGCTCGTCGAATCCGGGCGCTTCTACCCGCCCGACATTCACACGGCCGAGGCCCGGCTGCGCTTCTATGCCAGCCAGTTTCCGGTCGTCGAGGTCGACAGCTCCTACTACGGCCTCCCCTCCTCCCGCAACGCGAGCCTGTGGGCCGAGCGGACACCGGACGGCTTCGTCTTCGACATCAAGGCGCACCGGCTGTTCACGCAACACCAGACGCCGCCGGACGCACTGCCGAAGGACATCCGCGAAAGGCTGGCCCCGGTGGCGAAGAAGAATCTCTACTACAAGGACATGCCGGCGGAGGTTCTCGACGAGCTGTGGTCGCGCTTTCGATCGGCCCTCGATCCCCTGCGAAGCACAGGAAAGCTCGGCGTGGTGCTCTTCCAGTTCGCGCCCTGGTTCGTGTTTCGTCCGTCCAGCCTGGAGCAGATCGCCGCCTGCGTCGAGAGGCTGCCGGGGGACCGGATCGCGGTGGAGTTCCGCAACAAGTCCTGGTTCGCGGAGAGGCATGCCGACGAGCCCATCGCCTTCGAGCGCGAGCACGGATTGATCCATGTCGTCGTAGACGAGCCCCAGGGCTTCGCCTCCAGCGTCCCGGCGGTGTGGGAGGCCACCTCGCCAGACCTTGCCGTCGTGCGTCTACACGGTCGCAACCGCACGACCTGGGTTAAGAAGGGCATCTCGGCGGCGGAGCGTTTCAACTATCTTTATTCGAGTGAGGAGCTGCGCGAGCTCGCGGGTTCAGTGAACAGGCTCCGCAAGCACGCCAAAGAGCTGCATGTCCTCTTCAACAATTGCTACCGGGACAATGCGCAGCGCAACGCCCTCGACCTTCAGGCCCTGATGAACCCGTAAGACAAAGACCATTTCCTGTCGGGTGTTCACCTTCCGAGTCGCAGAGAAATCGAACGATGCACATCGACCAATACCGTTTCGGCCATATCGACATCGAGGGCCACGGATACGACGCCGACGTGATCATCTTTCCGGACCATGTCCAGGAGCGCTGGTGGCGGCGGGAAGGGCACCGTCTCGCACAGGAAGACCTCGAGACCGTACTCGCCGAGAAGCCGGAGGTGCTCGTCGTCGGCACCGGTTACTACGGGCGCATGCAGGTCCCCGAGGATACGCTTGAAGTCCTGCGCAGCGAGGGCATCGATGTGAAGGTTGAGCAAACGAGCTCGGCAGTGGCGGAGTTCAACCGCCTACAGCGGGAGTGCGCGCGTATCGTCGCCGCCCTGCACCTCACCTGCTGATGCCGATTCGTCGTGTCTAGCGGGCGGACATCCCCCAGATCGCGCGGTTCTACTACGAGATGGTGCGTCGGGCAAACGCCAGCGACTATATTCCGGACCGGATCCGCGCCGGGGCGCCTCGGGTCTATCCGGACGCCTTCTGGCAGCGGCGCCTCCGCCGCTATTGCGTCCTGGTCGCCGAGGACAGTGGAACCATCGTCGGCTTCGTCGAGCTGGCACCCAAAGGTGAGATCGACTGTTTCTACGTCCACGACGGCCATCAGCATCGCGGTATCGGCGCCGCCCTCATGGCCCGGGTCGAGCGCGAGGCACGTGCTCAGGACAACACCCCCCTGCTTGCGGACGTGAGTATCACCGCCGAGCCCTTTTTCCACCGCTTGGGTTTGCCTGAGCAGGCGAGGTATCACTTCTGCACACAATGGTAATCGGACTGCGAATGCAAGCCATTGGGCGCGAGGCACCGGCTTGCTTGTAGATGGGCACGGAGGCTGAATGCGTGTTTTGACAAGAGGAGCAGCGCGATTGATTTTCGATGTTGCGGGGATACCGGCAGCCTCTGCCGCATCTAACGATCACCGGCGTTCGGGAGGTGAGTGACGGCTGTGTCATCGCGGGGATCGGAGCAACAGGAGCGAGAAGTACGGTGACACGCGGTTAGGACCAGGCCGCCAAGAAAGACTATGTGTTTTGGGGGGGCACCTCCGTTCACAAGTCGCTCCCAACGTTCACGCGGTCAAAGGACATCGGCCGAGAGTTGTTGCCCACCGATACCGCCCTTGGACGGCAGCCTTGCCCGCCAACCGGTTCTGGTCTACTTTCCACTCAAGCTACAAGGGACGGTTGAGGATTTTTCCCCATACACGGGTATCACGAACGGCACCAAAATGGCCACACTCGCAACCACAATTCCAGATGACCTGTCGCGGCAGGTGCACGCGATCGCTCGTGCGCGCGGCATTCCTGTCCATCTCTTGGTGGAAGAAGCTCTCCGCTGCATCGTTTCACCGGAACCTTTCGCGAGCGAGTCCGAAGCGCTTGAGGAAATGGAAGCCCTTGAATCGGACGTCCTGAAGGACATGCCGTGGAAGGAGTAATTCGGGGGGACGTGGTGTTGGCGGCTGCAGCCGGGGACTATGGAAAACCGAGACCGTGGCTGGTGGTTCAGACCGACGTATACAACCATTCAGAACGCCCGGGTTCAATTCTGGCGTGCCCGTTCACCACGCATGAGGAACCCGCGACCTATCGGATTTCCATGGACCTACCATCAGGCGACTCCCAACGATGTTCCTGGGTGATGGTGGACAAGTTGATGGCTATCAAACGCGAGCGCATTGGAGCGAAAATCACGACTGCATCGCGGCAACAGATCGCGGCCGTCGAGGGCGCGATGGCCGACTTGCTCGGACTCCTTGCGCCTGACTGACCCGTTGCCTCGCGGGCATCGGGTCCACTACAGGGATCGAATCCACTGCGGGACTTTTGCGGGGATTGGTGATGCTCGGTGCTGCTTCGTGAGGCAATCATGGCAACGGGCGCCCCAGATAACATTAACGATTACAGTTGGTTACGGGTTGGGATGCTAACTACGAACCAGGTGATAGGGAGTTCGAATCTCTCCGGGCGCGCCAAAAACA
>CAYYHR010000415.1:0-3249 GCA_964471705.1 uncultured Chromatiaceae bacterium
GTTTTATTTGGAGCCACCGAGCAGATTCGAACTGCTGACCTGAGCATTACGAATGCCCTGCTCTACCAACTGAGCTACGGTGGCGGAATCGAGGTCCCATCCGGCGTCCAGCAAGGACCCTCGCGGGGCTTCACCCACTCTGGAGCGAAGGCGGGGAAGTATAGGGAAACGACGCCACATCCTCAAGCCGCGGAGAAACGGAACGAGCGGTTCCTCGTAGTCCTTCGCCCCGGCCATGTCCTTGCCCATCCCGGGTCTTGTTTTTCCCGACCTCGGCTTTCGTGTCGGGTCTCAATGCTCACCGTTGTGCGTCGAGGGCATAGGGAGCCGGATCCACGATCGGCTCGCGGCTCAGCACCAGGTCGGCTGCCAGGCGGGCGGAGGCTGGGCCCGTGACCAGACCGTTGCGGTAGTGGCCGGCATTGCAGTACAGGCCCTGGATGCCGGGGTAAGCTCCGATGTAGGGAATGCCGCTAGGGGAGCCGGGACGCAGTCCGGCCCAGTGGTTCTCGATCGGGGTTTGCTCGAGCCTCGGGAACAGCTCCACGGCCGTGTGGTAGAGCGCTTCCTTGGCCTCCGCCGTCGTGATCTTTGCGAACCCCTCGTGCTCCAGGGTGCTGCCGATGAGGATACGTCCGTCTTTGCGCGGAATCAGGTAGCGCTCGCGCAGGAGAACCACGTGCCTGACCAGTCCCGGCTCGGCGTATAAGAGAATCATCTGTCCCCGCACCGGCTCGATGTCCGGCTTGGCTCCCAGCTGCTCCAACAACTTTGCGGTCCAGGCGCCCGCACAGACGAGGACGGCGTCCGCACCGATGGTGCCCTTGCGCGTGCGCGCCCCGGTGATACGCTCGGACTCGACCAGGAGCTCGACCACCTCTTCGTGCTCCCGGATCTGCACCCGCCCCTCGATCGCGCTGCGCAGGGCCTTGGCCAACCTCGGATTGCGGATCTGGTCGACGTCCGGCATCCACAGGGCCGCGGAAGGCTTGTGGGCAACTCCGGGCTCCAATTCCCGCAAGGTATCGCCCGACAAGCGCTCCATCGTCACCCGGTGCTCCCGGGCCCAGGACAGCGCCTGGTCGTGCTCCTCCGGATCCAGGATCAGGAGTCCACTGCGGACCAGCTCGGGATCGATGCCGGTTTCCTCCCGCAAGGCGGCGCAAAGATGCGGATACTCCCGCTGGCTCCACAGGGACAAAGCGGTAATCGAGCTCGCATAGCGCCAGGGATAGAGCGGCGAGATGATGCCGCCACCGGCCCAGGAGGACTCGCGTCCGGTCTCTCCCATCTCCACCAGGGTTACGCGGGCACCTGCTTGGGTCAGCTCCCGAGCCGTCAACAGGCCGATCGCACCGCCGCCGATGACCAGGATTTCGCTCATGAGGGAAGAGGTTTCGATGGCATGACGCCGCTATGGACGCTCAAACACGATCCTTGGGACGGGAAGCGAGCTCCCTGGGCAGCGCGAATACCACTTGCTCGCGGATGCCGGACTGTTCCTCCACCTCGCCGGCCCCGCACGCGTGCAGCCGCTCGATCACCCGCTCCACCAGGACCTCGGGGGCGGACGCACCGGCCGTGAGTCCGACCCGCGGACTGCCGGTCAGCCACTCGCGCCGAATGTCTTCCGCCCCGTCGATCAGGTGGGCCGCCACCCCCTGCTTCTGGGCGATCTCGCGCAGGCGGTTGGAATTCGAGCTGTTGGTTGAGCCCACCACCAGGACCAGATCGCAACGTTGCACCAGATCCTTGACCGCGTCCTGGCGGTTCTGGGTCGCGTAGCAGATGTCGCTCTTCTTCGGGCCGCGAATCTCGGGAAAACGCTCTACCAGGGCGCTGACGATGGCCTTGGTGTCGTCCATGGACAGGGTCGTCTGGGTCACGTAGGCGAGCCGAGATGGATCCAACACCTGCAGCCCGGCCACGTCGGCGACCTCTTCCACCAGATGACACCGGCTGCCGTTGCAGCCGCGGCACTGTCCCATGGTGCCTTCCACTTCAGGGTGACCGCGATGACCGATGAGGACCACCTCGAACCCATCCCTGCAGAAACGCGCCACTTCCAGGTGCACCTTGGTCACCAGGGGGCAGGTGGCGTCGAAAACCCGCAGTCCGCGGCGCTCCGCCTCTTGGCGCACGTCTTGGGAAACTCCATGGGCGCTGAAGATGACGGTCGCACCGGACGGAACCTGATCGAGCTCGTCGACGAACACGGCACCGCGCCGTTTCAGACCATCGACGACGAAGCGGTTGTGGACCACCTCGTGGCGCACGTAGATGGGGGTCCCGTAAAGCTCCAGCACCCGTTCGACGATCTCGATGGCCCTGTCGACGCCGGCGCAGAAGCCGCGGGGATTGGCGAGGAGAATGTCCATGAGGCGCTATCCCGAATGCCCGACCGAAATGATCCCGGCGCGCAACCGCAGGACGTAAGATCCAGCCCGCTTCATTCGGGGGCCAGCGGTTGCCAGAAGACCTCGCTGCCGCCATTGCGCCTGGCCAGGACCCGGGCGAGCACGAAGAGCAGGTCGGAGAGTCGGTTGATGTAGCGCAGGGTCTGGGGATTCAGCGCCTCCTCGCGGGACAGGCCAACCAGACGTCGCTCGGTGCGCCTGCACAGCGCGCGCGCAAGATGGCAGAAGGTCGCTGCCTTGCCGCCCCCCGGCAGAATGAACTCCCGCAAGGGGGGAAGGTCCTTGTTGTAGCCGTCGAGGGCCTCCTCGAGGTAGGCAACGTCCTCGGCCCTGGTGCGCTCGGCCCCCGGCGTGGCCAGCTCCGCACCCAGGTCGAAGAGCCGGTTCTGGACCCGTGTCAGCTCCGGTGGTATATCCGGCTCGGCTTGGGCCATGATGAGTCCGACGACGCTGTTCAGCTCGTCCATGCACCCCAGTACCTCGATGCGCCGGTGGTCTTTGGGGACGCGACTACCGTCCGCCAAGCCGGTCGTGCCGTCGTCACCAGTGCGCGTGTAGATCTTGGTCAAACGCTTGCCCATAGCTGCCCCGAATAGAGTAGATGCCGATTCAGTATCCTACCCCATACGGAACGACGATCAAGGATTGACGATCCCGCCCCGGGTCCCTCACCGCAGGAGACTGGGCGAGGCGTTCCGAAAGAACACAGGCGTTTGAATACCCGGGCGGGGAGCCGCACCATTAGCTGAGCACCCGAGATCCAACAATCCCAACCCCCTGCCAGCCGAGATGCCCGAGCAAGCCACAGCCCTCGAAGCGACGCGCGAGAACT
>CAYYHR010000416.1:0-3226 GCA_964471705.1 uncultured Chromatiaceae bacterium
CCCAGGCTAACGATCAGGGGGCGAGTCGAGCCACCCCGGAGATATGAAAGGTCGTCTCGCCCCTGATCCTTCCCTCATCCGACCCTCTCCCATAAAGGGAGAGGGGGAGAAGAGCCGATTCGCCTCCGGCGCGTACTTTCACGGTAACTGCGGCGGCGAGCCCGCCGCTTCCGCTCCCCTTCCGCGTAGCACCGGCGACCGTTCATGGAGTGAACCCGCAAGTCGTCCGACCCGAGGGCATAACTAACGAGGTGCCTCAATCTCCGAGTCGAGCTGCGCCGGTATCTCTTCTTTACGCGGCCAAACGCTGAGAATGGCACGCACGAGGGTCGCTAGCGGGATGGCGAAGAATACGCCCCAGAAACCCCAGAGGCCTCCAAACACCAGGATGGCGACGATGATGGCGATGGGATGCAGATTCACCACTTCGGAGAACAGCAGAGGCACCAAAACGTTCCCGTCCAAGGCCTGGATGAGGAAGTAGGCACCGGAAAGCCAGGCGAACTGCGAGGTCCAGCCCCACTGGAACCAGGCGATCAGCAGGACCGGCAGTGTTACCACGGAAGCCCCTATGTAAGGAACAATGACGGACAGTCCCACCAGCATGCTGAGCAGCATGGCATAGTTGAGACGGAAGGCTGAGAAGGTCACGTAGCTCACCGCCCAGACGATCAGGATTTCCCAGAACTTGCCGCGCACATAGTTGGAAATCTGACGGTCAACATCCCGCCAAACGGTCCCGGCAATCTTGCGGTACTCGGGCAGATAGCCCTTGAACCAGTCTATGATCTGGTCCCGATCCTTGAGAAAAAAGAACACCAGCAGCGGCACCAGGATGATGTAGATGAGCAGGGTTATGATGCTCACCACCGAGGCAAAGGACCAGGAAACCACCTGCTGACCGAAGTTGGCGATCTCGGTGCGAATGGTTCCGATCATGACCTCGATCTGCTCTGTCGAGACGACGTCCGGATAGCGCTCAGGAAGCGCCATGACCTCCTGTTGGCCCTTGGAGATCATGACGGGCAGCTGCTGCTGTACCAGGTCGGTGACCTGCCGGGATACCAGCGGCATGACGCCGAACAGGAAGAGCCCCACGAACAGGATGAACAAGCTGTAAACGACGAGCACGCTCGGGAAACGGGGCCACCCGTAGCGCTCCAGGAAGGAGACCAGACCCTCGAGGAGATAGGCGATGACGATACTCGCCAGCACTGGTGCCAGCATGCGTCCCATGGTGAGAACGATGGCAAAGCCGACGAGGAGGAAGACCGCCAGGAAAACGACCTGAGGATCGGAAAAATATCGGCGAAACCAGTCGGCGAGGACCCTCATGGGGAAGTGGCTCAGGTGTCCTTGGGCGCTTTTTCTTCTCGATACTCGGCGTAGTATCTGGCAAAAAGTGCCTCCAGCTCGTCGATCACCTCACCAGCCGGTCGCCCCTGAAGGACGTGCGCGCCCATCAATGATGAAGTGTCGTTGAGCATGCGTGCGCGATCCAGCATGAAATAGCTGCGCGAGAGCCGCTTGATGGCGCCTACCACGCTCTCCTGCGGTGGGCGCGAAATCCGCTCCGGCTCCAACGGACCCTGGGTCTCCTGTGCATCCGGGACACCCTCTCGCGCAGCCAGGAACGCGGCAAAGGCGAGCAACGTGCGGCGATCCTCGACCTTCAGAGAGCGATAGAGCCGGGACAAACGCCGCTCTTCGTCGCGGCCGCCGGGCCGAGCCTGGATCACGTTTTCGCTCTCGCGGTTTCAGTCATCCTGGGCATCGCAGTAGCTGCGGGCAAACTCGAGCAGCTCTTCCATGGCGCGCAGACGAAATTTCTGCTTCTGGTGCACGAAAGAAAAGGGTCTATAGAGGGGTGGGGCCAAGTTCAGCTCGACCAGCGTGCCCAGCCGCAGCTCCTTCTGAATCGTAGCCCGGGAGACGACCGATACGCCCATTCCGGCCTCTACGGCGCCCTTCACCGCCTCCGGACTCCCCAACTCCATGGCGATCTTCAAAGAAGCACTGCTGTGATGAAACTGGTGCAAATAGTCGTCGACGACCTCGCGTGTGCCAGAGCCCTCCTCGCGACAGATGAATGGGTACTCGAGGAGCTCCGAGAAGGCGATCGCAGCCTTCTTCTCGAGAGGATGTCCCGGCGGAACGATCGCCACCAATTGATCGCGCTTGCAGGTCTCCACGACCAGATTCTTGTTTCCGACCGGAGATTCCACGACCCCCAAGTCGATGGTGTTGTTCTCCACCATCGAGACGACGCCATCGCTGTTGGCCACCTTCAGGTGGATGCTGACCTCCGGGTACTTGTCCTTGAAGTCCCCGAGGAGAGTAGGGAGCATGTACTCGGCAATCGTAGTGCTCGCCCCGATGGTGAGCGCACCGCTGATCTCCCCCGTCATCTCGCGGACGGCATTCTCCATTTCCGAGTAGAGCTCGAAGATACGATCGGCATACTCGTATACCTTCTTGCCCGCGTCGGTGAGGCTGATGCGATTGTGCGTGCGGTCGAAAAGCCGGGTATTGAAGTACTCTTCCAGCTGCCGGACCTGAAAGGTCACCGCCGGTTGCGTCATGTGCAGCGTCTCTGCTGCTTTGGTGAAGCTCAGCAGACGAGCGACCGTATGGAAAACCTGCAGTCTCCGGTCCGCCATTGGCACAAGTCCAGCAAGATGGGGAAATAAAAAAAGCTTATATCACAAAGCGCAGTCCCTGAGAAAGGCGAGAACCTCTAGAGGCCATCTTGAAAAATACAAGATGGCCGTGCGGCGCAGGGATCAGCCGCCATCTTCAAGTGCCTAACCACTTGAAAATGTAGCGAAGAGGAAGTCGAAATGTTCCCTTTGCGTCTTGAAAAAGCCCAGGATGGAGTTTTTCAAGTGAGCAATGAGGCTGGAAACGTAAGGGGCGAATCGGCAAGGCCGGGAAATGGATTGCCGTTCCGCCCCTGAGGGGGAGGGGATCCCCGCCTCGTCAGATGTAAAGGCAGATGTCGCTCTCTCCGGCAAACTCGAAGAAGGCCGCGGCGCCCGCGTACTCGATCCCGTCGATGAACTCGGCTTGGTCCATATCGAAGAGGTCGACCGTCATCTGACAGGCAATCAGCTTGACCTCGGCCTCCACGCAGAGGTCGCGCAGCTCGTCGATACTGGCCACGCCCTTGGCGCTCATCTTCTTCTTCATCATGGAGGTGATCATGCCCTGCATTCCGGGCAGCGTC
>CAYYHR010000417.1:0-3210 GCA_964471705.1 uncultured Chromatiaceae bacterium
CTAGCGGCGGCGTTTCCTGGCCACAGCGGGCGGATCGCCCTTCCGTACAACCTCTCGATGCCGAGGGTGCTGCCGGTATTACAAACGATTCAACAGATCCGCTTTCTTTTGGGCGAATTCCTCCTCACTCAGAATGCCCTTGCCTCGCAGGTCTGCCAACCGCTCGATCGCGGAGAAGATATCGGCTTCTTGCGCATAAGGTGGGGTAGTGCTCGCGGCGGCTGATGAGGTCACCGATTGGGGCGATGCGGGAGGGCGGCCGTCGATGGAGACGATCGGCAGGTTGGCTAAATTCACGGTGCCGTGCTGACTGGTGAACAGGATCGAACCGCTGGTACCCTGCTGCTGGGAGAATCCGCCAATCTGGTGATCCAGGGTGTCGTAGACCCAGACCTGTCCATTGGTCTCGACCGCCAACCGGCGGACGTTGGCGAAGTAAGCATAGCGGACGTTGCTCTGGTTGCCGGTTGCGCTGGGTGCGCCAAGGTCCCGCGGCCACCAATGGGCAGAGGGGTCAGGTATGAACAGACTGGACTCGCCCATGGGCGCGCCCGCGCCCTGGCTTTGTTGTCCGCCTCCGCTCTGGCTCTGGGATTGGAAGCTTCCGCTGCGCAATAAACCGGGCTGATTGGCGAGGATCTGGGAAATCTCCCAACACAAAGCATCGACACGCCCCTTCAGGGCGTGGTTGAACATGTCGCCCAGCATCAACATGCCGCCCTGCATCCACTGACCGGAACCGGCAAACTCCGGATGGTTGAACTGCGCCATGGCTCCGTTGCCATTGAGCACGGCGAATAACATGTGTGTCACGGCGTCGGGAGTGAAACCGTGGCGTTGTGAAAGGTCGTTGACCATCCGTTGGCCTTCAGTGGTAAGTTGTTGCAATGGGAGTACCGTCTAAAAAAACTTTTCGAAACAGAATATTAACCAACCGCGTGGCCGATTCTGAGGTGGGATACCGGGAGGATGCCGACGTTTGACTTACATAGGAATTCCCAGCCGGCATCAATATTGAGCGTGGTCGGTGAAGAAAAACCATCGGGACGCCCCAAGCTTACCACTTCTTCCAAGTATCTGTAGGGCACCTCGAAAAATACAGTTTCGAGGAATCGCGATCTTTTCTTATCAAGGGGTTAGAGTCGCGTGACCGGCGAAAAAGGCAATTTTTCGAGGTGCCCTTTAGTGGGCAGTCACGGACGAATTCTAAATCGAGCCATTGGGACCTGCTTGACCGGCTGGGCTTGGCGGCAGGCCGTCGGGTCGAGAAGACAGTGCTCAATCGACAATGCCTGGCTCGGCACGCAGTCATGTCTCAAACGAAGATCCGAACAGACGCAGGATCTCAGACTCGACCTGCCGATGTGCCTGCGCCAACCGTGCCGCCCAGGCGGCTGCGCCGGACTCTGTCAGAATCCCGTCCTGGCGGATCTCGATCATGACGGAGGGTAATTCGCGACCCTCACTATGGCGGGGAATCGTGTAATCGATGTTGTTTTCGATAGGGTACGGCTTGTTGTCCCCTATCGTGTAATCCGCAGTGCGACGCAGCGCTCCAAGCAGGAGCGCTGCGAGCCGCGGGTCGCGCCAATGAGAAATGCCGATGTGCCAGGGTCGCAACTGGCCGTTCAGGATCGGCGAAAAGCTGTGGATGCTAATCAACAGAGTTGGTCGTTGGGAGCGACGATTTAGCAACTCGACAATGGTATCGTGGTATGGGTGAAACAGCGCATCGATACGGATCGACCGCTCCGGGGGCGACAGCGTGAGGTTGCCTGGGATGGACACGCCGGCGCTTCGTTCGGTAATGGATTCCGCATGGTCAAGCGGTCGATTACAGTCGATCACGAGACGCGAGTAACCGCTCAACACCAACGGGGCATCAAGATGAGCCGAGAGGTGACGCGCTACGTCGGCCGCACCCCAATCCCAGCCGATGTGCTCGGTCAGCACACGCTGATCAAGGCCAAGGCTGCCGAGCCGTTCGGGGACCCTATTGGACGCGTGATCACAGACCAGAACCGCGCTGCTTCTCCCGTCCGTATTGATCGTCTCGACCGGGGGAGGATCATCGAGGCCGAGTAACGTCGCTGCCTCTGCGGCCGTTTTGGAATCCATCACCGCGACCCCGTTCGAGGGAAGCTATACGCGCGCTGGCCTGGCATCAGCACCGGAGCTCACCCCTTCACTTCATCCGTCCACACGTTGAAGCGCTTGAGTACGCTGGGGCCGAACGCGTTACTGATCGGCACATCCGCTGCATCTCGCCCGTGGGCGATCAATATCCGCCCGATTCGCTGTATGTTGTTGCGAGGATCGAAGGTGTGCCAACGGCCGCCTAGGTACGCCTCGAACCAGGCGGAAAAGACCATCGGGTCCGGCGAGGAAGGGACCCCGATGTCACCCAAATAGCCCGTGCAGTAGCGCGCAGGGATATTCATGCAGCGACAGAAAGCGATCGCGAGGTGGGTGTAGTCGCGACACACGCCCATGCGCTCGTTGAAGGCCTCAAGAGCAGTCCTGGTCGCCCGAGCGTACTGATAGCCGAAGGCGATATGCCCGTGGACGAAATCACAGATCGCCTTGACCCGCGGCCATCCGAGCGCTGTCTGCCCGAACAGAGCCCAAGCCGCCTCGGAGAGCCGATCGGTTTCGCAGTAGCGGCTTCCCAGCAGGAACGCCAGCGGCTCCTCCGGTAAATCCTCCACGGCATGCTGCACGGCGGAGGGTTGGACCGCGTCCGGCAGACCACTGTCGTTGATAAGCGTGTCGGTGGACAGGTGGGTTTCGCCCGGCGGCGCAATGATCCTGCTACACCAGTTTCCAAAGCCATCCCGATAGGCTGTAATCGGAATTGGTGGGTTGGTGACGATGTAGTCTGGGTTGATGAGGTCGGAAACGCGACTGTAATGGATGTTCAATGTCAGAATCATCGGTGTCGGGTGCGGACACTCGTACGTTAGCTCGTACCCGATCCGGATCCGCATCCTGGTTTCCTTATTGTTTATCGCCACGAAAAAAAGCATGTAGTACCGCCCACTCTACGAGCACCGCGCGTCGCAGTACACATGAAAAATAATCGATTTTACGATACCAGGTATCTTTCGCGCGCTCTACGTATTTACGCTTCGCGGGTACGAAGCTCACGGATGCTGCGAACCGGCACACAGCGGTTGCGTCTGCCTGCAAGGTCGCCAGCAGCCCTGACTC
>CAYYHR010000418.1:0-3208 GCA_964471705.1 uncultured Chromatiaceae bacterium
CTACATCCTCTATAGCGCGCTGCGCATCGCCTCGGATGCGATCCGCCTGCTGATGGACTGCGAGCTCCCTGACGGAGAGCGGGCCCGGGTTGCCGCCGTCGCCGCCGCCACGCCCGGGGTCCTCGGGGTCCACGGACTGCGTACCAGGCAATCGGGGCGAACCAAGGTGATCCAGCTCCATCTGCAGCTCGCGGACGAGCTGCCCCTGATCGAGGCACATCGAATATCGATGCTCGCGGAAGAGCGGTTGCGCCGGGATCTCCCCGACGCGGACATTATCATCCACGAGGATCCTGTGAGCCTCGGGACCGAGGGCGACGGGGTAGAGGCACCAGCGTCCGAGCACACCCGAGGGAAGCCTGTTCGGAGACCCGAGTCATGAGTCGAATGTTTCGCACCAAGGCCATCAATGCCGATCATCACCTGATAGACACGGGTCTCAAACGGGTGCTCGGCCCCCTGGACCTGACCCTGCTCGGCATCGGTGCCATCATCGGTGCCGGTATCTTCGTCCTCACGGGTGTGGCGGCCGCTACGCAGGCGGGTCCCGCCATCGTCCTCTCTTACGTTCTGGCGGGCTTCGCCTGTGCCTTCAGCGCCCTGGCTTACGCGGAGCTCGCCGCGGCGGTCGGCGGCTGCGGCAGCGCCTATGGTTACACTTACGCCGGCCTCGGCGAGATCGTCGCCTGGATCATCGGCTGGGACCTGATCCTGGAGTACGGTGTCGCCACAGCGGCGGTCGCCATCGGCTGGTCCGGCTACGTGGACAACGCCCTGGTGGCCATGGGGCTCCACCTTCCCGAGGTATTCCTGAAGACCCCGAGTCAGGGTGGTCTGATCAACCTGCCCGCCACCCTGATCGTGCTCGTCCTGGCGGGATTGCTGAGCCTGGGCGTACGCGAGAGCGCCCGCTTCAACGCGGCCATGGTGGTGGTGAAGCTCCTGGCCATCGGGCTCTTCATCGCGATCGCCGTCTTTCACGTGAAGCCCGCGAACTGGAGCCCCTTCATGCCCTTCGGCTGGGAAGGGGTATCGGGGGGCGCGGCCCTCATCTTCTTCGCCTACATCGGCTTCGATGCGGTTTCCACTGCGGCCGAAGAGGCGAGGCGGCCGCAACGGGATCTGCCGATCGGCATCCTGGCCTCGCTCCTCGTCTGCACCGTCCTCTACGTGCTGGTCGCCGGGCTGCTCACCGCCGTGGTGCCCTACCCGAGCCTGAACGTGGGCTCGCCCGTGGCCGATGTCATGTTGCGTCTCGGCTATCCCTGGGCCGCCGCCTTCATCGCGGTGGGTGCGATCGCCGGGCTGACCACCGTGATGCTGGTGCTCTACTACGGCCTCACCCGCATATTCCTGGCCATGTCTCGGGACGGGCTCCTACCGCCGTTGTTTGCCCGTGTGCACCCGCGCACCGGCACGCCAGTGCGGGTGATCCTGGTAAGCGGCATCTTGATAGCTGTGGTTGCGGGGCTCACCCCCATCGGCGAGGTGGCCGAGCTGGTGAATATCGGGACCCTTGCGGCCTTTCTCCTGGTCTGCATCGGCGTGGTGAGCCTGCGCTACACGCATCCCGACCTGCCGCGCCCCTTCCGTACCCCCTTCTCGCCGATCTTCCCGGCTCTCGGGGGGCTCTTCTGTCTCTACCTGATGCTGAGCCTGCCGCAGATCACCTGGCTGCGCTTCCTCGTGTGGCTGGCGATCGGGCTGATCGTCTATTTCGGCTATTCCCGGGCCCACAGTGGACTCGCCAGGGGATGAGGATTCCCGGTAGGAGCGGATGACCACCTCACGAACCTCCCGCTTGCCTCGAATCAACGCCTTTGCGGTCCAGAATTTCTCCATGGAAATGTAGGTAAAGGAGGCGGACCAACCGATGAGCAAGAGTCCGTTCAGGGCCTCGCCGCCGGTGAGCAGACGCAAGGGACCAACCGGGGTGAAATCCCCGAAGCCGAGTGACGTATAGGTCTCGGCTGAAAAGTACAGGGAATTCGCCAACGAAGACCCCAGCCTGCCGATGTGGGTGGAATCGCCCAGGTACCGGGTCAGTGTGTAGAAGGCGACACCATACATGGCGATTTCCGCTGCGTGAGCGAAGAACGCGGAAATGATGACGAAGAGCAGCTTGGTGCGGCTGGGGATCCCCAGGGAAGGCAGGCCGGCATTGAGTCCTCGCAGCACTTCGTAGTGAAGTACCGTTGTCAGGACCACGAGGAGGCCGCCGACGATGATGACAACGAGCATGGATTGCGATCGTCAGGTATCGCCTCTTCCGACCTGCGGGGGGCCATAAGGTTTCCCGCTTGCCAACCGATTTGTCCCGGTGGTGCATCCCATGCTGGCCGGGAAGCAGCCTTGGTGTGAAGCACATCGGAACGCCGTGTAAGGGAGAGCCGTATGCACGGTTTGGATGCCTGCTTGTGCTTCGCCGCTGATTTGATGGCCCACCGATACAGCCTGCAAGGCATAGCCCGATGCCAGGTTTCCCGACCGACGCTGATCTGACACTGCTTCTGCAGCGCCCGTCACGGATGGTTTAGACTATACACCTCTGCTGACACATCTCATGGTGTAGGAAATGCGCACGAATATTGTCTTGGACGAAGAACTGGTCGAGGAGGCGATGCGCCACGCCAACGTCAGAACCAAGCGGGAGTTGGTAGACCTGGCGCTGCGCGAGTTCGTCGCCGCGCGTCGCCGCCGCGACGTCTCGCAGCTTTTCGGGAAGGTGCAGATCGATCCGGATTACGACTACAAGGCATTGCGTCGCGAGGACGCCTGAGGTGTATCTGGTCGATACCTCGGTATGGATAGATAGTCTGCGGCAGGTGGACAACGCACCGGCGCGGTACTTCAGGTCGCTTATTGCCGATCGCGCGCCCTACGGCATTACGGGGGTCATCTACCAGGAGGTCTTGCAGGGTGCTCGCGGGGAGCAGGACTTCGAGCAACTTCGATCTCATCTCGGCTCGCTGACCTTTTGGCATCCGCTCGATCCCGTCGAGACCTATGCCGAGGCGGCGGATCTCTATCGACGCTGCCGTGTGCGTGGTGTCACTGTGCGCTCAACCCTGGACTGTCTGATCGCCCGCCTCGCGATCGAGCACGGCCTGCTGTTGGTGCACAACGATCGGGACTTCGATCACATCTCCAGCGTCGAGCCTGGCCTCAAATGCGCGCTGGGCGCGGCGCAGCACTAACCTGCGGAAAA
>CAYYHR010000419.1:0-3205 GCA_964471705.1 uncultured Chromatiaceae bacterium
TCGATGGCGCGGGCAAGGCCCGTGGGGTCCTCCGGCGCGACGAGGATTCCGGTCTGGCCGTCGAGGACAACCTCCGGGGTACCGCCGATGCGGCTGGCAACAACGGGGACGCCGGCAGCGGCTGCCTCGATCAATGCCAGCGACAATGCCTCGCGCCGAGACGGGGCGACGAGCAGGTCGAAATCGCCCAACAGCTCCTGTACTTCGTCGCGAAAACCGGCGAAGTGGATGCGGTTGGGGGCGGGAGCGGAGTGGCTGCGCAGGCGCACGTCCCGACCCCAAGGCGTCGCATGGTCGCCGATCAGGGCCAGATGGGCCGGAACGGACAAGCGCGAAAGGGCCTCGATGGCAATGTCATGTCCCTTGTCGCGGATGAAACGCCCGACAAGCCCGATCAGGGGCCTATCAGGCGGGATCCCCAACTCCTGGCGCAAAGCACGCGTGCTTGGGACCCGGCGGATGTCGGGAGCCCCATTGTGCACGATGAGGATGCGTTCTCGGTCGTAGCCGCAGGTCTCGAGGAAATCGGCAACAGCCTTGGAGACGGCAATGATCCGGTCTGCACCGCCGAAGTGCTTGCCGGCATTGGTCGAATGGGCGGTCGAGACCACCGGAATGTCTGTCAACGCGCCGGCGAAGCGGGCATAGCGCGCGCCTCGCGTAGCGTGAGAGTGAATCAGATCCGCGCCGACCCTGCGCGCCAGGGACACCAAGCGCAGGGCCGACCAGAGGTCGAACATACCGTGCATCGGCAGATGGTATCCGCTCAGGCCATGCGCGCGGACCTGATCCATCAGCCAGGAATCGGCGGGGCCGGCGAAGGCGGTCCGGTAGCCACGACCAGCGAGTCCCTGCATCAAGGTGAGAAGGTGCTTCTCGATGCCACCGCAGGTGTGGCTGTGGAATACGAACAGGACGGACGGCATGGGACCTTCGTCGGTACGTTTGTGCGTGACTTTCGGTTTCCACGACGCCGGGATGCCCTTGCAGCGTCCCGGCGAACGGTGAGCACATTGAGCGCTGCCTGCATCGCCTGTGCGATTCGTTGGATGTCATAGCTGCTTGAAACACTTTTATCTTCCTATGGTTACGGAGCCTCCATACGCCATCTGTACGAGGGCAGCCGCGGGCAAACGCAAACCGCATTTCGGCTTCCGCGGTGTGCGGGGCTCGGATCTCTGAAGAACGACTCTACCGGGAGGATCGACAATGCTGAGGATTTCCCGCTATGCCCTGTTGTTGACCGCCGCCGTACTGGCCGGCGTCGGCCTCACGACCCTCGACTTACTCGTCGACGCGGATCCTGAGCCGGATCCCGTCAGCCCGGCCGAGTTTGTGATCGATGCCATGGAAAAGACGTTGCTTGCGATCGGCGTCGGGGGCGTCTTCGTCCTGATCCGCCGAACGCAACGCCAGCACGGTGAGCAGATGGCGTTGATCGAGGCGCTGGGAATCGCTCGCGCGAGCGGGATGGAGTGGCGCGATCGCGTGCGGACTTACCGAGCAGGACTCGGCGCGGAGATCGCCGAGCAGTTCCGCAGCTGGGGTCTTACCGATGCGGAGCAGGAGATCGGATGGATGCTGCTGAAGGGTCTCTCCCACAAAGAGATCGCGGCCTTGCGCGGTACGGCCGAGTCGACCGTGCGCCAGCAGGCGAGGGGGCTCTATGGTAAATCCGGCTTGCCGGGAAAAACGGCCTTCTCCGCCTATTTCCTCGAAGACCTGCTGCCGGGACGCGAAGAGCGGGTGCCCGATCCCCTGAACCGAGAACGCTCAATAAGAGCGAAGCTGTCATGAGGTACCAAACGGGCATTCGCTGATTCCTCGGGGTCGCTCCGACAGCGATTAATTCTCTATGCAGCAGGCAGGGGGGCATCCATGCAGCGCAAGACCGATGACTACAAGGACCAATCCATCCCACTGGCACTGAAAGGTCTGGGCGCGGACCGCGAACGGGGTTTGACTTCCACCGGGTGTGCACTTGCCGCCGCGGACATCCGGTCGGACACAACCGGGGGAGCACCAAGTCCCACCAAATGTCCGTCTTGTTGACCTGCCCCTCTATTGTCTACCGTCGATAGGGTGTATTGACGAGCCTAGGCCGACCTGCATCGTATAGCCGCGGCATTGCGAAAGTCATACGCTGCGGATCGCTAAGCGAATTCCTGACGATCCGGTAAGCACAATCAGCGCTCGGCCACTGCGCATACCACCGGTGCGACAAGGGCTCGAGAGACGGGTTTACTACGCATCGGCACAGTCGTTTCGCATTGCGCGTACGGCCGCGGAGTCAAAAAATATCCGGAGGAGCACCAACATGCTTGGTATTCGCAACACTGAAGGCACTGCCCGAGCTGCCCTAGACGTCAGCGGCGGGCTCGTCGCGGTCTTGACATTCATCGTGTTGTCTTTGGTCCCCGAATTGGCCAACGCCATTCCTGCGTTCGCACGCCAGATGGGTGTCCAGTGCACTACCTGCCACACAGCCTACCCACAGCTCAATGCCTTCGGGCGCGAGTTCAAGCTAACGGGATACTCAGAGAGTGCCGGCGACGTTCCTTGGTACGAGAAGTTTGCCGTAATGCTGGAACCCTCATTCACCCATACCTCGGCGGACATCACGGACCCACCCCAGGACTTCGGAGCCAACAACAATATCGCCTTGACGCAGGCAAGCCTCTTTTTCGGCGGTCGCCTCTACGGCAACGCTGGAGCCTTCATTCAGACGACATACGATGGGGTTGGCAAGGTGTTTTCCTGGGACAATACGGACCTTCGGTTAACCGGCAGCACAACGGTCGGTGGCAAACCGATCGTCTATGGGCTCGATGCCAACAACAACCCGACGGTCCAGGATCTCTGGAACACCACACCGGCGTGGAGCTTTCCTTTCTCGTCATCCGGGATCGCAGAGACCCCTGCGGCCGGCACTCTGATCCAGAGTCTCGGGGGGCAGGTGGGCAGTCTGGGGGCCTACGCCCTGTGGAATGACCTCGTGTATTTGGAGCTGGATGGCTACGGTTCGCTTGGGGACAATGCGTTGCGCGCCCTTGGTGTCTCCCCCGAGGATGTCAGTGCGAAAATCGACGGTGTTGCACCCTATTGGAGGCTCGCCCTCCAACATAATTGGGGTCCACACTACTTGGCCGGCGGCACCTTTGGCATGATCGCGAATACGTATCCCGGGGGCGATCATTCCTCCGGA
>CAYYHR010000420.1:0-3204 GCA_964471705.1 uncultured Chromatiaceae bacterium
TCCGTCCGGTGGCGAAACCCTGCTCGACCTGCCGGCCCCACCTCCGACGCCTGTCGCCATGCCGCCGAAGACACGCTGGCGTTGGTTGCGGTGGCTGTTGCCGCTGCTCCTGCTGCTGGCCCTGATCGCGGGCTATCTCTTGCTGCGCGAGCCCGAGCCGGTCGAGACGCCGATCGTCCCGACGCCGACCGAGGTTTCGCCGCTGGCCTCAGATGCAGCCTCGGACACAGCCGCGACCCCGGAGGATGAGCCCGCTCCCGTCGAGGAACCGGCAGCACCCGAGCCCGAGCTGGTGACGCCGCTCCAGGACCACCGCGACCTGCGCATTCAAGGTACCGAGACGCGGGTCCATGACAACGAGCACTGGGTAGTCGGGCCGGATGGGAAGATCATCGAGCGAGATGTGACCACACCCAGCAGCACGGCAGTCCCGACTGAGGCAACCGAGACGCTTCCCGCCGGCACAACAGCTGGCTCCACGGACCTGACGAGCGACCTCGCGTCTGCTCCGGATAAGACACCCCCAGGGGCCGCGGCCCCCGAAGACGCGACCAAGGTCACGGCCTCCGGGCTCGACCAACAATCGGCGACGGACCTTCAGAAGCCAGCCGAGGCAGCTTCAGATACCGAAGCCTCGCCAACGGCGACAGATATCCCGCCAGACGAGGCCGAACAAGAAGCGGAGACAAAGGATCTTCAGGCACCGGACGAAACGGCTTCCGATACGGTTGCATCTAAGCCGGAGACCGAGCTACCTCCTCCCGAGCTCGATCAAGACACGGAAGCGAAGAGTCCCCAGGAACCGGCTGAAGCGCCTTCCGATAAGGATACCGAGGCATCCAAGCCGGAAACCGAGGGGACCACGGCCGATACGGAGGAAAAGGCCGACCAGCCGCCCCCCGAGCTAACCCAAGAGCCCGCATCCTCACCCACCGACCAGCCGAAGGGGCCGGAGCCTAAGGACAAGAAGAAGCCCGAGCAGCCCGCTCCCGATCTGACCCAGAAGTCGGCTTCTGCCGACGAGCACAGCACGCCAAAATCACCGCCCGGATCGCCGAAGGCCCAGCGATCCACCGCCGGTGGTCCAGACATGGCAGCCGAGCCGCTCCGAATCCCCCCCGAGGCGATGGCGAGCGGCTCGACGCGCTTCCTGAACGGCGTCTGGCGAACTGCTACCTCGCTCCAGGACCCGAGCACGAGCCTGCCGGTGGAGATGAGCTACCGGCTCGAGAACGGGGCCGGACAGGTCCAGCTCAAGCGTTACGACGGGAGCCTCTGTACCGCGGGCACTCAGGCAGCCATGCGCAGTGGCAAGCTCGTCATCGATAGTGCCGAGGACATCCGTTGTGCAGACGGCTCGAACTTCGGACGCCCACGCATGGAGTGTGTGCCCGGCAAGGACGGCAAGGCGGACTGCGCCGGCCACTACGCGACCGGTGAAAGCTTCAGTGTAGATCTGAATCGAGCCCAGGGGAACGCATTGGGGAAAGGGGCTGGGGACCCGTCCTCGGCACCCTGAGAGAACCCCTCTTTGGCTATTCCGATACCTGTCAGGACACCCGCAGCAGGGCAACCGTGATGTTATCCAACCCCCCGGCATCGCATGCTAGCTCGACCAGAGAGCGTGTCAACAGATCCAAATTATCGTCGGCCCTCAGCAGCATTCCGCGTATGTTCCGATCGTCGACCATTCCGGTCAGGCCATCGGTACAAAATAGAAAGAGATCGCCCGGCCGCAGATCTTCTTCGCCGAAGTCCGCTGCCACCGAGCGTCCCGTACCCAGACCACGCGTGAGGATATTCCTGTTGATTCCGTAGTGCTGTGCATCCTCGAGGGTGGGGAAGAAACCCCGGTCCACGACATCTTGAATGAGCGAGTGGTCCCGAGTCAGCTGTACGAGGTCCCCGTCACGTAGGCGATAGAGACGGGAATCACCCACGTAAGCGAAAATCAACCAGTCCGAGCAGACATATCCCATCACCAGCGTCGTTCCCATGCCTGTATGATGCTCCGTTGCTTGGGCGGATTCCCAGATGGCGCGGTTCGCTGCACCCACCGCCTCCTGTGCACGACGACGAGCCACGCGCCGATCCGCCGGAAGCGTATTACCAATATGGAACCTCTCGCTCACCGCCCGAACGGCGAGATTGCTCGCAACATCTCCGGCACTGGCACCGCCGATACCGTCGGCGACGATCACCAATCCAGACTCGGGGAATACAGCCACCGCATCCTCGTTAGCGGCTCGTATCCGACCTCTGTCTGTACGCCACGCGTATTCCATTCGATGCGAAGACATGTGGTCTCGCTGATAGCTTCAGGTCTCGACTTAGGACTAGCCAGGAAACGTACAGGGGCTCGAATGCAGGTGGCGCCGCTTGCGGCTACCCGGCATCGAGAATCCGAGCAAGTTGTTTCGGGGGAATATACCCGGGAAGCAGCTCGCCGTTTTCAAGCAGGATCGTCGGCGTCGCAGAAACTCCTAGATGCTCTCCGAGCTCCATCTGCTGCTTAACCGGATTGCTGCAACTTTTTTGCGTTAATTGCTTACCCGCTTTGGCATCGGTCAATGCCTGTCGGCGGTCATCCGAGCACCAGACGGCAACCGCCTTCTCGTAGGAATCGCTGCCGACGCCTGCTCGGGGGAAAAAGATATAGCGGACACGGATTCCCTCCGCTTCGTATTCCGCGATCTCGCTGTGCAGCTTACGGCAATATGCGCAATCGATATCAGTAAACACGGTCACCGTGTGATTGTATTTGTCGGGGGCGAAGATCACCATCTTGTCATCACCGAGCTTGTCCACGGCCTTCTTGCGCGCGGCAGCAAGACTCGGTTTTGTCAGATCCTTACCGCGAGCAAGATCGATCAGCTCCCCCTGCATCATGTACCTGCCGTCGCTGCTCACGTAGATCACCTGCGGGCCGATGACGACCTCGTAGAGTCCGCTGATTGGGGTCTTCGCGATGCTGTCGATATGGTATTCGGGCAACAGCTTCCCGAGCCGTGCCTTGATCCTGCTCTCCGGCCCGGCGAGCACCGGCGACGTTGACAGTGTCAGCACAAGACCGACAAGAAGGACTTTTCCGAGTTTCGACATAACCAAAAACCTCATAACCGACAAGATCCGGGAAACGGATACGGCCAACCGGCTGTCGAGATCCGTCGGCCCCTGCCGAAACAGCCGGGTAATCATTCATGC
>CAYYHR010000421.1:0-3193 GCA_964471705.1 uncultured Chromatiaceae bacterium
TCCAGGCGCGCGATAAGGCGAGCGCTTGGTACCGTATATCCCTCTGGGGCTGTGTCGTTCACGACGCGTGGTCCTGGCTCGCGATCCATTCGAGGAATCCGTTCTCATCGATCAGGATCTTGCGGCCTATGCGCCGCACGTGCGGCGCGAGTCCGTTGCGTTCGGCGAAGCGAACGTAATGACGGATGGCGTGGGTCGTGAACGTTGGGTGGGATACCCCCGCATTCAACGATTCGGCCAGGGCGGGGACAGATCGCCAGATGCGATCAACTTTAGCGGTAGCCATCATGCTGCTCCAAGCGTTGAATAGCGCGTAGCGACGCGCTGGTTCACTTGAAGCAGATTATCGGGAATTCAGAGAGCCTGTACTAAGGTGGGAATTCAATGCATCGGTGACGATTTCACACCCCGGATTCTTGTCCGTATAGAACCTTCTCTTCCCTCATTTCCTTAATCGCGGTCCCAATCGAGCCATTTGACACTGAAATCTCCGACAACTCAGCAACCGCTTCCAAGAATTCGATTAGTTCTCCACAATATTTGCCATGCTCGTCGCTCCACCAACATTCGCCTATTCGCTCGGTGCCCAAATGAAAAGCGTGTTGCAGTTGTAGAGCCCAACTTCTGATACCCGACTCGCGTTTTCTGCCGCGTTCGGGCTTCTTCTGCTCCAAGTTTTTAGCGTGTTGATCGGCGGCGTCTCGAAGCTCGAACAGCAATCGCCGCAATCCCGGCGGTTCGATCATTGGAAAATCCACACCGTCACGCCCAAGTTGTGCCAAAAGGCTATTCGCCAATTTATGGATACGCCTGACGCGTAGAAGCTTCTGTTTGGCTGTAAGTATTGGCTGGTAGGGGTAGAACAACAAGTGGGCGGCGTCCTCGATTTGACCGCGTAGGAAGCTGGTCTGATAGCCGGAAGGAAAACCGAACCTCTCTTTGAGTTTCTCCACTTGGCTATCCGATAGCTCCGGGCATGCAATAGCACGCCCGTCTTTTGACAAATGCCAAACCTCGCCCAACGCTTCCAACCGCTCACGCTAGATGGTCGATTTTATGTTTCACCGTACCAGCCGCACTCTAAGCCGACTTCGCCGCTTGTTGGTGCAACAAATCGATTAGGAATTCCGGGGCCAAGTCGGCACCATTCTCCCAGGCGACTGTACGCATGACGGGATGTTGGTGGGCGGTGGCGAACAGCGCCGGATTCTTCAGGGGCTCGAACACCTCGCCGTCCAACTCATCGGAAAGGTCTACGATGCCGGCCTCGCCGTTGTTGAAGCGCAACTCCAGGCGATAGCCGGGGAGCGGTGTAACTTCGGTTGTGTGCAGGATCATAGGTTACTCCAAGGGCTCGATAGGCATCAGGGGTTGCCGGTTCTGTGCCCGTTGCCAGTTCGTCATCAACTCGGAGCGGTGGATCGCCAGCCACTCATGGACCATCGACAAGGCGCGTCGGGGAAGCTTGCCTGCGATTACCGCGCCGTCGAGACTGATCAGGGCCTCATGCTCGGCATACAGCGCATGGAGGTGCGGCGGATTGTGGTCGCGCCAATTCATGTAGATGACGATGCCAAAGAAGCGAGACAGCTCGGGCACTGGTCAGCTCCCCAGGCGCTTGTCAGCCAAGCCCCGCACCAACTGGTGCGCATTTTGCTCCGTCAGGTGGGAATAGCGGCGGGTGGCCTCCACGGAGCGGTGTCCGAGAACCTCCCCGATCTGACGCAAGCTCGCCCCACCTTCGGCCAGGAAGGAGGCACAGGATTGGCGTAGGTCATGCCAATGGAAATCCCGCATTCCAGCCCGCTCCACCGCTTTCGCGAATGACTCTCGCAGTGTGACGGGCTTTCTCTGGCTGGTCCTGCTCGGAAACACCAGCCCGTCCGCTTGCAACTCTGTAACGTTACCTCGCTGCTGGCCAGCTTTGCGGGCCTTGAGCAACGGCTGTACTTGAGACGCAATGGCCAAGGTGCGCCTGTCACCATTCTTAGTCCGCTCCAGCTTGATGACTGCGGCCTGCAGATCAACCTGCGACCAGCGCAGGCTCATGATCTCAGCCTTTCGCGCACCCGTCGTTATAGCCAAGAGTACGGCCATATACAGGTCGGGGGATTCGGAATCGCGGCAGGCTTGAAGCAATCGGGCCAGCTCTGCCTCGGTCAAGAACCGCTGGCGGGCGTTGTTCTCCACCAGCTTGGCCACGCGCTGCACCGGATTCGATTCGAGAATGTGCCAGTGCTTCACGCAACGGGTCAGCACAGCGGCCAGGGCGGCCAGATACCGGTTCACCCCTGCGGGCTTCTTACCTTGCTCTCGAAGGCTGTCCCGGAGCTTGACGATCTTCTCCGGGCGCAGCTCAGACAGCTTCAGGTGACCGAGGTGCTCCTCCCAGAACCGCAGATGGATGTCGTAGGCCACCTGTGTGCCCGGTGCTAGTTCGGGAAGCCGCTCGTTACGATAACGGGTGATAACCGAATGTAGAGCGTGCCTTCGACCGAGTGCGACTAGCCCGGCGTTATCCCTATCCAGTTCCGCCTCGTACTTGCGCGCCCATTTCTCGGCGTCGGAGTTGTACTTGAAAGTCTTGGTGACAGTCCGGTGGCCTTTTCGGCGGACCTTCGCCTTGTAGACGGTACCGCTTGCGTGGTGTAGCTTTTCGATGGTTGCCATCGGCTGCTTTCCTCAGCAGGTGGTGACTTGAAACCCCGTCGGGCTGCATCCCGGTGGGGTTTCGTTTTTGCCTTGTTTAGCGCAGCGTCGCGTAGTTAAATACTAATGTATTTTTCTGCGCACTGTCACCTGTAGTGTCACCTGTAACGAAATATCAGCCTAGAGGAATTGAAGATACTGATAGGTAATGGGACTCGAAATCAAGTGAGGGCTTACGCCCTCCGTGGGTTCGAATCCCACCCTCTCCGCCATTCATCCCGTATTTTCAAGGATTCGCTCACTGCTCTTCTTGGAAACCCGCCTAAACGCCCGCCTAAGATAAAGTGGTGGCGCAGCCCACACCATCGGGTCCTGTCTTGCGCCGGCTCGCGAACGTCGAGCCCGAGATTTGTAAATAGGGTGAGCTGGTGCATATGCGGGTCCGCACCGGATCGTCACGCGGTATTCTCTGAGACTGCCGATATGGCTGCTTGCGACCCCTATGTAAAGTTGCCAGCTATGTAAAGTTTGCCTGCTGGCTCCT
>CAYYHR010000422.1:0-3192 GCA_964471705.1 uncultured Chromatiaceae bacterium
AAGGCCCCGGTGCAAAAGCTCGCAGCGACGATGAACGAGGTGCCGGGCAAGCTTGTCCGCACCCTGGCCGCGATCCGCGATGCCAAAGAGGCGGCCTAAGTCCGCTGAGGCTTCGGTATCGATGAGGCGTTAACGAAAAGATTCTGATTCAGGAGAAACCAATGGCCGTTACGAAAGACGAAATTCTGGAAGCCATCGCCAACATGACCGTCATGGAGGTGGTGGAGCTGATCGGTGCAATGGAAGAAAAGTTCGGTGTGACCGCTGCTGCAGCGGTTGCCGCTGCACCGGCAGGCGGTGGCGGAGCCGAAGCTGCGCCGGAGGAAGAGAAGACCGAGTTCGACGTGGTACTGGCGTCCTTCGGCTCCAACAAGGTGTCGGTGATCAAGGCTGTCCGTGCCCTCACTGGGCTGGGTCTGAAGGAAGCGAAGGATGCGGTGGAGGGCGCTCCGAACACCATCAAGGAGGGTGTGTCCAAGGACGAAGCCGAAGAAGCGAAAAAGGCGCTCGAAGAAGCCGGCGCTACCGTCGAGGTCAAGTAAGAGACTCGTTGCTCCGTCAAACCTTCAGCGGGCAAGAGAGGCTGGCGGCAGAGAAGGCCGTCGGCTTTTCCCTATTGTCTGCACAACGGCTAGCCCTCCGCGCCTCGGGTAGGGTACGCGCCATCCGTGCGGTGGCGCCGCAACGCGGGCGAGTTGAGGCGTTACTTCATCCCGGCTGCCGGTACGCATGGTATGGTGCCCGGCCGACAAGCCCAAATGAGCCCTTACAGCAGTCAACCGGAAGATAGTATGACCTATTCGTTCACCGAGAAAAAGCGCATCCGGAAAGATTTCGGCAAGCGTCCCAGCATTCTCAATGCACCCTTTCTGCTGGCGACTCAGATCGATTCCTATCGCGCGTTCCTGCAGGAGGATGCCCCGGCACTGAAGCGTAGCGACATGGGCTTGCATGCCGCCTTCAAGAGCGTCTTTCCCATCGAGAGCTACTCGGGAAACGCGGTGCTGGAGTACGTGAGCTATCGCTTGGGCGAGCCACCCTTCGACGTGCGCGAGTGTCACCTGCGCGGCGCCACCTTCGCTGCCCCCTTGCGCGTACTGCTGCGCCTGGTGATCTATGACAAGGAGTCCCCCGCCGGGTCCAAGGTGGTCAAGGACATCAAGGAGCAGGAGGTCTACATGGGCGAGCTTCCGCTCATGACCGACACGGGCACCTTCATCATCAACGGCACGGAGCGCGTCATCGTATCCCAGCTCCACCGCTCCCCGGGCGTATTCTTCGACCACGATAAGGGCAAGACCCACTCCTCGGGAAAGCTGCTGTTCTCCGCGCGGGTGATCCCCTACCGCGGCTCCTGGCTCGATTTCGAGTTCGATCCGAAGGACAACGTCTTCGTCCGCATCGATCGCCGGCGCAAGCTGCCGGCGACGATCCTGCTGCGCGCCTTGGGTTATTCCAATGAGCAGATCCTGCAGCGCTTTTTCGAGACGGACCGTTTCCATCTCGGCAAGGAAAGCGTTGAGCTCGACGTGGTGCCGGAGCGCCTGCGCGGCGAGACCGTCGGCTTCGATATCTCCATCGGGGACGATGTCCTCGTGGAGGCGGGACGGAGGGTGACGGCACGCCACATCCGCGACCTGCAAGCGGCAGGTGTAGATCGACTCCTGGTCCCCCGCGGGTTTTTGGTCGGGCGCACTCTCGCGCACGTCGTCGTCGATTCCGAGACCGGCGAGGTGCTGGCCGAGGCCAACACCGATATCACGGAGGAGCTGCTCGACATCCTGTTGGAGAAACAGGTCGCGGAGATCGAGACCCTGTTCGTCAACGACCTCGATCACGGACCCTATATCTCCGAGACCCTGCGCGTCGATCCCACGACGAACGAGCTGGAGGCCCAGGTAGAGATCTACCGCATGATGCGTCCTGGTGAGCCCCCTACCAAAGAGGCGGCTCAGAACCTGTTCCACAACCTTTTCTTCGCTCCCGATCGCTACGATCTCTCGGCCGTCGGGCGCATGAAGTTCAACCGCCGGTTGCAGCGAGACTCGGAGGAAGGTCCGGGTATCCTCTATGATGGACGGTATTTTGCCGAGAGGGCGGACGAGATGTCCAAGCGGCTCTACGAGGAGCTCGGCGATGTCTCGGACATCATCGACGCGCTCGAGGTGTTGGTCGAGCTGCGAAACGGGCGCGGCAGCGTGGATGACATCGACCACCTGGGAAACCGTCGTATCCGTTGCGTGGGCGAGATGGCCGAGAACCAGTTTCGCGTCGGTCTGGTCCGCGTGGAGCGGGCGGTCAAGGAACGTCTGTCCCTGGCCGAGTCGGAAGGGCTCATGCCCCAGGAGCTCATCAACGCCAAGCCGGTTTCCGCTGCGATCAAGGAGTTTTTCGGCTCCAGCCAGCTCTCCCAGTTCATGGATCAGAACAATCCGCTCTCCGAGGTCACCCACAAGCGTCGCGTTTCGGCACTGGGTCCCGGCGGGCTGGCACGAGAGCGTGCAGGTTTCGAGGTGCGCGACGTACACCCGACCCATTACGGACGGGTGTGTCCCATCGAAACCCCTGAGGGGCCCAACATCGGGCTCATCAACTCCCTGGCCGTATATGCGCGAACCAACAGGCACGGTTTCCTGGAGACCCCCTACCGCAAGGTGGAGGACAGTCGGGTCAGCGACGAGATCAACTACCTGTCGGCCATCGAGGAGGGCAACTACGTCATCGCCCAAGCGAACGCCACCCTCGATGACGAGGGGCGGCTCGTCGATGCACTGGTGTCTTGCCGGCACCAAAACGAGTTCGCTCTGAAGGCACCGGAGGAGGTTCAGTACATGGACGTCTCTCCGCGCCAGATCGTCTCGGTAGCGGCCTCGCTGATCCCCTTCCTCGAGCACGATGATGCAAACCGCGCCCTCATGGGCTCCAACATGCAGCGTCAAGCGGTGCCCACGTTGCGTGCCGAGAAGCCCCTGGTGGGCACCGGCATGGAGCGCGTCGTCGCCATCGACTCGGGCGTTACCGTCATCGCGCGTCGCGGCGGCACGGTGGAGTCCGTGGATGCCGCTCGCATCGTGGTGCGGGTCCACGACGAGGAGGCGATCAAGACGCCGGACGAGCCGGGTGTGGACATCTACAACCTCACCAAGTACCAGCGCTCGAATCAGAACACCTGCATCAACCAGCGCCCGCTGG
>CAYYHR010000423.1:0-3191 GCA_964471705.1 uncultured Chromatiaceae bacterium
AACGTGGTCGGTGAGAACGGAAAGAAGACCATCGAACCCGACCCGGCACTCGCGCCGGTCGTCCGTCAGATATTTGAGTGGTATGCAACCGGACGGCACTCCATAAGGGAAATCACCCGCATGGCCCGTGGCGAGGGCCTGGCGTTTCGCAAGACCGGCAACTCGGTGCCATCGAGCGGCGTCCACAAGATGCTCCGAAACCGCGTCTACATGGGCGAGCTCACCTGGGATGACAAGACCTACCAGGGTCGTCACGAGCCCATCGTGAGCCGGGAACTGTGGGACAAGGTGCAGTCCGTGCTCGACGGCCGATACGCCAAGCGGACTCGCAAGCCAAAGCACGACTTCGCTTTCACTGGACTGATCCGCTGTGGGCACTGCGGGTGTGCGATGGTCGCGGAGCTCAAGAAGAGCCGCTACGTCTACTACCACTGCAGCAGGGCGAAGGGGAAATGCCCGGAGCCCTATACCCGGGAGGAGGTGCTGGAGGAGAAGTTCGCTGAGCTGCTCGACCGGCTCCGGTTCGATGACGAGGTGCTCGCCTGGGTGTCACAGGCGCTGCGTGTCAGCCACGGCGACGAGAAGCAACACCACGAGGACGCGATCCGCCGGATTCAGGCCGAGTACGACCGCCTGCAGAACCGCATCGACGCCATGTACATCGACAAGCTCGACGGCCGGATCGACACCGACTTCTTCGACCGCAAGGCCGCGGAATGGCGGGAAGAACAGCAGAAGTGCCTGGAGCTGATACGAGAGCACCAGGACGCCAACCAGACCTACCTCGACGAGGGCATCCGCCTTCTCGAACTCGCCCAGAAGGCAGGCAGGCTGTTCCGTAAGCAGTCACAGGCCGAAAAACGGCGCCTTCTCGGCTTCGTACTATCGAACTGCACCTGGAAGGACGCTCGACTGACGGCAGAATACCGCCAACCGTTTGATCTGCTGGCGAAAAACGTGATCGCGCTGGAAAAGAAAAAGCCGGCTGAGCGCACTCAGACCGGCGATTTTCAATTGGCTCCCCGGAGAAGACTCGAACTTCTGACCTAGTGATTAACAGTCACGGATTCGCCTCTTCCATGCCCTCCCATCACGTCCTATGTGCTACGTTATTCCTCTGTATATCATTGCATTACAGTGCTATCATTTACGGCACAGCAACGGACGTTTCGATTTCTTCTGGTGACTCAGTGGTGACTCAAGACCGGAGTCACAGATCCGATGGAACGAAGCTGTGTGGGGTCGTGGTGACTCAAAGCCGGCCCTGGAGAAAATCGCCCTAGTGACTCGAAATCACTTGAGCACCTTTTGGCGGTACTGGCAAATGGCATAGTTCAACGTACCTCCTGACACGGGAGCGACGACGATGAAGCTGACCAAACGAACAATAGACGGAGCGACCTACCAGGGTTCCGGAAACACCCGCTTTGTCTTGTGGGATGACGAAGTCCCCGGTTTCGGCTGTCGGATTTACCCCACCGGGAAGAAAGCATTCGTCCTGTCCTACCGTACCCATGGGCGAAAGCGACTGCTGACCATCGGGAGCTTTGGTGCCCTCACCCTCGACGAAGCACGCAAAACAGCTCGGGCGCAGCTGGCGAAGGTCGAAACCCAGGAAGGGGACCCACTTGAAGAGCGCCAGAAGGCGGCCCGGGGGGAAACAGTCCGGGACCTGTGCAACGTCTACATGGAGAGGCATGGGCATGGCAAGAAAACCGGAGCGGCTGATCAACGGCGGATCAATCACCACATCCTGCCAGCGTGGGCCGGACTAAAGGCAGCTTCAATCAAGCGCGCAGATGTGGCGGCTTTGCATTCGAAGATCGGCAAGCGGACTCCTTATGAGGCGAACCGGACGCTAGCTTTGCTTTCCAAGATATTTGAGCTTGCCAGGCGGTGGGGATTTGTCCACGAAGAGCATACAAATCCAGCGCGCGACATTGATCGCTTCAGGGAACAGAAACGTGACCGTTGGGTTACCCCAGAAGAGTTGCCGCGATTGGCGCGAGCGATCAACGAAGAGCCCAATCAAACCGCCCGGTTTGCGCTGTGGCTTTACTTGTTGACTGGCGCTCGGAAATCCGAGCTGTTACAGGCGCGCTGGGAAGATGTGAGCTTTGAACGGGCCGAGCTTCGCTTACCGCAAACCAAGGCTGGTCGCACTCACTATATCCCTCTGAGTGGCCCTGCCCTAGTCCTGTTGCAGGAGATCCCCAGAGAAGAGGGGAATCCTTACATCCTTGTGGGGCGAGGACCCCGCGGCGCGACCGCGGAAGAAAGGAAGAACCGCCCGTCGCACCTGGTGAATATCGAGAAGCCCTGGCAGCGGGTACGCAAGGCGGCCGGCGTGGAGGATGTTCGCCTACACGACCTTCGGCGGACCGTAGGAAGCTGGCTCGCACAGGCGGGGAACTCCTTGCACCTGATCGGGCGGGTTCTCAATCATAGCAACCAAAGCACGACCGCGGTTTACGCCCGCTTTGGTGAGGACGCCGTTCGCACGGCCCTGGAGCAGCACGGCGCTTGTATCATGGGGGCGGCCGGGATGACACCCGCGGCGGGTGTGACCGACATCAAGGCGAAGCGCACGGCCTAACACACGAGAGAGACCCAAACCATACCAGATCATGGTATCCCCCTTTGGCTGCCTGGGATGAACCAGACCGGGTTTCGCAGCTCCACGCTACGTGGGGTTTATGGAGACCTTACTTTTCAAGGGACCATCGACTGTGCACATATCTGTACATGCGAAATCGTTCGGCGCTGCCTAGGAGTCTGTCTGACTTAGGTTCTCGATGCGTTGCTACGCGAAAGCTGAAGCATTCGCGACGATCGAAGCCACTGAATTTCGTGCAGCGTAACCGTCATTGGCCACTTTTGATCAATTTGGACCATATCCACTATAAGTCAGACAGAACTCCTAGAGTTCACTGGGACCGCCGTCATCTTGGCTCATAACCGCCTGTCAGTGGTTACCGAGCCAAGCAATCAGAATCTCAGCATTACAGAAAGAATCAGGATGTCCCTTGATTTAATATAGAGTCGATTTCGCCGGACCTAGGGTAGCTCCCGAAGGGGCGGCCCCTTCACCGTCCTGGTCCGGTTCCCACATTGAAGGCGGCGCTGGAGGGGGCGTAGGGCAAACGCATCAGAATCCTGCGAGATACTTCTCGAAGTGACATGATGTAGTA
>CAYYHR010000424.1:0-3189 GCA_964471705.1 uncultured Chromatiaceae bacterium
GTACCGCATGTGTAGAAGGAGGGTAAACGGTATCTGGGGTTTTTGGCCCAAACCGCCAAAAATCTGCACTAGCACTGAGGACGAAGTCTAGCAGCATCCTGGCTCTGATTGCTTGTCTGGAAGCCTGAAGAATCAGAGGCATACGAAAACAGCATCGGGGACCTCGCGAGGTGCCTGGGTACTGATGTCGGCTATGATCGCGACTTTTCTGATGTCTGTGGCGGTCGCATGTCCGACTTTCTCTTCGACGATTCAGATGACGATGGGCTCCCTCAGAGCGACCGGCTACAGATTCTCTCACCAGAAGAGTACGAACTGCTGTGGGGCTTTCCGCGCTTCACACAGAGCGATCGGGATCTGTTCTTCACGCTGACCGCACCGGAGCGCGAGGCGCTCGGGCATCGCCGCTCGATCCGCACCAAGATCCACTTCCTGCTGCATCTGGGGTACTTCCGCGCCCGCCAACGCTTCATTCGCTTCGAACTGCCGGCCGTACGTGACGACGTCGATTATCTACGTCGGCGCTACTTCGACAACAGGGCGGTTGCCGATCTCACGGTCTCGGACCATACCCGCAAACGTCACGTCGAGACGATCCTCGGGCTGTTTCGCTATCGTCTGTGTGCCCTGGACGAACGCCTCCTGCTCGAAGCGCATGCCCGCCAAGTCGCGCGCATCTCCAGCTGGCCAGTCTACATTCTGCGCGAGCTGGTGGATCTACTGCGCCGGGAAAGGGTCGTGCTGCCCGGGCACACCATTCTTCAGAACATGGTGCGCGGGGCGCTGGCCTTCGAGCGCAAGCGCTTGGCCGGTGCGCTCGAAGGGCTGATCGACGCCGAGGCCGCCAGATCGCTCGACCGCCTTCTCGCCGACGATGCAGGCCTGCACCAGATCACCACCATCAAGCGCCAACCGCGGGATTTCAGCTACCAGCAGCTACTTGCCGAGATCGAGCGTGGCCAACAGCTGCGAGCTCTGTTCGATTTGTCCGAGCGCATCATCGACCGACTCGATCTGTCGAGCGAGAGCGTGCGCTACTACGCCTCGATGGTCGAGTACTACACCGCCTACAAGCTCAAGCGGATGGACCGCGAGGCGGTGCATCTATACCTGCTGTGCTTCAGCCATGATCGCTACCAGCGACTCAACGACAATCTCCTGGGCGCCTTCTGCTCCCTGGTCCGGCGCTACGTCGACGAGGTCGGTGCCGCCACCAAGGAGGCCATCTACCGATTCAAGCTCCAGAGCAGCGAGGATGTCGAGCAAGGCGCGAAGGTCCTAGACCTGTTCCTGGACCCGACCATCGACGGGCAGACACCGTTTGCCGCCGTGCGCGAGCAGGCCCACGCCCTATTGACCCCGGAGCGACTGCAGCAGCTGTGCCGTCACCTCGCCGGCGATGGATCCCTCGACGAGGGGGCGTTCGAGTGGCGGGAGGTCGACGGGATCATGGCCAAGGTCAAACGCAACCTGCGCCCGTTGCTGCGCTTCCTCTCGCTGCAAGGGACACCGGCCAACACCATGCTGCTGCAAGCCCTGGCGGCCATGGTCGAGGCCTTCAAACACGGGGAGGCGCTTCCGGTGCTCGACGTATCGACGGCTTTGATCCCGGCAAGATCCAAGCGCTACGTCCTCGATCCCATGGGTACGATCATCCGTGACCGCTACGAATTCATGGTCTACCGGCAGTTGCGTGACGGGCTCGAGGCCGGCGATCTGCACTGCGGCGACAGCGCGCGCTTTCGCAGCTTCGACGATGACCTGGTCGATGACGCGACCCTCGATCGCCGCGCCGAGCTGCTGCCCCGGCATGGCTTGGAGGTGGCCGCGCGGCCGATCCGCGCGCATCTCGAGGAGCTGCGAGACCTCATCGAGGTGCGCTTCGCGTCGGTCAACGGGCGCATCCTGGCCGGCGAGAATGCCTTCGTGCGCGTCCAGGACGGGAAAACTGTCTGGGAGCGGGCGGTGCACAGTGAGGAGCTGCTGCCCAGCGAGCCCTTCTTCGACATGGTCGAGCGTGTCGACATCGACACCCTGCTGCTGTTCGTCGATCAGCGCAATGGTTTCATGGAGTCCTTCGAGCACGTGAGGCAACTACATCCGGCTGGAAACCCTCAAGGAGGCGAACAATCGGATCGCCAATGCGACCGCCCGGCTACCGAGTCTTCCGCCACTTCGACATCGACGAGGCGGTACACTCCAGCAGCGACGGACAGAAGTTCGAAGCCGCGATTCCGACCATCAACGCGCGCCATTCCTCGAAGTATTTCGGGCTGCAGATGAGCGTGGTTGCCTACACACTGTTGGCAAATCATGTCCCGCTTAACGCCCGGATCATCGGTGCGAACGAGCACGAGAGTCATTTCGTCTTCGACATCCTATTCAACAATGCCACCGATATCCTGCCGGCTGTCCACTCTACCGACACCCATGGTACCAACCAGGTGAACTTTGCCCTGCTGCACCTGTTCGGCTACCGCTTCGCCCAGCGCTACCGCAAGGTTCGAAGCAAGGTGGAGCCCGGGCTAGTCGGGTTTCGTCATCCGGGGCGCTACGACAAGAACTGGCCGTTCAAGCCGATGCGTCGCGCACGCGAGGGGCTGATCGTCTCGGAGTGGCCGAACATCGAGCGCATCCTGCTTTCGCTGGCCCTGAAAAGCACGACCCAGAGCGTGATCGTGGGAAAGCTCAGCGCCTACCGACGCAAGAATCGCACGAAGCGGGCGCTTTAGGAGCTCGACAACATCATCCGCAGCCTCTACCTCCTGGATTACATCGACTCCCCGGTGCTGCGGCACAACGTCCAGCGGGCGCTCAATCGCGGCGAGGCCTACCACCAGCTGCACCGCTCCATCGCCTACGCTCACGACGGCAGGTTCCGGGCCCGCTCGCAACATGAGCAGGAGGTCTGGAACGAGTGCTCCCGGCTCGTAGGCAACGCAGTAGTCTTCTACAATGCCTTAATCCTGTCCGAAGCACTCGCCGAGCTGGAGACCCGCGGCGAACTGGCCTTCGTCGAGGTCCTCAAGCGTGTCTCCCCCGTGGCCTGGCAGCACATTAACTTCTACGGGCGTTACCAGTTCGAAGCCGAGTTCACACCGATCGACTTCGCGAGGCTACGCCAGCAGCTGTCCTCCGAGGAGGTGTCTAGGCTCTACGCGGCCGCCGATCGCTAGTGCAGATTTTTGG
>CAYYHR010000425.1:0-3188 GCA_964471705.1 uncultured Chromatiaceae bacterium
GAAATGTTCTGCAAACCCGGCGAGCAACCGCTCACCAAGCCCGATCAGGGCATCGGCATTGAGCTTCTTGCGCGCTTGGCAGAAGGCTGAAGCACTCACACCATCGGCCAGCGGTTCGTTGTGCAGAATCTCGAAGAAACGATCAAGCTCATCGCCGATGCTGCCCTTGCGTAAATTCAACAGAATCGCAACCAGATGGGGCAACGGAAGTGAGCGGTTGCGGGTGAAATCCGCGCCATTCATTCGCGCCGAAGCCGCAAACTCGCTTGAAAACAAGAATTTCTTTATGGGCGTATAGATGAATTCAAATCTGACTAACCAACTGGGTTTCTTCCGCGGTGGCTTGAATTTTCTTGGGCCGCAGGACCATGTCTTTCCCCTCTTGATTGGTTGTGGAAAACGTAGGAGATTATCGCAATTACAGTATGTTATGCGTTAACTTAATGGCATTGACTTGCCAGTCAGGTCTGCGATGCACCGTTATTGCGTTATCGCTACGGGAGATCGGCTTCGAGAACGTTTACGCAATGAAAGGCGGGCTGGCTTCTTTGATGGAGTATCTCAGTCCAAAGACGGCGTTCTGATCGGTTGAAGCCCGCATACAAGGGTGGGTAGGTTGCCCACCCGAGACTTTCCGGCGATGAAACGCTGGTACCAGGGGATCAGTTGCATAGCGATCACCTTGGAGTAGATGTCAGGAAACCGTCTCCACAAGCTGTCAACCGGACGATTGAGACGGAACGCACGGGGTTGAAAGACCGGCCTCCAAGGATACCGGCGAGCCCGAAGGCTCCCCCGCGCATTCCGCCACGGGGGGAGTACATCCGGGCACGAAAAAAGCGCCCCGAACGGTGCAGATGGCGCTTGCGCGCCTTGGAGATTGTGGGCTGTCATCCTCGGTCGCGGATTTTGCCGCAGCAGCTAGAGATTAGGATGGCGAGGATAGCGGGTCAAGGCTCCTTCATCTTCTCACCAACCGCTTGAATAGGGAGCTAAGCAGAGATCTGAAACGTTTCTTCCCGTCCTGAGAAATCCCAAGGGCTGAGTTTTTCGAGAGCATATTGAGAAGCGCGCGGAATTCGGCCATCGTCGATGGCCAGGGCGCGGCGGTACAGGGGCTCGGCCTCGCCCAGGCTGTTGGTGTCGGCAAGGAGCGCGGCTAGGTTGTTGAGATCTCGGGCGACATCAGGATGCTCGGGCCCGAAGCTGGCCTCGTCGATGGCCAGGGCGCGGCGCATCAGGGGCTCGGCCTCTGCGAGCCGGTTGGTTTCGGCAAATTATGGGCCAAGTTATATGGTTAAGGCCCGGCGCTTGACGTGCTCGGCCTCCGCATGCCGCGCCTTGCTGTCCAGAAGCACCCCCCAGTTCGTTCAGCAGCCGTCCCGTGCGCTCGGCGAGGCCTTCCGGTTCGGCGAAGTCGGCCAGTACCCGGGAGTGGGGCTGCAGGGGCTCCCGGATCGGACAGCTGCGCACGTCCTGGACATTGCCGACGGCCGCGGCGTCCACCAGGGCCAGGGCGGCCTTCAGGGCTGCCATGCGGGCCTCGCCTGTCTGGCGTTCGCGGGTAATGAGGGCGAGGACGCGGTGGACCTGTCCGTCGCTCTCGTACTCGGCCTCGTCGGCGGGCTGCAGCAGGGAGGGGTCGCGCAGATCGGCCAGGGCCTCCAGGGGATCGGAATCCTGCTCGCCGCACAGCCGGCCCAGGATCTCGCGCGGGTCTTCGCTGTCCTCGAACAGCTCTTCGGTACCCTCCGGGGCGGCGAGCTTGGTGTGCAGGTCCTGCGCGGATTGGGCGGTGAGGAACAGCAGGGCGCGGTAGTCCTCCACATGGCGCCAGGCGTACTCCACCGCAGCGCGGGTCTTGCCGATGCTGCCCAGGCCGTGGATGGCGTGGCGGGCGACGATGAGCTGGGCTTGTGCCCTATGTGGGCCGGGTTTGCCTTCGAAGCCGGCGCGGATGTCGGCGAGCAACTCCTCGCGGCCCTTGAACAGGGTGCCCAGGGAGGGGCAGGGGAGGTTCCTGGGCTTGGCGGCCGGGCGTTTCGGAGCCATGCCGCGGGCCGTCTGCTGGACCTGACCGGCACTTTGCGTAACGCGGTTCAGGTCCGAGCCCAGATTGGCGATGCTGCCGTTTCCTAAGTTGAGGTCGCCGTGGATGTGGATGCTCTTGCCGCTCATGTCTATTCCCTTCCATTGTGACGGTGCATGTGCGCCGCCTTACCCATCCGTCAGAGCCCGCATAGGCTGGGGTGAGGTACGAACCCCTGCGTCTCTATTTGGAAATTGTACTTTTCTGGGGTTCGCGAGCTCACCCCAGCCTACGGCACTACGGGCTATACTGTCGCGATGAAAGCCCGGATGAAAGCGCGTTCGAGTCACCCAAGCCCGCTTTTTGTCGTGGACGTGATCCAAACCGACGGCGTTTGGACCGCCGTGTGCGACGAACTCGGCTTGGTCACGGAAGCGGATGACCTCGAGACACTCGAAGAACGTGTATGGGAGCTCGCTCCGGAGCTGGCCGAGCTCAACGGGCTCGACATCGACGCGGGAGACCTACGAATCCATTTCCAGGGCGGCGGCGATGACCTTCGGCACGCGCTCTAATCCATGGCCGAGACGCTGTATCGTCAGCTTCGCAAGATCCTGGAGCGTCACGGCTGCACCTTCCGGCGCCAGGGGAAGGGAAGCCACGAGATCTGGCAGAGCCCAATCAGTGGCAAGGTTTTCTCCGTGCCGACAACCATCAAGGTCAGGCCGACCGCAAACGCCATTCTGCGGCAGGCCGGGATTGACGAGAAGCTATAGCCGGGAGGAGCCCGCGTAGGCTGGGGTGAGGTACGAAGCCCAGCGTCTCGCGACGGGCTGCAGCGCGAGCGCTTCGTACCCGCCATCGAGCTTATCAAGCTGCATACGCGGGTGATCTGCCTGGACGGCGACGAGGACTATCGACTGCGTTATCTGGAGCATGCGGAGATCTATCATTTCCCCTTGGACCAGCAGGCCGACGCGAGTTTGCTCGTAAGCTTCCATGGACTGCGACCGGAAGGCGTCGTGGAGGGGGGAGAGATCGATATCGAAGACCGTCCCATTCCGGCCGTTCGCTATGCCGACGGGATCGCCTGGTTCGACTTCAAGACGCTCTGTGATCAGCCCAGAGGCACGATCGATTACATCGAGATCGCGCGCTG
>CAYYHR010000426.1:0-3185 GCA_964471705.1 uncultured Chromatiaceae bacterium
CTGCTCCGATTGCTTCCGGCTGGAGCGAAAGTTGCCGGGTGGGACTCTCACCCACAGGAAAGACGCCGCCTTAGCACGGCGCACACCCAAGCCATGACCTTTGAGTGAGTGAACTGGCGCAGCGGCCCCCGCACCTCCCAGATGCCGTTATCGGGCTCGGGCCAGGCCGACTCGAGAAAGTCCAGTAGCACCCGTTGCAGATTCCAGGCGTGGCCACCCGGCTCCAGACCGGTCCGGCGGGTGAGGTGCAAGGCATCGAATACTTCCCCGTAGACATCGAGCTGGTACTGCCCGCTGGCGGCATTGCCGATGCGCACCGGTGCCGAGCCCTCGTAGCCAGGGAGCCAGGGGACTTCGTACTCGGTCAGACGCCGCTCGCCGGCGATGCCGTAGAGGATCTGAAGGTCCTGGGGACGCCCAGCCGCCGCCCGTAGCAACCATTCACGCCAGGCCCAAGCCTCGTCGACGTAACCGGCGGTGAGCAGGGCGTAGAGGGTAAAGGTGGCGTCGCGCAGCCAGCAGTACCGATAGTCCCAGTTGCGCGTACCGCCAAGGTGCTCGGGGATGGATGTGGTCGGGGCCGCGACGATGCCTCCCGTGGGAGAATAGGTGAGTGCCTTGAGCGTGATGAGGAAGCGCTGAACCTGGTCCGCGTAGTGTCCGTCGTAGGTAGAGCGGCTGCACCAGTCTCGCCACCAGGTGGCAGTGCTGACGCACGTCGCGTAGGGGTCGAGCGGCTGGGGCGGGCTCCGGTGCGAAGGGAAGTACGCGAGCGTGAACGCGAGCTGCTGGCCTTGGACGACATCCAGCTCCGCCTTGGTCGTGTAGTCCTCACCCCTCAGGGGGACCCGGGTACGCAGATCCACCGAGTCGGGGCCCGCTGTGGCGATCAGACCGCCCTCGAATGCCCGTACCCAGGGGACCACCTCGCCGTAGCCGAAACGGATCGTGAGCTCGGTGCGTATCTTTACCCGCCCGCTCAGTCCCTCCACGAGACGTACGACGTCGGAGCGCCCTTCCCAATGGGGCATGAAATCCGTCACCCGCACCCGACCGCTGTGGGTCTCCCACTCGGTCTCCAGGATCAAGGTGGATGGCCGGTATGCGCGGCGGACGGTGCGCATCTCCGCCTTGGGGCTGAGGACCCAGCGCCCGTGCTGCGCGTCGCCGAGAAGTGCCGCGAAGCAGGCGCCCGAGTCGAAGCGGGGGAGACAGAGCCAGTCGATGGACCCGTCGCGGCTCACCAGCGCGGCCGTGCGTGTGTTTCCGATAAGGGCGTAGTCTTCGATTGGAATGGACAAGGGTGCCTCCTCGGCAGGGCCCTCAGCGCCTGAGGTAATCGGTCAAGACGAAGATGAGCATAAAGGCCAGGAAGAGGAAGCACGCGGCTGCCTTGAGGCGCACCGCGCCGAGCGTAGCGGCAATCCAGCCCGACCTCGGCCACGTGATGCAGGTGGCCGAAGGGAGCCGGCTGGTCGACCGGATCCTCGAGGCCAGGCTCGCGTGCCAGACAATCAAGCCCACCATGACCTAGGAGCGAGCTCCGAGGACGACGAGTCTGAGCCTCAGCTCGGCACCGGGTTGGAAGATCTGGGGCACGGGAGCCAGCCGGTGTCCATGGTTGGCCGTGGAGACATGCGATTTGACCTGGGCCGGTGCCGGTCTATGCAGCACTCTTTTTCCTTCGCAGGTCCAGCGGTCGGTGCCGCTGAAGGATCTCTTCGATCTCTGGCTCGATCGATTCGCCCAGCATTACCTGGACTTGAGGTTTTTGATCGTGAATACGGATCTTCTCATTGGGAATTCCGGTCGCTCGAAGGTCATCTACCACCTTCTTTACCTTCTCGGGTGAATCGTAGAGGGCTGTCATTAGCTCTGTCATAGGTTTGCTCGCTGTCGAGTTGGTTATCCGAGCCAATCAAGGGGACGGCGTTGGGTGGATCAGGGCGAGGACGCTCGCGGTTTCGCTGGCGTCGACGATGGCATCAGATGCTGCTTGTACGCTCAGCCCAAATGCCCCGGCAGACCGGGGAAGAAATCGTCCGGGTTGGATGCGGTCGTGGCCACGCGCAACCGCTTCGCGTTCGTGCAATGTTGCGTGCGTCAACATCTACCGGTACCAGGTCGGCATGTCAGCAATCCCGGCGTCAGAAACGCGTTTGCTGCGTCCAGTCGCGCTGAAGAATGCGATCTCCATGCCAGTCGAACCCGCTTCGCTTCAACTCTGGAACGGATCTCGAGCAACAAAAGAAGCAAGAGTGAACAAAGGTGGCCTGCGACGGGGGATCTCAGCCGCCTGCGGTGGCTATGCCCCAACGTCGGCCCCTATGCGTGGAAAGATTCGACCCTGCATGTGCGTTCTTCGAGTCACAGACAGCATCTTCAGCCTCGACTTTGCAGCCCCGGCGAGAAGCTATCCCCGGCGCCGACCCGACCCCTACTCGTCAACCTTGAGCTCGAGATCGAGGAGTCGAGACAGATCGATGTCCGGGGGCGCGGGGTCGACACCGAGTTGGGCGGTTGCGTACGCCGGTGGGGCGCGGCCGACAACCGCAGCCGATCGGCAGCATCGAGTGCGACGGCGTCTGTTGGTCTCGAGGTTTGCTCCCGTCGACGTGGTGAATCGTGGGAGCTATCGTTCGAATCTTGCGCGAGCGCGGAAGAACGGCGTGTAGTTGCCGGTTACGAATATGCAGCTCTGATCAGATTGTGGCGCTGTAGCGCAAGGTTCAAGATCACCACAGACCGCTCAGGATCCGCATGATGTCGTTCCAGGTCAATAAGACAAAGAACGAGATCAAAAACGCCCATCCCACCATGGTGATCGTTCCTTGGACGTTCAGGGAGAGCGGTTTTTCGCGGATCATTTCGATGCGCAGGAACACGGCGTAACCGCCATCGACTACGGGAAGTGGCAGGAAATTCACCACGGCGAGGGATACCGAAACGATGCCGAGGAAATAAATGAAATCGATTATCCCTGCGCGTCCCGCCTGTATGGCCATGCTTCCGATGCCCACCGGTCCGCTGAGCTCTTTATAGGATATCGTCCCTCGGAGGGTGCCTGCCAGTGAGGCATAGGTCATGGCGATGAAGTCCCAGGTTTCACGGAAGCCCCAAAGAATTGCGGCAAAGGGGGCTTTTTTCACTGTTTTGCCCATGAGAATGGTGAATTCTCGGGGTCC
>CAYYHR010000427.1:0-3178 GCA_964471705.1 uncultured Chromatiaceae bacterium
CCATCCTCGACTGGGTACTCGATTCAGCACGCGGAGCGAACATGGGCAGCATTCCAGCCCAAGCTCAAGCTCCGCCCCCTCCGCGACAAGCTCGCCGGGGAGCAGGCGGTCAGCCTGATCTACAGGTACCGGCTGACGTTGCTGCTCGAGGTCTCTGCACAAGAGCTCGTCTGACACGGCGGAGGCATGCACGATGAGCTTTGCCGACGAAGGACACGGGCCAATCAGACGATGGTTCGGTATGGCTCGACCAACATCTGGTTTAACCAGAGTATCCCCATGGGATATAGTCCATATGAACACGCGTCCCACGGGAGCTGGGCTAGCCTTGACCTTCAGTGATGAAGTGCTGCGGCATCTGCCTGACGCTGCGTTTGCATTGTGGTCTGACACTGCGGGTCCCGGGGTTGTCGGCAACTTTGCTGTTTGACTTGACGGGTCAGCCGCTGACCTGCCCGGACTGCGATCTTCATGGAAATGGGAAAGGGAGGATGGAAGATGGCTTACACTGTACTCCTCACCAGTACGCTGCCGTTAGGAAAAAATTCTCTATCGGAGCTTGAGCGACTCATCCGAAGCTTCGAGGTCGATACCCGACCGATCTCCTTCGCCGATAGCCTGACTTGCCATATTGACAACCTCCTGGCGGTTGTCATTGCGACGGCGCAAGGTCCGGCACTCTCCATGTGTTCTTTTGGGACCCCGGCTTCTGGAGCCAGCTGCATGCCCCAAATTGCGACGAGGGCCTGTACGACACTTTGCTCGAGGGTTGTATCGATTTTTTTCCTGGCCCTGTTTACAGGACGAATTCGCCGCCCGGATGAGGCGGTTGAAGGCACGCGGCGATGGATCCAAGCACGCACCTGACCCATCGGTTGACGCTCAGTCGCTTTGTGCTCTGGGGTTGGTGGGGTGCTCGGACTGTTTCCTGTCTGCATTAGAGCTGACAGCCAAATTTGCTCGCTACGAAGTCCCGGTATTGCTGGAAGGAGAAACAGGTACCGGCAAGGAGCTGTTTGCAAGAGCGCTGCATTACCTGGGACCACGCCGCGGTCGCCCGTTCGTGCCGGTTAACTGTGGCGCATTGCCCGATACCCTCATCGAGAACGAGCTGTTCGGGCATGTATCCGGCGCCTATACCGGTGCCCGCGGTCCGATGGAGGGGGTGGTCACGCTGGCTGACAGAGGCACCCTGTTCTTCGACGAGGTGCACTGCCTCTCACCCAAGGGCCAGGCGACCTTGCTGCGCTTCGCCCAAGACCAGTTTTACCGCCCCCTGGGCGCCTCCACGCCCCCTTGCCGTGCGAATGTGCGACTGGTGGCCGCCACCAACCAGTGTCTTTGGAACTGCGTGCTCGAGGGTCGTTTCCGCGAGGATTTGTTCTACCGCCTGAATGTCGGCTATGTCCGCCTCCCGCCGCTACGCGAACGCAAGCAGGACATCACAGTATTGGTAGCGGACATCGTGGCCAAGCTCTGTACGCGTTACAGCACCAGCCCGCGCCGTTTCGATGCGGCTTCGCTGGCCTGGTTGTCGGCCCAGCCCTGGAAGGGCAATGTGCGAGAGCTGGAAAACGTCGTCCAACGGGCGTTCATGCTGTCCGACGAGGCTATTATTCGGATCGATCCACACCGCGTTTCGATGTCCAGCACCGACTTGTCCCCGAACATGAATAGCGAGGCCTGCTTCAAGGAGGCGAGGGAGCGTGCCATCGAGGAGTTCGAGGGGGATTACGTTCGCAGGATGCTGACCCTGACCCGAGGCAATGTCAGCGAGGCCGCTCGGCAGGCCGGCAAAGACCGGCGCGTGTTCGGCCGGCTGATGAAGAAGTATGGGATAGACCGGAGGAGATTTGCTGGGGAGGAACGATAATGGCAATTCACGCGTTACTTTGGGCTCCGACGCTGGTCTCGCTCGGGGATGTCGGACCGTAGGGCGGATGCCCGCAGGACGATCCGCCGCTCCGCCTACCACGGCGCCCGTATCGCCCCGACCAACGCCGGATAGAACGGCCGGTGCTGTGGCCCCTGGCAAGTGGCGGAGCCGCTATCGCGTAACACCCTGCGCCTCACCGACGGGAAAGTCTTCGGCATCGCCGGCGCCCCAGTCGGCCGCGGGCTGCTGGCTCACGATGGCCTTTACCAGCGTGTTCTCCGCCATCCCCGTGAATCTGGGTATGGGCGTCATGACTGCTCATCCGGTCGGTCGCGCGGAACACGGTGGCGCGATCCAGAAGGCCGAGCAAGTCTTCCCTGGACATTACGGGCTCCCCTACTTGCTCACGCGGATCCGAACTTGGGCAGGGGCAATCAGGGTAAAGGCGCCGAGCATCTCATCGGCATGGGACCGCAGCACGGATAGCAGGATCTCGGCCTTGCGCGAGATCGGCAGGCCAGCGAGGCGTAATAGGATCACCCCCGCGTGCACCAAGCCCTGGCGAAAGACCAGCTCGCCGAAGTCCTTGTCGGAGGTGAGCAGGGGCGACCCCCGCTTGTTTGCAAGGGACAGCACCTGCGTGTCCGGGATCCCCGGCTCGAGCTCGCGAACGTAGAGGACCCCATGGCCTTCCTGTCGCAGAGCCGCAACGATGGGGGCGTCCACGTTTTCGTCAGCAACCAGGTTCACCGGGTATGCCTTTAAGCTGCGTCGGCGGCTACTGGATAGACAACATCGGCGTGCAAAACCTCAGCGGCAAAAGCCAAGGCCGCGCGGATGTCGTCCGGCGACAAGCGCGGATTGGCCTCCAGCACTTGCGCTTCGGATTCGCCTGCGGCAAGGCGCTCGAGGATAGACTCCACGGTGATCCGGGTGCCGGCAACGGTAGGCTTCCCCATCATGATGTTCGGGTTCGAGACGATCGGCATCGGTGTTTGCCTCCGGTTGGCGCCGCCGTTCAACAACGGGCGGCTCTGGAAATCCGAATTGTACGGCTAGGCTCCTGGTCCGGCGCAGTCCGGCTACCGCTTCGAGCCGAAGCAGCCACGTGTCCCACCCCAATCCTCCCCCTGGTGGGGAGGATTGGGGTGGGGGGGACACAGGCCGGCATTGGCCCAGGGACCCGGCTTGGGGCCAACTTCAGCGCAGGGCCGCATGCTCGCCGTAGCCGCCCCGGCTGCCGCCGGGCGGCTAGCCTCGATTTCCACGACCGGGAGTTGGGCTAACACGAAGGGTCTCGTT
>CAYYHR010000428.1:0-3154 GCA_964471705.1 uncultured Chromatiaceae bacterium
CCCTCCTGGCCTGCCATTTTTTATCGCGTAGTCGACGCCAGCTAAATGAATACAAGAGCCGACGCCGGCGCCGCCAGTATGGATACGGTCAAACTGGCGGCGGCGGCTGTTGTGTTGGTAGCGGGAATCTACGGCTTCTATCACTTCGCCGCTTACTCGGCGGTGCTGCGGGTCGTGGGACTGCTGATAACCGGAGGGATTGCCGCCGCCATAGCCTTGCAGACGGCGCAAGGCCGGCGTCTATGGGAGTTCACGGGCGATGCGCGGACGGAGGTGCGCAAGGTCGTTTGGCCGACGCGCCAGGAGACGGTACAGACGACCTTGGTCGTGATCGTCATGGTGCTCATTTTGGGCATTATTCTCTGGCTCTTCGACATGATGCTCATGGGGATCTTGAGGCTGCTGACCGGGCAGGGAGGCTGAAGATGACGCAGCGCTGGTACGTGATCCATGCCTACTCCGGCTTCGAGGGGCAGGTCAAGAGGTCCCTCGAAGAGCGCGTCAAGCGAGCCGGTATGGAGGATCAGTTCGGTCCCATCCTGGTGCCGACCGAAGAGGTCGTGGAGATGCGGGGGGGGCAGCAGCGCAAGAGCGAGCGCAAGTTCTTTCCGGGCTATGTGCTGGTGAAAATGGAGTTGACGGACGATACCTGGTACTTGGTCAAGAGCGTCCCCAAAGTCATGGGCTTCATCGGGGGCACCGGCGACAAACCAGCGGCGATTCCAGAGAAGCAGGCGGAAGCAATCCTGCAACGGGTTCAGGAAGGCGTAGAGAAGCCCAGACCCAAGGTTCTTTACGAGCCGGGTGAGGTAGTGCGGGTCATCGACGGTCCCTTCACCGATTTCAATGGTGTCGTGGAAGAGGTCGACTACGAGAAGAGTCGCCTCAAGGTCTCCGTTCTCATCTTCGGACGATCGACGCCCGTGGACCTCGAGTTCGGACAGATCGAGAAGGGCTGATCGGGCCGGATTCAGACCCACTGGAATTTCACGATCGAGCCTTGGCGGCGGGAGAGGGTCCTTGCCGCTTCGGTGATCCTGAAGAAACATCGAAGGCCTCGCCCGCAAAGGGAGCGGGGCAGGGGAGCCAGGTCGTCGAGCCTGGCGTTTGCACCCATTGGGAGATAATGCATGGCAAAGAAGATCTCGGCTTATATCAAGCTACAAGTGAAGGCGGGCGAGGCCAATCCGAGCCCTCCGGTGGGCCCGGCGCTCGGTCAGCACGGTGTCAACATCATGGAATTCTGTAAGGCGTTCAACGCCAAGACACAGGACATCGAGAAGGGATTGCCGATTCCCGTGGTCATCACTGTTTATGCGGATCGCAGCTTCAGCTTCATCACCAAGACGCCTCCGGCGTCCGTGCTGCTCAGGAAGGCCGCGGGTATCCCGAAGGGGAGCAGTACGCCGAATACGGCGAAGGTGGGGACTGTTACGCGAGCGCAGTTGGAAGAGATTGCCAATACCAAGATGGCCGACCTGACGGCGGCGGACTTGGATGCGGCCGTGCGCACGATCGCCGGGAGTGCGCGTGCAATGGGCCTGAACGTGGAGGGTCTGGACTGATGGCCAAGCTGTCGAAGAGGATGCGGATGATCCGCGAGAAGCTCGAATCGGGCAAGCTGTATGCCGCCGAAGAGGCGTTTGCCCTGCTCGAGGAGCTCTCCAATGTGAAGTTCACAGAGAGCATCGACGTCGCAGTGAATCTCGGCGTCGATCCGCGAAAGTCCGATCAGGTCGTGAGGGGTGCCACGGTTTTGCCCAACGGTATCGGGAAGCAGGTGCGGGTCGCCGTTTTTGCCCAGGGTGAGAATGCGGAGGCGGCGGTCGCCGCAGGTGCCGAACGAGTCGGCATGGAGGATCTTGCCGAAGAGGTCAAGGCGGGCAATCTGGACTTCGACGTAGTGATCGCTTCGCCTGATGCCATGCGGGTGGTTGGCCAGCTCGGAAAGATCCTCGGCCCCCGGGGCCTCATGCCGAATCCAAAGGTGGGGACCGTGACGCCGGACGTCTCCGAAGCGGTCAAGAATGCGAAAGCGGGTCAGGTCCGTTACCGGACCGACAAGGCGGGCATCATCCATTGTCCCCTGGGAAAAGTGGATTTCGAGCCGACGGCTCTGCGCGAGAATCTGGAGGCATTGCTCGCCAACCTCATGAAGATGAAGCCGAGCACCTCCAAGGGCGTGTACATGCAACGTGTCACGGTCTCCACGACCATGGGGCCGGGGCTTCCGGTGGATCATTCCGCGCTCTCATTTTAAGGTGCCGACAAGACGGACTTGTCGGGATAGATGGTTTCGAACGGGATGCCCAGGCAGGTGTCCCGGACATAGAAGGGATCTTTGGGGCACTCTGTAAACGGAATCCGGGAAGCGTCATGCAGTGCTGCGTGGCTTCGCCCGGACTCGGTTACGGGGTGGCCGTCAAAGACCGCAGGTGCCCTATCGTCGCCAGGGGAAGCGCGCACGGCGGGCTTAATTCATGAGGACCTGCGCAGACGGTGCTCCCGAATCGGATTGGTCGTGTCCGCACAAGGTGTGGCGGACCTCTGATGACGGTGCACAGGCGGCTTGGCCGCGGACAGTCGAGTCGAGGTACGAGGCTGCTCGGTTAGCCGCCGGAAAAGCTGGGCCAAGGGCCCGAGACAAACCGTAATCAGGAGGTGACGACTGTGCCACTGAGCTTTGCACAAAAAGAAGCGATCGTCGCCGATGTCGCGGAGGTTGCGAAGAGCGCCCATTCGGCTATTGGAGCTGAGTACCGTGGCTTGAGCGTGGATGAGATGACGAGCTTGCGCGTCGAGGCTCGCAAGGCCGGGGTCTATGTCCGGGTCATCAAGAACACGCTGGCGAAGCGTGCGCTTCAAGATAGCGATTTCGCCTGTATGCAGGATGGCCTCAGCGGTCCCCTCGTCTTCATGTTCTCGCAGGAGGACCCGGGCGCGGCGGCACGCGTGGCCGAGGCATTCGGAAAGGGGCGCGATCGGTTTCAAGTCAAGCTCGTCTCCATCGGAGGCAAGCTGCTGGAGCCATCAGAGCTGGGCGCCCTGGCGAGGATGCCGACCTACGAAGAGGCGATCAGTCAGCTGATGGCCTTGATGAAGGCCCCGGTGCAAAAGCTCGCAGCGACGATGAACGAGGTGCCGGGCAAGCTTG
>CAYYHR010000429.1:0-3143 GCA_964471705.1 uncultured Chromatiaceae bacterium
TCTGCCCAAGCGGGCCGAGCTGCAGCCGCGCAAGATCGAGGTCAGCGTCGGCTGATACCCCAGAACGACTGCGCCCCGGATAAGGGAGTCCGGGGCGCAGACTCGTTCCAGTATGCGGTTTCCACTGTTAGATCGAAACGATGGATCACTCGGTTGCATCGCAATTGCTGGTCCTGCTGACAGTAGCCACTCTGCTCGTTGCCCTGTGCCAGCGGTTTGGCTTGTCCCCGATTTTGGGGTATCTCGCCACAGGTATTCTGGTTGGACCCGCTGGATTCGGCTGGATCCCCGAAGGCGCCACCATGCGTTTGCTCGCCGAGGTGGGCGTCGTCCTGCTGCTATTCACCATCGGCCTGGAGCTCCCACTCCCACGGTTGTTGGCCGCAAAGCGTCTGGTGCTCGGTCTGGGCGGTGCCCAGGTTCTGTTGACGGCTCTGCTGTTGGGGCTTGCGGCACTATGGCTCGGGCGTCCACCGGTTGAAGCGCTCATCCTGGGCAGTGCGCTGGCCCTGTCCTCCACGGCCATCGTGCTCAAACAGCTCGGCGAGCAAATGGAGCTGCCAGCGCCCCACGGGCGGGTTGTCATTGGCATCCTCTTGTTTCAGGACATCGCGGCCGTTCCCCTGCTGGTCGTGTTGCCGATTTTCGCCGCCGACTCGGCCGGTCTGACCGGCGCCCTGGTGCTGGCGCTGGCCAAGGCAGCACTCCTCTTTCTCGCCCTGGTCTTCATTGGGCGGCTGCTGCCCTCGATCCTGCACTGGGTAGCCGCGACGCGCTCGCTCGAGCTGTTCATGCTGACCGCATTGTTGCTGGCGGTTGCGGCCGCAGGGCTGTCGGCACTGGCTGGTCTGTCCCCAACGCTCGGTGCCTTCATGGCCGGCATGTTGCTCGGCGAGACCCTCTTTCGCCACCAGATCGAGGCCGACATCCGGCCGTTTCGCGACCTCATGCTGGGGCTGTTCTTCGCCACCATCGGCATGCAGCTCGATCCGAAGACATTTCTTGAATCACCAGCGATGGTGGCGCTCGTAGTCATCGGCCTGGTTGTCGCCAAGCCAGTAATCCTGGCGCCTTTGATCCGGTACTTCGGCCAAACGATGACGGATGCCTGGAGATCCGCCATCAGCCTCGCTCAAGGGGGTGAGCTCGGGCTGCTGGCGGTATCGAGCGCCTTTGCGTTCGGCCTGCTTTCCGAGTCAGTGGTGCAACCGGTTTTGGGCGGGTTGATTCTGAGCATGTTAATCGCACCAATCTTGCTCCGTTTCAACCGCCCAATCGCGGCGTTCCTGACCTCGTCAGCACAGACGACGAAACCATTGGATGCAGAAGCGCAAATTGCTGACACCAGCCGCGATCTCGACGGACACGTGATCATTATCGGCTATGACCGCTTGGGTCAGAATCTGGTGAGTATCCTGACGGAGGAGGGCATCCCCGCCCTGGCGCTGGATCTTCAGCTGGAGCGAATCAGGCAGGCCGCTGCTGCCGGAGAGCCGGTACTGTTCGGCAATGCGCTTCAACCCGGTATCCTGCGCGCCGCTGGCATCGAAAGGGCCCGCGCTCTGGCGATCACGATCGAGGATGCGGCGCTGGCCGAACGGATCGTCGGACATATCCGAGGACTCGGTATCGAAGTACCAGTCCTGGTTCGCAGTACGCGCGGTCGCGATGAAGAAGCCCTGATCGAGGCGGGCGCAATGGTCTTTCCGGAAGGCTTGGAGAGCAGTCTGGCCTTCGCAGGGCAGATACTGGTCATGTTGGACGTCGCCCCGTCACAGGTCGAAGCGCGGTTGAACGAAATTCGCGCCCAGGACTATGCGCCGTTACGGGCGTTCTTCCACTCGACGGATGCTGAAAAGGCGGCTGCCCAGGGACGGGATTTTTCGCAGCAACTGCGCTCGGTCCTGCTCTCGGAAGGCCATTATGCAGCTGGGCGTACCGCACAGGAGCTGCAGTTGGAGGAGCTCGGCATCGAGTCGCTGGATGTGCGCCGTGGAGCGATCAAGGTACCGGGGCGGTTGCTGGATACGCGCCTGCGCGCGGGTGATGTGCTCGTGCTCAAAGGTGAATACGAGGCGATGGAACGCGCGATCGCCCGGATCACGGAGAGCGGATGACCGTGAGTCTATTGAGGAAAAGACTGATGGCGCAAAACCTCGAAGAGCGAGACTGCAGGCCTGCCTCGGATACCAAGCAGTACTGGGGCGTAATGACCTTCTACGAGCGATTCGAGCACCTGGTGGCCCTGGTGTTGAGTGCCGTGATCTCGGTGATCATTCTGATCGCCCTGTGGCGACCGGTGTCAGCGAGGTGCTCTCCTTACTGGTGCTTGGGGCCCTCGATCCGCTCGACCACCAGGTTTTCCAGAGCATTTTCGGGATGATCATGACGCTGCTCATCGCCATGGAATTCAAGCATTCCATCCTCAAAGTGTTGGAACGTCAGGCCCGTATCATCCAGGTTAAGACCCTCATTCTGATCGCTCAGCTGGCCTTGGCGCGCAAGTTCATCATCCTGGACTACGCCGAGACCGATGCGGCGACACTGGCTGCGCTCGGCTTCGCGGTATTGGTACTGGGTGCCGTCCATTGGTTGTTGCAGGAACGTGACGACTACGCTGTGCGACAAGGCATCTTGACGCAGGGTCAAGGGGCGGGAGATTCCCCTATAGCGGAGGAACGCGAATGACCGGCAATGATCAAGATTCCCGCCCGCAGGCGCATGACAGATCGCTTGAGCCGGCGCGGCCGTCAATCCGGGTAACTGCGGCAGACCGCTGGTCAACCTGGATGGCGAGGTGGTCGGAATGAATACCGCCAGCCTCAGCCACGGCGGGAGTGAATGAGAGCCAGAGCAACAAGCGCCTGTTGCTGCTGATGCGCAGGGACGGCATACATCGCTATGTCCCCTTGAACTGGTAAGCTGCCGAGGAGTTGTTGATTGATTTGCCGCCGTGACCAATATCAGACGGAACCAGAGATCGCAGCTTCCCGGTTGCGGCGTTTCCGGACACTTGCGTGTCTGACGACGGTGTCGTGGGCGGGCGCTATCCAGGCGCCGTCCGAAATGCCCCGGGCAAGAGCTGCCAGTACACAGGCGTTTCCCCGAACGCCGTACGCCATGATGAGCTAAGAAAAGGATGG
>CAYYHR010000430.1:0-3139 GCA_964471705.1 uncultured Chromatiaceae bacterium
TGGTGTGCATCGACAAGGTGACCTGCGCGCGGGTGTACCAGCGGATCATGCCGCGCTGGAAGCTCAAGGCCGAAGCGGTGCGCCAGGCCGCGGAGGCCAAGCAGGCAGAGCTGGCCGCCACGGCGGACCCGGATACTCACGAACGGCTGCAGGCCGAGCATGAGCACCTAGAGGCGCAGGCGCAATGGCTCGAAGAGACCCTCATCGAAATCGTCATCAGCGAGGCGCAGAACGAGGTCGCGGACTTCAAGAAGTGGGGCTTCGACATCATCCCGCACCGGACGCTGATGAAGCAGGGCTTCGAGACCGCGGATGGCAAGCGGGTGGACGTGGAGACCGCGTTCAAGAACCCGGAGCATCCCTTCCGCGTCGCCATTGTCTGCGCCATGTGGCTGACTGGCTTCGACGTGGAGAGCCTGTCGACGCTCTACATCGACAAGCCGATGAAGGCTCACACGCTGATGCAGGCCATCGCCCGCGCCAACCGACGCTACCCGGGCAAGGACTTCGGCCTAATCGTCGACTATAACGGGATGCTCAAGAGCCTGCGCGAGGCCTTGGCCCAGTACGCCCTTGGTGACGAAGGTGATGGTGGTGAGGAGATCGTCGCACCCATCGAGGAGCGCGTGCAGGCATTGATCGAGGCCATCGAGGCGACGGAGGCCCACGTTCGCGGCCTGGGTTTCGAGATGAAGACCCTGATCGGCGCGCAAGGCTTTGTGCGAATCAAGGGTATCGCCGACGCAGTGGATGCGGTCTACACCAGCGACGAAAGCAAACGGCGCTTCGAGATCCTCGCCCGCCAGGTGTTCACGCGCTTCAAGGCGCTGCTGATGGAGCCGGCTGCTTTCGCCTACGCCGAGCGCCACGACAACATCGAGGCCGTTTACAAAAAGCTGACCGAACGGCGCGACACGGCGGACGTGACCGAGCTGCTCAAGGAGCTGCACCGCATCGTCAATCAGGCGATCCGCGCCCAGGAGCTGGGCGAGGATCAGACCGAGGGGCTGACCTTCGACCTCAGCCAGATCGACCTGGAGAAGCTGCGCGAGGAGTTCGACAAGAAGGTCAAGCGCAAGGCTACGGCGCTGCAGGACATCCGGGAGATCGTCGAGCAGAAGCTGGCGGAGATGCTCAAGCGCAATCCGCAGCGCATGGACTACTACAAGCGATACCAGGAGATCGTCGCCGACTACAACCGGGAGAAGGACCGGGCGACGATCGAGCAGACATTCGCCGACCTGATCGATCTCATGAGCAGTCTGGACGAGGAGCAGCGGCGGGCCGCCGAAGAAGGACTCGACGAAGACGAGCTCGCCCTATTCGACCTGCTGAAAAAGGACAAGCTCGGCAAGGCCGAACGGGAGAAGGTCAAGCAGGCGAGTCAGGCTCTACTGGCCTCACTGCGCGAACTGCTGGCGCCACTGGAGCGATGGACCGAGAAGGAGCAGACTCAGGCCGAGGTCGAGACCTTCATCCTGGATAACCTCTACATGCACCTGCCGTCACCACCGTTCTCCGACGAGGATAAACAGGAAGCGGCGAATATGGTGTATCAGCATGTCTGGCAGCAATCGGTTAGTGGTGCGTTCGGCATGGCGGCTTGAATCTGACGGATAGGTTGCCGAAGCCTTGATGCGTCATTCCGCGATCCTGGTAACGTGCCCGTATGCGGGCCGGCGAAGCGCGATTGAGCTGAGAATCTGAGATGACTTTCACGCGGCATATCGGTATCGACTATTCGGGCGCACAAACACCGACCACGAGCCTGAAGGGCCTGCGCGTTTATCTTTCCGAAGGCAGTGCACCGCCCGTCGAGATCCAACCACCGCCATCCCCTCGCAAGTACTGGACACGGCGGGGCATCGCCGAATGGTTGGTGGAACGACTTGCCGAAGACGTGCAGACGTTGGTCGGTATTGACCACGGATTCTCGTTCCCCCTCCGTTATTTCGAGACGCATCACCTGCCGCCGGATTGGCCAGCATTCCTCGATGATTTCCAGCGGCACTGGCCGACCGACGGCGACCATACGTATGTGGACTTCGTTCGCGACGGTTCGGTCGGAAACGGAGCAGCCCGCATGGGAAGCACACGCTGGCGCCGCTTGACGGAGGAACGCGCGGGTGCCGCGAAATCCGTCTTTCATTTCGACGTGCAGGGGCAGGTAGCGAAATCCACCCATGCCGGGATTCCCTGGTTGCGGTTCATCCGCGAGCAGCTGGGCCGGCGTGTTCATTTCTGGCCCTTCGATGGCTGGGAGATCCCGGCGGGTTGCTCTGTCGTGGCCGAGGTCTATCCCGCGCTCTGGAGCCGGGGCATTGCCCGCGAGGATCGGACCGGCGACCAACACGATGCCTATAGCATTGCCGCCTGGCTTGGCCGCGCTGACCGTGACGGCACCCTCGCCACATTTCTCAAGCCTAATCTGAGTCCCCAAGAGAGGGCTGTGGCCGAGGTCGAGGGCTGGATTCTGGGTGTGGCGTGAATGAGTCGAAATCGGGACGAGGTGATCCAGGCAGGACCTTGATTCGACTGTTTGTTTAGTTGATACTAAACATCATGAATAGCCGTAAGAACAAACGCTCCGGGTCGGCACCCGCCCGCCGGCAGGCCCTGATCTACGCGCGGGTATCGTCCAAGGAGCAGGAGAAGGAAGGCTTTTCCATTCCCGCACAGCTCAAGCTGTTACGAGACTATGCGCGCGGCGAAGACATCGCTGTCGCGCAGGAATACGTGGACGTAGAGACGGCCAAGCAGGCCGGCCGGTCGAGCTTCGGTGAGATGGTCGATCATCTTCGCCAGCACCCGCAGGTGCGCATCGTTCTTGTGGAGAAAACCGACCGTCTGTATCGAAACCTCGAGGACTGTGTGACCCTCGACGACCTCGACCTGGAGATCCACTTCGTCAAGGAGAGCGTGGTCCTCTCTCCCGACGCCCGCTCTTCCGAGAAGTTCATGCACGGCATCAAGGTGCTGATGGCGAAGAACTACATCGACAACCTCTCGGAGGAAACCCGCAAGGGGATGACCGAAAAGGCCGAGCAGGGCATCTGGCCATCCTACGCTCCCTTCGGCTACTGCAACGTGGTCGGTGAGAACGGAAAGAAGACCATCGAACCCGACCCGGCACTCGCGC
>CAYYHR010000431.1:0-3131 GCA_964471705.1 uncultured Chromatiaceae bacterium
GCACCCATCCCCCCGGGGGCTGCGGCATGTGGCGACGGTAGCGGAATGGACCCCGTGGTCAAGCCACGGGGTGACGGTTGTGAGGGGGGTGGCGGCCGCGAAGGCTGCGGCAGGCGGTGAGGCCAGCGGAATGGACCCCGTGGTCAAGCCCCGGGGTGACGGTTGTGGGGTGGTTGGCTGTGACTGAGGGGCCATGCCGTGCGGCGGCGAGAGGGTAGCGATCGAGGGGCCTTGTCGTGTGGCCCATGGATCGTCGGGTCAAGCCCGACGATGACACTTTGGGGGCGGGGGTCGCCAACCCACTCACCATCGTCATGCCGGGGCTTGGTGACGGCATCCAGGCTGCCAGGCATGATTGCGATACTCGGGCCGCAGACGGATGCACGAACCGTCGTTCAGCCACAGCCGCCCACACCTGGGCTGCTTGGGGGGAACCTTCAGCCCCTCGCGCCGCCAGATCCGTTCCACCCGCTTGACGTTCACCACCCGGCCGGCCTGGTGCAATAACAGGGTGACGCGACGATATCGTTTCTTTCGCTCTAGCTCTGCGCGCTTTCTTTCCTTTTGCAGAGCGCCTGCGCCGCAGCGTAGATCTCGAGGTCGCCTTGCAACCGTGCGCCTGCGAGCTGAATGATCTCTTCACGCGTATAGCTCAGCATCGGTTCCGGTCCGCTTTGCGACGGCAGATCGTTTGTAACGTTTTTTTGCGGAATGCGAGAAGGTTTCGGCAGCCCAAGCTGCCTGCTCAGGTCGAGCAGTACGTCCAAAATATTGTCCTGATAACCGATGTAGTCGAACCTTTCGAGGTGCGCTACGGCGGTTTTTGTCATGGCGGAAATTTCATCCGCATCATCTGGATAGCGCCGGAGACAGCCCGAAAACTGGCGCGCATACATGTTGTCGGTGAATGAGCGGACGGCGATGTCGTCCGTCGCGCAGAATTCCTCGAAGGACATGCCTTTGATGTGCTTGACCCGTTCGTATCCCTTGTAGTGTGTTGGGAATTTTTGGAAATACGCGTAGGAGGAAAAAAATCTTTCGGCAGGATCGCGCAGCACGGTGAAGAGGAAAGTGTCCGGATTGCTGATTTGTCTGAACGTGTCCCACCCGATGTGACCGCCCACATAGCGGGCCTTGCACGCGTTGGCGATAACGTCCGCCCCCACGTCCTCGAAGATCGTGTCGAAACGAATACATTCGCCGTGGCGGGGGGCGCCGACAAAGCCGAAGAAATAGTCTTGCACAGAGCTGCCGGCGCATTTCGGAACATGCATGAAAACGATTTGTGGAGGATATTTACCTGAAAGCAATATCTGGCGCTTCCTGTAAATGTTGTATCGGTGGCGATTGCGTATGCGACGGATGTTCTTTGTAAGCCCATCCAGGTATCTCTTCGCCGAAAGTCTAGATATCGCCATCTTTCAAGTAACTGTCATGGAGTTAATCGACGTCATAGAAATATTAAGGGGGGGACGATAGTTTACAACTGTCAATAACGGTTAATGAGGAAACACAAGCCGATACATGCCTTCAGTCACTATCGCTATCCCAGTTTATAATGACGCGGCCTATCTCGCAAGCCGCTGTCTGCCCTTTCCGCGCAAACGTTCGGGGTCATGCAGATCATTATACCCGACAACGCTTCCGGCCAGCTCCGCAACAGGTCGTCCGGTTGGAATGTTAGGGCATGGCGGGCCTCGGCGCTACGGCCGGAGTTGCGGGCGACGCCGGTCCGGATGGCTCGGCAGGCCACAAGATCGCTGCCGGCGTCGCCATGGCGATGGCCTGTGACGGGGGCATTTTGCGCCGAACGGCCCTTGCGCCAGGCACTGCAGCCCATTATTCAACCGGCCCAAGTTGGCTGCAGGACGTCAAAGCACGTCAACCGCTTTCCTTGGAACAGCCAACGAATAACCGGATGCAGCGATGCGAACAGAGATAGACACACCGGGGTCCGTCCAATCGCCATTGATGGCGGTAGCCATTCCGGTCCACAATGGCGCCGCCGATTTGGAACGATGCCTGGATTGCCTGCAACGCCAGAGCCTGAAGGCGTTTCGCGCCATCATCTTTGAAAACGGCTCCACCGATGCAACGCTGGAGATCGCCCAGCGCTATGCCCGGTCCGATCCGCGCTTTGAGATCCGCCGCAGCGAGCAGCTGTTACCGGTCCTGGAGAATTTCCATCGCGCCACCACCGAGGCGGCGGGCCTTGCAAAATACTTCTGCCTCAGGGCGGCGGACGATCATACCTCCGACAACTTCCTGGAAGTTCTCGTGAACGCCCTTGAAGCCGAGCCGACCAAGCACCTGGCGGTCGGGTCCGTGATCAAGTTCAATGCCTGCGGTCAGCACGACGATTCCCCCGCCCGACGCGTTGAGCGCATTCTGGACCGCAGCCGAACCGGCAACTGGCTGGTGAAATTTCCAGCTTCCTGGTTTTATGGCGTGTACAGGTCAGGACCGGCAATCGACTATCTTTTGAGCAGCGGCACCATATTTCCGCATCCTTGGGGCTGTGATCGCCTTGTCATCTACAAGATGCTGTCCGACCTCGGCGTTGTCTATCGAGCGGACGCGGTTTTCTTCTGCCAGACGGGGTCGGGCGGGGCAAAGAAGTACAAGGCGCGCGCTATCGCCGAGGCGCTCCGGCGGCGGCGGACCTACTATCGGGCCTGCATGGACATGACTGCTCACCGCCATGCCGGCGCCCTTGTCAGCCGATGGATCGCCTGGCGGGTTGCCGGCGAGCACACAGCCACCAGCCTTAGGCATCTGGCCGAGATAACGCTGAAAAGACTGAGCCCGCTCTGACGCGCGCAGCTTCGCCGGCATGGACGAAGGCCAGATTATACCAAAGGACCTCAGGCCCTTTGGTATTACCCTATCCGCTTGAGAAATCCGTCGGGAGCGACGGCAATCATCGGCTTGTGGTCGATCGCCTTGTCGATTTCGAATTCGCGATGATCTTTCAGATAGGCGTGAACGGCCGTCATCGGGCTGTTGCCGGGCCCCCACGGGCGGTTGCTCGACATCTCTTCCGGCAAGCGCTCGACAATCGTGTCGAAGATCGCGCACTAGAGCGGATTCGGCTTAATCCGGATCGTATCCGGCGGCGGCGAAGTAGTTTG
>CAYYHR010000432.1:0-1229 GCA_964471705.1 uncultured Chromatiaceae bacterium
GACACTATCGTTGGTATCGCCGGACCCATTTGGGGTATGCAGCAGTACGAGAAGATGAACGACTGGGGCATGGCCCAGTATGAGGCGATGAACGATCAGCTCAACAAGGTGTATAGCGGCAACGTCGCTTCCTATCGCTTCTGACAGCGACCGGTCAGACGTGTCTTCACTACTCAGGCGAAAGGGGGACGAATGTCCCCTTTCGCTGTCGCGTCTGGCGTAATTGTCAGGGTCGAGGTGGTCGCACGAGGCGATTCGCCCTGCTCGGCAGTCGCTGCTTTTCCAACGGTGGTAGTGCCATCCATGCCATCTGGGTTCCGGCATTCCCTGCCGGAAAGACAACTCTTGGGGCTTGCGCCGGCGTCATCCCGCCGTGGATTGCCGGGATCCATTGGTCAAGGAGAACCGTCACGCCACCCCTTTTCCAACGAACCGCGAAAAATGGGCGGCCAGCTCGCGTTGTTCGCATCAGGGCCTCCTGGCAGCGCGTCGAATGCCACTGCTCCCAGGGTGCCTTCGGCTTGCCTCCACGCAAAAGACAGCAATGGCGATCGGGTGGAGGCAACATCGTCAAGCAATCGAGGTACATTGAAGATGAACCTGGGACTAAACACAAACGCCGCACGACACGCACGTCGCCCATGCGCTCCTTCGGATGAGACGCTCCCGAGGGCAACCCTTCGAGCCCGGCCGCTACAGGCAAGCACGCAATCTCTGAAGCAATTCCGCGGAAGAGCGAGCTCGCTTGATTTCCATCGGAGCCGGCAGGGTGTGGTCTACGCTTTCGTCTTTCTTGCTGCTGCCGTGCTACCAATGTGCCCGCCGGCGCAGGCCGAGGAACGCGGGGCCAGAGTCGACCTCACCAAGGAGGGATGCTGGTTGCAAAAACACTATGGACTGCGCGGATTCGAGACGGTATCAGTGCCCTCTTGTCAGATCCAGCGGAAACCGGGAGATATTTGTTACTGCGGCAATCCCAGAAATAGGTCCGAGGTGGAAGAAGTGCACTCCCCAAAGCTTGCGGATCTTCAATCCGTCATCTATGGATGCTGGGAACATCATCCGCTGCCGCCCAATCTACCGCAGGAAGGAATGTCCGAAGCGCTGTGGCAGAAGGTGGCCCGGCACCTGCTGGCGCGCGGCAATGACGTAGCAGAACCCCGCTTCAAAGAAGACTGGCTGTCGATCCTCGACCTCGAGCTCGGTCTCCTCGGCAATACGGGGCAGGT
>CAYYHR010000432.1:1329-3120 GCA_964471705.1 uncultured Chromatiaceae bacterium
GGCGAGTCGCTGATCAAACCAGAGCGGAGAACTGGCCTGAAGGTCGATGCGGCCATGCAGGAACACCGCGACAAGACGACATACCGCCAGGGCTCCGGTAGAAAAGTCGAATCTGCCCATGGCCTTCCGTCCTCCGCGGTGGCCGACGTGAGCGGCTACCGTAGGAACAAGGCGGTCACGACGCTGTTGCCAAAGGACATCCATCGCCGATTCGACAACCGCTGGAAGGCATGGTCGCGGCAACGCGTGGCCGAGGGACAAAAGGAGGTCCGGGTCGATGAGCTCCTGCGGGTACTCGATGAGGCAGCGGCCTCCGTCCCGGAGCTCCAGGGCAGAATGGCGGACACCATGTCCTGGTGTTTTCGCCACGAAGCCTATCAGACCCTGGGGTTGGAGCCCGATACGATGATCCGGTTGCCGTACTCTAAACGGCCGCTCTTCGTGAAATGAGCTTGTCGCGCCGCTGAAGACCTCCTGCTGCGCAAGCTCGGGTTTCTGCTCGGGTGTCGATAACACGCGATGCCCGAGCAGAACACCACGTCAAGCGGTCAAGCCAGAGCCTTTTGCGCTGCGTGCCCACCGGCAGCAGGCTCTCCGACGGAGCGGGGCTCGATCCGCGAACGAGGGCACCATTCACCCTCGTTCCCTCTTATGCAGAATCGCCATGTTTGCAGGAGCAATATGCGAGTTTGACCGAATGCGGTCCCCCGGTGGAAAAATCCCGGCTGGCCGCTTCTCCCCCACCCCTCGCCGCAGGGTCGTGGTGCAAGTCCCTTCTACGAAATTTCGCATTCTGTGAAAAACGAATCAGGCCGCAAGAAAGCCACAGACAATGATTCGGAGACCGAGTGCCGCAACTACGGCTGAGGGATTCTGCGACTATTCGCCCGCAGCCTCGCGCGTCTGCTCGAGGACGATCAACCGCTGCTTCGCGTATTCGTTGCCCGCTTCAGCGGCCTTTCGGTATCAGGATTCCGCTACGGTCCAGCCGCGGTCGCGGTGGTAGATGATCCCGAGTTGGATCATTGCATCGGTGTCGCCGCGCTCGGCGGCTGGAAGCCAGTGGAGGGGGTGGTACTTGGTCCAGCGTGCCTGCTCGGGTATGACGCGGTCAAGCTCGGTCTCGGGCGGAAAGGGCTTAACATCGATGTCCTCCAAACGCAGCCGGTAAGTGTCTTCTGCTTGCCTGATCAGAGCTTGGAAACCGTTCTCTGCGAACACGGATGAGATCTCGGCAAAATCCCAAAGACGAACATTGAAGTCGCTTCCGCCCGACGCGAGAGTCTTGCCATCGGGGCTAAAATTAAGACTGTACACGCCGTGCGGACCGCCACCGCTGTGCACCGTCAGGACCGCGCGCGGAGCACCGGTGGCCACGTTCCAGAGCCGAATGGTGCCGAATGACCCCGAAGCAAGGGTGTTGCCATCAGACGAAAAGCTGAGACTGAAGACAGTGTCCGTATGACCCATGAGCTTAGCACGCGGAGTACCGCTGGCGATGTTCCAGAGCCGGATGCTCCGGTCATCTGCTCCCGATGCGAGGGTGTTCCCGTCGTTGGAGAAGCGGAGGCTCCTAACACGCTCAGTATGCCCGCGGAGAGTAACCTGTAATGCGCCAGAGACAGCGTCCCAGATGCCGATACTTCCGTCGAAAAGACCTAAGGCGAGAATTTTGCCGTCGGGGGAAAAGCTCATACTCTCAACCTGGCCTACGTTCCCACTGAGGCTGTTCTTGAAGCGGCCTTTAGCGACATCCCAGAGACGCAGGCCTTCACCCCATGAAAAGGAAGC
>CAYYHR010000433.1:0-3117 GCA_964471705.1 uncultured Chromatiaceae bacterium
CGCCCACGAACATCTCCACGAACTCCGATCCGCTGATGGTGAAGAAGGGCACGCCCGCCTCACCGGCCACGGCCCGGGCCAGCAGGGTCTTGCCGGTGCCCGGAGGACCGGCCAGGAGCACACCGCGAGGGATGCGTGCGCCGAGAGAATGGTAGCGGTCCGGGGCCTTCAGGATGGAAACGATCTCCAGCAGTTGGGCCTTGGCCGCATCGGCCCCGGCCACGTCGGCGAAGGTCACCGAGGGATTGTCTTCCTTGACGAAGCGGCGTGCCTGGGACTTGCCGGCGCCGAAGATGCTCTGCTGCTGGTTCATGGCGCGTCGTCCCATCCACCAGAAGAAGCCCACCAGCAGCAAGGTTGGGAGCAGCCCGCTCAGGAAGCTGCTCATCCAGCGAGGCGCCTTCGGGGCAGCCACGATCTCCACATTGTGGTCCTCCAGGAGCGGCAGCAGGTCCGGGTCGCCGACCGAGCTCGGGAAAACGGTCTCGAACAGGGTTACGGAAACCGGCTTGGTCGCCGGTTTGCTCGGGGCTCTGGTCGTTCCGGGCGTTGGATACCCTTTGGAGGATGTGCCGGAAGACGTGGTTTTGGCCTCGGGTGGCTTTGACGCCTCCGGTGCAGGCTTTGGAAGCTTGGCTCCTGGCATGGGCTCGGTCACGGGTGCCGTCGACAAGAGTCCGGTGTGGGGGTTCCAATCCCGGGCCTTCACGAGCTTGCCTGTGATCTGGCTGCCTTGGATTGCCACTTGACTCACATTCCCGGCCCCGACCTGTTCGACGAAGGCGCTGTAAGGGATCTTGGCTACTGGAGGGGTATGGCGGTCGTAGAAGAAGGACGAGACATCCCACAGCAGCAGGAGCATAAGCAGCACCCACCAGAAGGCAGCCTGCCGCGGTTGGGGTGAGCCGCGGCCGGCATCGGCGGGGCTCCCCCCCGTTGGCGCTCGAGCCGGCGTGGATGGTGACTCTGCGTTCGGGCGGGGCCGCATCAGGAAATAGGCGCCGACCACCAGCAAAGGCAGCAACAGCCAGCCGTAATTGGAGATCCAGTGGACGGATGAATTCATTCGGCTTGCTCCTGAGAGAATATCGCATTCGTAGGGAAGGGAAAGTGCCCCTGGGGACAATGCGCCCCAACCGGCCTACGCGAGAAACGTGCCTGATCCTGCCGGTGGCTTTCGAGTCTCGACCCGCAACAGGGACACGACGGGACAAGGAGAGACACCGGGGATTTGCGGCGCTATTATCTCGCTCATCTGGAGCGAGCGGGTGATTCTGGCCGAAAATCCGTTTCGCGTCAGTACGACCTCGCTACGGCGCCCGAATTATTCACAGGCACAGAGGCGACATTTCATTGCCTCTGGAGCGGCTCGACTGGTCCCATGGGCATGATCCCAAGTGCCAATGGCATCCGGCACGAGAATTGCCCAGATCTTTGGCAGCTCTTCCATTGCACTTTTCCCCCGAACAATATGAACAGAAGCCCGAGGGCTTTGCTGGCGAGCTCGGCCTGGATGCGCCGGTGACAGAGTTAGCCGCCCTGCCCACCCCCTTTGGCCTGCGGATGCGGCGTCTGTTCTGGTTGCCGCTCGGCTTGGCCTCGCTGCTGGTGCTGGCGGTGCTGGCCGGACTGGTGGCGGTGTCCTGGCGCGATCTGGAGCGCATTCGCCCGATCGAGGCCCACCTTACCCACATCGCCCGTATCCAGGACCTGGGGCTGAGCATGGAGCAGACCTTGGTCGAAGGTCTGCGCGGTGCCCGTATCGAGCCGGCACAACTGGAGCGGCTGCGCAAGGATGTAAGGGAGGTCGCCGCCCTGGAGGGTCAGATGCATCCCCTGACGCGGGAGCGGCTGCACCACGTCGCTCGCCTCCTCGACCAGCTCCCGGCCAAGCCGGTGGATGTCCTGTTCGAGACCCTGTCCGAGCTGCGTACCGTCCTGTACGCGGAGCGTGAGCACCACGAGCTGCTGTGGGCTCAGGTCGCCCGGAGCACGGAGACGGAGCTGCACTTGGCCGTGGCCCTGCTCATCGTGCTGCCCCTGGCGGGGAGCGCTCTCCTGTTGCTGCTGTGGGTACGCGTCAAGCGCCCCCTGGACAACCTCGGCGACCTGCTCGAACGGCTGGCGGCGCGGGATTATCGTCCGGTGGCCGACAGCGCCCTGAACGATGCGTCCGCTTTGGTACAGCCGGTGTTTCGCAGTTACAACGAGCTGGTCTCACGGCTGCGGGCCCTGGAATCGGGGCACCGCGCTCGGGAGCACACCTTGGAGCAGGAGGTGCGCCAGGCAACCGAGGCCCTCTTGTCCCAGAGCCGGGAGCTGGCAAGGGCAGAGCGCCTGGCGGCGGTCGGAGCGGTCTCGGCGGGGCTGGCCCACGAGCTGCGCAATCCCCTGGCGGGCATCCAGATGGCCTGCAGCAAGCTGCGCCGCAACCTTCAGGACAAGAGCCAGGCGGCACGCGCGGAGGCGGTGATCGCCGAGCTCAAGCGCCTCAACGGTCTGCTCACCGAGCAGGTCGAAGCGGCCAGCTATCGGCCCGAAGCGCCGGCAAAGGTGCATCTTGCCGCCCTGGTAGGCGATCTGCTGGCCCTGGTCCGCTATCAGGCGCCGCAGGGGACTCGGTTGGTAGCCGACATTCCCCAGGGCATGGAGTGCGTCCTGCCTCAGGCAGGGCTGCGGCAAGCGCTGCTGAACCTTCTGCTGAATGCCATCCAGGTCCAGGAGGGTGACGGACAGGTCACCGTGGTCGCTCGGCCCGGGCCGGGGCAGCTGCTGCTGTGGGTGGAGGACGAGGGCCCCGGCTTTCCCGAAGAGATGCTCCGCACCGGCGTGCGACCCTTTGCCACGGGACGGGCCGGGGGCACCGGACTGGGTCTGGCCATGGTGCGTCGCTTCACGCGCGATCATGGCGGCGAGCTGGAGCTGTCCAACCGCGAGGGACGCGGGGCGCGTGTCACGCTGCACCTGCCTTGTGCGGTCGCTGGCGAAGGAGACGGTGAAGGGCATGGCTGACACCCTGCTGGTCATCGAGGACGAGGTGCTGCTCGGCTCGGAGCTGCGCGAGGAATTCGCCGAGGCCGGCTGGGACGCGGTATTGGCGCCGGATCTGGCGCGCGC
>CAYYHR010000434.1:0-3115 GCA_964471705.1 uncultured Chromatiaceae bacterium
TGGCGAGCAACCCGCCAGCCTGGTACGTCAGCGTAAGGGGAAGTTCGGCCAGAAGTGGTCATTCACCGCATGCAAAGACCGCCCCAAGCTGGGTCCCGTAGCGGTGCTCTTCTGGCAAAGCTTGTCGTTCGCAGCGATCAGGACGCCAGTGACGACAATCAACAACTCGGCGAGGATATGACCAGCCAGAAGGCCCGCAGTGCATCTATCTGATGCCATGGTTGACATCAGATTGAAATTAGGGTGGTAAAGCGCATAACCGGGTGCTAGCTTGCAGAGTGGTTAGTTATAAAGGAAAGGATATAATGTCCAAGGCAATCCTCCTAAGCCTCATTCTCCTCACATCCTGCGCCATTCACGACCTTGAGGTCACGCCAATAGACACGGAGTCCACGGAACCGGTCACCGTGAGTTCCCCGGTAAAGGTTCACCTGACGGACGGCTCAACCGTGGTCTTCGAAGAGGGCATCACTGTTGTGAATGGCCAGGTGACTGGTGATGGTCGGAAGTACGACCTCGCGCTCGACACTAGCGTACGGGTGTCATCGATCGCGCTCGACGAGGTGGCGGCCATGGAAAGTTACCAAACACCGCTCCAGTCAGGCGAAACTGTTGCTGCCAACGCGGTAGGCGCGCCGTTCGCGGTCATGGGTGGTCTTGTCCTGGCAAAGGCACTGTTCGGCTCCTGCCCCACGATCTACTCGCCAGACGATAGTGGCCCCGTTCTGGAAGCCGAGTCCTTTTCTTACAGCATCGCACCATCCTTCGAAGCCCGTGATGTGGATCGCCTGAACGTGCCGCGCGCAGATCAGGAATCGGTCGACCTGATTGTCCGCAATGAGGCGCTCGAGACGCATTACATCAACCATCTCGAGCTGCTCGAAGTCGTTCACGAGGAAGGCGAGACTGTCTTCCCAGATCCTCAAGGTCAGCCGCTGGTCGTCGGCACCCTCAGTGCCCCCCTGCTGGTCGTGGATCGCGAGGGGCGGCCCGTTCCAGGCGTCCTTGACCTACCAGACAGCGCGTATTGGAGTTCGGATGCGGCACAGCTGCATCGCGCTTCGCTGGATGATTTCGAGGATTTTGTGGACCTCGAGTTTGAAGTGCCTCGTGGTTCTGACCAAGTCGCCCTCGTCTTCCGACTCCGCAACACCTTGCTCAACACCGTGCTGCTTTACGACGTGATGCTGAAGGATCAGGGATTTCTGGCACTCGACTGGCTGGGACAGGACCTGGAGCGGTTTTTCGATAAGGCACAGCTCGGCTTGTGGTACCGGGACCGCATGGGCATGCGGATATCGGTCTGGGACGACGGAAAGTTTCGTCAGGTCGCACGCGTGGGTGACCAGGGTCCTATCGCGTGGAAGGACGTCGCTGTGACACTGCCCGTCCCCGAGAGTGACAGGATGCGCGTCCGGTTGTCATTCGTAGTGGATAACTGGCACATCGACTGGGCAGGAATCTCTCCCAAGGTGCATCGCGCCAACGCGCGGGCGGTACAATTGGCACAGGTCGAGGTCCCCGACATGGGCCCGCTGGTAGGGGGGCTGAAAAATCTCACTTCGCCGGATCAAGCCTACGTGACGATGGGACCGGGCGAGGCGCTTCACGTCAGGTTCGACGTCGGCACGGCTCCGGAAGACCGCACCCGGACATTTCTGCTCGCAGCGCAGGGTTACTACATTGAATGGATGCGCCACGACTGGTTGAACGAGACGTCGCATCAGCCGTTCAAACCTTCAGACGAGTCGCTGATCAGAGCCATCAGGCTATGGGAGTCAAAGCGTGACACGTTCCAGAAGCTGTTCAACTCGACAAGGATCGTAGGCAAATGAAGTGGCTGTCCGCATATCTGCTGCTGTCTCTCGCGATCGCTGGCTGTCATGTAGGCCCACGGATCGAGAATTTCGACCAAGCGCGGCGTCCGGAGGGCATCACTGTCACGATCAAGATTGGCGGCGCCACCGCCGAGCGCGTCGAGGGCGAGCTGCTCGAGGTTCGGGAGGACAGCCTGCTTCTGAACACCCGCGAGTCTCAAGGAGGCGGAAGCGTAGTGAGGCGCTTGGTATTGGTGCCCTATACGGCGATAGCAAACATCGAGGTCGAGAAACTGAGACTGAGGATGCTGGACGATGAAGACGAACCCAAGAAGCGAAAACAGGATCTGGAACAGCTCCGGCTACTGAGCCGGTTTCCACAAGGACTGTCCCGTCCGTTGTTGGATGAGCTGCTGGCTGCCGAGGGCCAAACCACCATCGACGTCATCGGCGGCAAGTGAGAGACTAGCCTGACACAGGCTGCAATCGCTTTGTCCGGAGATAGAGACGACACCGAGTGTCCCATGCCAATCATCTATGCGTTCAAAGGAGGGCGACGAGCAAGCGGTTCAAGAATGCGCCGGAAGCCCATGCACCATAGTAAGGAACCTGAGTTTGGTCCCGACTCTACGATGCTCGGAAAGCGCCTGATAGGCGGGATCGTTGTACCAACCACGTGCGGCATCCCGGGATGGGAAGGTAAAGATCACCACACGTCCCTTCAGCGGCTCGAATCCCTCGAAGTTCTCCGTAGCATCGTCGTAGGTTAAAAATTGTCCGCCGTGCCTTCTAAGGATGCGAAAGAAACCCTTCTCGTAGGCGCGATATGTCTCGGCATCTACGATCTCGAAATTGGCCACCACATACACGGGAATATTTGACATAGGTTTCATAAAACTCCATGGACAAACTCTAGCGGGGGTCGACTACTGCCGATTAGCGACTAAAGGACAGGGTTGGGTCGATCTTACTCGTTTAGCGGTGGGTAATATAAGGACCGGCTTGGGTCGACTGCTGCCTGTTAGAGAAATCGAATATTAGGGAAACATGTAAGACCGGTTCCGGTCACAAACCGGCCGTCCCCGCTAGCGAGCCACCATTCTCCGCTACACATTCGGGTACGGCAGAGTACGGCCAATAGTTGCCATTCGTTCAGTGGTAACTAACTGCCGACAAAGCAGCGGCCCAATTCGGGCCGCTAAGCTTGGAGGAGTGTTCCTATACAATCCTCGTAGAAGGAGCACAAAGGAACGGTTTACAAACCCAATGCTCGGGCCACTTTGTGCGGAGTTGCTATA
>CAYYHR010000435.1:0-3101 GCA_964471705.1 uncultured Chromatiaceae bacterium
CTCTACGTCCAGGCAAGCGCGGCCGGCCCCTTTCGCAGAAGAATGACCCGAGGCAAATTTTAAATTAGTGTAAATGGTAAAGTGTCACCGTAACCAACCCGTGAAGGTCAAGCGGTGGTGACGCGTGAGAAGGTCAACTTGGAATCATGGTGGGCACGTGCTCCGTGCCCACCCTGCCGGGCTAGCGGCTACCTGGGCAGGCTTCATATCTGCAAGATAATGCGGCCTTGCCAGGCCGCTACAAATGGTGACCCCGAGTCCCTGTGCCGTCTCGCCGCGGCCGTTACGCCTGCCCGAGACGGCGGGTTTATCGCGAGCGACTTTTCTGGCAAGATCGCTCGAACGCCGCACCGTAACGAGGCAGGGGACCGGCCGCGCATGATTGTCGATCATTGCTTGCGGACCCGCACCATCGGGATCCGAACCGAGTCCGCGACGCGCTAGCGGGAACCGCACTGTGTCCTCCCGCCCCGAAGATCTAATTTATGCGCTCGATGAGCGTCCGCCGTGGACGCAACTGCTGTTGCTCGGCGCCCAGCATGCGGCGCTGATGTCGGTCTATCTCGTCCTCATTGTCATTGTTTTTCGAAAAGCGGGCGCCTCCCACGCCGTCACCACCAGCGCCGTCAGCCTTGGGATGATCGCGCTGGCGATTTCGACGTCGCTGCAGGCCATCTGGAAAGGGCCGATCGGCTCCGGGTTTCTTGCCGCACCTGTGTTCTCAGCGATCTACCTCGGTCCGGCCATCCTCGCCGCAAGGGCCGACGGGCTTCCGGCGGTGTTCGGCATGACCGTTTTCGCCGGCCTGATCGAGGTTGCTCTGGTGCCGCTCCTCGTTCGCCTTCGCGGCCTGTTTCCCCCGGCCATCAGCGGATTCATCGTCGCCATCGTCGGCATTCAACTGGGAATCGTCGGCATCATCGACCTGTTGGGTGTGGACCACGTCCATCGGCCGCGGTTCCACGATCACCTCGCCGTCGCCTTCATCACCCTCGCCATCATCGTCGGGCTCAGCATTTGGGGGCGGGGATTGATGCGATTGACCTGTTCGATGATCGGGATTGCCTGTGGCCTTGGTCTCGCCTTCGCCTTCGGCCTAGTCTCCGACGAGACGATCCGGGTGTTCCTCGACGCACCGATGGTGGCGCTGCCGGACGTGAGCTATCTGTCTTACGAATTCGACCTCGCAATGGTGCCGCCGTTCCTGATCGCCGGGTCGGCGGCGATGCTGCGCACGGTCGGGGTGATCACCACCTGCCAAAAGATCAACGACGACGATTGGAAACGCCCGGAGATGCGGTCGATCCGGGGCGGCATCATCGCCGACGGCATCGGCTGCACTCTCGCCGGTGTCCTCGGCACCATCGGTACGAATTCGGCGCCGAGCCTGGTGGGGGTATCGAAGGGATCGGGGGCGACCAGCCGTTTCATCGCGTTTTCGGCGTCCGCTTTCCTGGTCGTCTTCGCGCTCATCCCCAAGTACGCGGTCCTGTTCCAGATGCTGCCGGAACCGGTGGTCGGGGCGGCGATGGTATTCACCGCCTCGTTCATGATCTCAGGCGGCATTCAGATCATCGTCTCCAGAAACGTCGATTCGCGGACCACGTTCGTGATCGGCCCGGCCATGCTGCTCGGCCTGAGCCGGGAGCTGTTTCCCGCCTACTTCAAGATGTCGGCTCACTTCGTTCAAGCGATTTCTGGGAGCATGATGTCGCTGGGGGTGATCACCGCCTTCGCCCTGAACCTCTTGTTTCGCATCGGTGTGACCCGCAAGGTCGAGTTCACGTTCGAGAGTTCTACGACGCCGCTCGCCGACTTGGAGAAACTGCTCAAGAGCCGCGGCAAGGCTTGGTCGATCGCCGCCGATGTCGTCGATCGGGCGACGGCGGCCACCGAGCAGGTGATCACCTACATCGAGGACGCGGGGCTGGTCGTCGGCAATACGCGGGCGGTGCTGAGCTACAACGACGTCGATCTGGTGGTGGCCATTTCCTACGCCGGCACCTTGCTGTCGCTTCCCAACGTCGGCATTCGCAGACGTATCTTCGTGGAAGAGGAATCCTTTTCCTACGGCCTCGCCGATTTCCTGACCGGCGTCTATCCGGACCGCATGGAATCGCGTGCCATCGGCAAAGAGGTCACCATCGCCATGTATTTCAGAACCTAACCCGCCCGGCGGCGAGGGAAACCAGCAACCGGAAACGCGGTATCCCTTCAAGCGCGGAACCCAGCGCCTGCATGAGGCCTTTGGACACCGAGCCCGGTAGCCCGGTAGTGGGCACGTACTGTTCGTGCCCACCATGATTCCGGGTTGATCTTCCGGTATCACCACCGCCCAACCTTCAGGGGTCGGGCGGTTGCTTTTCTATGATCCGGCGGGCAAGGGTGGTGGCCCGGTACCGGGCACTGCGAGCCCACCCTTGCATGAAGCCACCGGATGTCAACAGGGGCCTCGGAGAAGCAGGGCTCCCGGAATGCATCGGGAGATGCCGCTCCTGAAAAGACTCCTGAAAATCCTGTAGCATCCTGCAAATCCCGTCCAATCCGGATGTGGCTCAGACCATGGCTTGTCGCGACTCGTCGGTCCGCGGCAGCGCCTGGTCGGGAGGAGAAAGGCTTGCAGTTGCTCGAGCAGACGGCGAAACGGGCACGGGACTTGGCGCCCGCGCTGGATTACTGGACGGTGCGCATCGTGGCGGAGGAGTCGGAGATCCTGTCGGTGCGGCAGGGTGTCGTCGAGCCCACCAGGCTCCAGACCAGCTGCGGGGCCATGATTTCCCTGGTTCGGGGCTCTGGGATGGGCTATGCCGCCACCAGCGACCTGAGCGCGGGCGGCTTGCGCGCCGCGTTCGCGGAGGCGATCCGCTGGGCCGAGCTTCATGCCCGTCTCGGCCTGTTCGATGCCGGCCTCTTTCCCAGATGCGAGGCCCGGTCGGAGTATCGGACGCCGACGCTAGAGCCCTGGGACGCCCGCTCTACCGAGGACAAGCTGCGGCTGCTCCGGGATGCCTGTTCCGCGCTCGAGACCGACTCGCGCATCCTGGACTCGTCTGCCTGGCTCGAATACCGGCGCATCTCCCAGCTGCTGGTGAGCGGCGACG
>CAYYHR010000436.1:0-3095 GCA_964471705.1 uncultured Chromatiaceae bacterium
ATCCATGCCGATGGCGACAAGAAGGCCGCCCTTTACCATACCCGATTGAGCCCGGAGCGCTTCTCCCGCAGCCGAACCTATGCTCTGGGCAAGCTCGCCGGCAAGGCGTCCCTGCTCAAGAACCTGGAGCTTCTCGACATCCGCCTCTCGGAGGAAAACCAGCGCAAGGTACTGCAGCGCGTCGTGGAGCTCGGCGATTCCAAGAAGGTCATTACCACCGACGACCTGCCCTTCATCATCGCCGAGGTCTTGGAGAGCAAGGACTACAACCACGTGGAGCTGCTCTCCTGCACCGTCAACAGCAGCCTGGACCTGGAGTCCACCGCCAGCATCCGGGTCCGACTGCTGGGTGAGGAATCCGTCGCAGCCGGCAGTGGCAACGGCGGTTTCGATGCCTTCACCGGTGCCTTGTCGAAGATTCTGAAAAAGAAGGGGCTCGCGCTGCCCAGGCTGGTGGACTTCGAGGTTCGAATCCCGAAGGGTGGACGTTTCGATGCACTTACCGAGTGCATCATCACCTGGGCCTGCGAGACCGGAGAGGTCCGAACCCGCGGTGTGCACAGTAATCAGGTGTTCGCCGCCATCAACGCCACCCTGCGCGTTATGAACTTGCAGATCCAACGCTCTTTGCAACAGGCGCAGGGTCACAGCCATCGACCTCGCCGGTCACCGGGCTCGCCCGAGCTCGCTCACCTCGAGGAGAGCTCGGGGTGAAGTCGTCCTCGCGGTTCGCCTCACGCCGGAAAGCGCCCGCGGCCCGCAGGCAGTCCATGCTCGGCCCGGGTGTTAGATCGGCACCGGGCGATCCCATCAACCTCGTCGTCGGGACAGATTCATGAACCCGGAAAAGGTCGTCTTCGGCTTCTTCATCGTGCTGGCCCTCACCCTGAACTTCGGTTTCTTCGTGGGGGAGATCGAGAATCCCGAGCACCACAATGTCTTGGAGCTGTTCGCGGTCTTGGTGGTGAATCTGATCGCCACCGTGCTCAAGTTCGGCGACCGGACCCAGATGGGTGCGGTGCTGCTCGCCACCAGCCTGGTGGCCATGCTGCAGCTCATCGCCGCTGTGTTGGTCTGGGGGATCATGGTCCATGTCACCGGGACCGGACTCACGCCTGCCGTCACCGCGAGTATCGTTTCCCTGACCGGTGGGGCCATGATCGCCAACGTCGTCTCCGTGGTGCTTCTGGTGATCGAGACAGTGATGCTTAAGCGGTAGCAGGCGTCTCACTCGGGGACATCGCCCCCGAATGCCGTCCACGCCTGCACGCAACGGAGCCCCGTCCGGCCTCCAATGGAAAACGTCATCTTCCTGATCATCAGGCGCATGCGCGCGCCCTTGCTGACGCTCATCGTCACCTACGCGGTGGCGATCCTCGGGTTGGTGCTCATCCCGGGACAGGACGCGCAGGGCAATCCATGGCGCATGGACTTTTTCCACGCCTTCTACCTGGTGAGCTACACGGCCACCACCATCGGCTTCGGCGAGATCCCCTACGAGCTCACCGACGGGCAAAGGATGTGGGTGATTTTGTGCATTTACGCCACGGTGGTGGTCTGGTTCTATTCCATCGGCACCCTCATAGCCCTCCTCCAGGACAATGGTTTTCGGCGTGCCGTGACAGAGCTGAAGTTCGCCCGCCGGGTACGTCGCCGAAGCGATCCCTTCTATCTCGTCTGCGGCTACGGCGAGACGGGCTCGGTGCTGGTACAGGCGCTCACGGACCGCAACCGACATGCCGTCACCATCGACATCGACGAACGGCGAATCGATCTGTTAAAGCTGGAGAATCTGCGCGAGTACGTCCCGGCCCTGACAGCCGACGCACGCCGTCCCGAGCACCTGCTCGAGGCGGGCCTCAGGCACCCCCTTTGTGCCGGCGTGGTGGCGCTCACCAACGTCAACGAGGCCAACCTCAAGATTGCTCTTACCGCCAAGCTGTTGCGGCCCGATATCCAGGTTATCTGCCGCGCCGATTCCCACGAGATCGAGGCCAATATGGCCTCCTTCGGTACGGATCACATCTTTGACCCCTTCGATATCTTTGCCCTCTACCTGGTTACTGCCATACAGGCACCCTGTCTGACCCTGCTCCACGAGTGGCTGACCTCTTTACCGGATAAGTGCCTCGGGGAGCCCATCTACCCGCCTGCTCGCGGGCTCTGGGTCCTGTGCGGCTATGGCCGTTTCGGCAAGGCGGTCCACAAGTATCTCCGATCCGAAGAAGTCGAACTGGTGGTCGTGGAGCAAGACCCGGTGAGCAGAGGACAGCCGGGCGGCAAGTGCGTGGTGGGGCGCGGAACCGAAGCCGCAACACTGGAGCAGGCCGACATCCGGCGTGCCGTTGGCCTGGTAGCCGGTACGGACGACGATGCCGACAACCTGTCCATCGTCATGACGGCGTTGCAGCTGAGCCCCGATCTGTTCGTCGTCGCGCGGCAAAATAACCTGGAGAATCAGCAGCTCTTCGATGCGGTCGGCGCGGACATCGTGATGCACCCCAGCTCGATCATTGCCGATCGCATCCGCGTGCTGCTGGGAGCCCCCTTACTCCTCGAGCTGGAGAGCTACGCCCGGTATCAGGACGATGCCTGGGCCTGCCAGCTGATCAGCCGTATCGCCGCCCTTGTCGACGATCGGGTGCCCGAAGTCTGGGAGATCCGAGCCTGTGGAGAGGAAGCCCACGCCGTCTGCGAAGCCATCTCCCGGGGAAAGCAGGTGACCATTGGACACCTGCTGAGTGACCCCCGGAACCGGGACGAGCGGTTGCCGGTCATTCCCCTTCTGTTGCTGCGCCGCAAAGAGCGCCGGCTCCTGCCGCCGGAGGACCTTCGCCTGCGCATCGGCGATAGGTTATTGGTATGCAGTCGCCCGGGCGTCCGCTCGCGCATGGACTGGACCTTGCAGAACGTACATGCCCTGGGCTACATCCGCACGGGTGACAGCATCCCCGGGGGGGTCCTGTGGCGCTGGATCTCCAATCGGCGAAAGAATAGCCGGCAGGCGTGAGGTGGACGTAGAAGGGTAAACGGCGTTGGCCTAGTCCAGCGGTTAGCGGGGTAAGTGGTGGTTGAGGCGGCTGAACGATTCTAGA
>CAYYHR010000437.1:0-3087 GCA_964471705.1 uncultured Chromatiaceae bacterium
CCCGCGCAGTATCTTTCATGCTCCGGGGTGTCGGCGAGCCTACATGGGCGTTAGCCCCATGACTCAGCTGACAACCGCCGGTGGGATTTTTCGGTCCAATTCCAAGCGGATCTGGGGGTTCCAATCCCGCTGGTGTTGGGCAGAAAATGTTTCTGCTTCATCGGGGGGGCCGAAATCTTCTTGGCTGAGCGAGAGGGCTAATCACCTTCCTATATGCTTGCTGCAACCATGCCTTATACTCGCTTGGCACATAACAACAATCGATCGCGCGACCACCAAATGAGAGAGTACAGCCATGACAGCAGCACCGGAGAGTTTCGCCTTCGTTGCCGGAGAAGCTCCGCTCAACGTCTCCCTGGGCCATGAGGGCGTGCGCCGGGATTTGAGACTGCAGTTGGCGACAGACGAGCCTTGTCATCTCCACTGGGGCCTGGTTCGCCGTGGGGCTTGGCAGCGTCCGCCCGAGGCTTGCTGGCCGCCGGGAACCCAGGCCTTCGACGAGCATGCCGTACAGAGCCCCTTCGACGGCTCGCAGGCACGGGAAAAGGTCATCGAGATCGGGCTCGATTCCACCGAGGATTGGCGCAGCCTGGCGTTTGTCCTCTACTACCCCGAGAAGAACCGCTGGGTAAAGGACGGACGGCGCGATTTTCACATTCCCTTGCCGCGCGCGAACGGCCAGGCTTCGGCGAAAGCGGTGCTTACGGCCCACACGGCAGACGGTGAATGGCGGCGAGGAAGAATCGATCTCGGTAACGGAGATCTCCTGGCCAGCGCCGTATTGGATGCCGGCGACGAGGTTCGCGTACTGCTGGCCTGCGACCTCGCACCACCGCTGATACTGCATTGGGGCATCGCGGAGCGGTTCCGGGAGGAATGGCGCCAGCCACCGGCGCAGATGCTCCCGCCAGGGTCCGAGGTCTTCGACGAGAGGGCCGTACGCACAGCCTTCGAAGAGCGCGATGGGGTGCAGTGGCTCGAGATGCGATTCCAGAAGCCCAAAGGCGATGCCCGCCTGCGGGGCATGGATTTCCTCCTCTACCAACCCGAGGAGGATCGCTGGATCAAGGACCACGGGGGAGACATGCACCTGCCCCTGCTCGAGCCGAACGAGCTCGACACGCAGACCCTGACCACGGACACCCAAAAGAGGCTCGCCAACGCGATCGTCGGAGCGGAGCTGGGAAAGCGCTCCTGGACCCTGATGCATCGGTTCAAGCTGTGCCACGACTTGCTCGCGGACGTGGAGGAAGACCAGGAGTCCCTGGCCCTGCTCTTTACCTGGCTGCGCTTCTCCGCCATCCGCCAGCTCGACTGGCAGCGGCGTTACAACACCAAGCCGCGCACCCTCGCCCACGCCCAGAACCGCCTGACGGAGCGCCTTGCCGAGATCTACAGGAGCCACCCGCAGAGCCGCACCTGGGTGCGGCTGATGTTGGGCAACGTCGGCCAGGGTGGGGGTCGCGGTCAACAGGTACGGGACGAGATCCTGAACATCATGCACCGCCATCACATCAAGGAGGTGGGCGGTCACTTCATGGAGGAGTGGCATCAGAAGCTGCACAACAACACCACCCCCGACGATATAGCCATTTGTCAGGCCTATCTCGCCTTCTTGCACAGCGACGGCCATCTGGACACCTTCTATCAGGTGCTCGGCGACGCCGGAGTGAGCCGCGAGCGCCTGCGCAGCTTCGATCGGCCCATCGTGACCGATCCGGACTTCCTAGCCGACAAGAAGCACGGGTTGATCGAGGACTTTAGCAACTATTTGCGAATCCTCAACGCCGTGCACTCGGGGACGGATCTCGAGACCGCCGTGACCGGGGCCCGCGATGCTGTGGGCGTGCGGTTGAGCAAAAAGCTCGATGGGCTGTTCGCACACGGCGCCGAGCCGCCATCGGAATGGGTGCGACCGAAGGACCGGCACAAGAAATCGAAACAGGAGGCGCAAAAACCGGTCAACCAACAGCGGACCGGACGCTACGTCTCCAGCCCGATCGAACGGGTGCAGCTCATTGCCGAGGTGCGCAAGGGCCTCAACGAGAAGAGCACAGCCCGGTTGGCGGCGGAGTCGCTGCGGGCGCTCATCTACCTGGACCTCGCCCTGGAAGAGGCCATGCGCGGTGCGATCGAGAAGCTCGAGCTCGGCACCTTGTCGGACCGGGAGTTATTCACGCTCACCGGGCACGCCCTGGAGGGTTTGCGGCTGTCGGCCTCCTCCTCACCGGAGCTCGCGCTGTGCGCGCAGCAATACCCCCGGCTGCTGGAAGCGCAGAGGGATGACGCCGATTGGGCCCTGCGGCTCAAGAGTGTCACCGACCGCGTCAGCCGCGTGGTGGGTGAGTGGACCGACGCCTTGCTCACCCAATTGCAGCCCAAGGCTGAGCTCCTGGGTGCGGCCTTCGAGGCCGAAGATTGGACCATCGAATTGTTTGGCGAGGAGGTGGTCCGTGGCGGTCCGGCCTTCACCTTGTCGCGATTGATGCGGCGTCTGGACCCCTTGTTGCGGGAGCGGGCCGGCATCGGCGGTTGGCAGGTGCTCAGCCCTGCACAAGGGGCCGGGAAGGTGAAGGTCGTCGCTAGCCTGATGTCCGTCCAGGGCGAGACCTACGGCGAGCCCACGGTGCTGATCACGGCCAGGGTGACCGGCGAAGAGGAGATTCCCGAGGGGGTGGTGGCGGTGCTCACCTCGGACACCCCAGACCTGGTCGCCCACGTGGCGGTGCGCGCCCGCAACGAGCAGGTGCTGTTCGCCACCTGCTTCGACGAGGAGATCTTCGCGGACCTGAAGACCCGAGACGGCCAAAGCCTGATCGTCAGTGTGGTGGGGGGTGGCGACATCCAATACATCGAGGGCGAAGTCAGCACACCGAGCCAAGAGACCTCCTCGGGGTCTGGCGCGCTGACCATCCGGCGCCGCAGCTTCTCGCAGTGGGCGGTGGGTGCGGATGCTTTCGACCCGGAAATCGTCGGCGGCAAGTCCAACAATCTGGGCGCGTTGCGCGGTCGGCTGTCCGATTGGGTCCGGTTTCCGCGCTCCATGGCGCTGCCGTTCGGGGCCTTCGAGCAGGCGCTGGTCGCGCC
>CAYYHR010000438.1:0-3076 GCA_964471705.1 uncultured Chromatiaceae bacterium
GGAGTATGCCACCCGGCTCGAGAAGCGGCTCGAGCTATAGTGAATTCTTGGGACCATGCGGAATCGCCTCCGAAAGATCGCTTTCTTGATCAAATTCGTCCATGCGCACGGAGCTCATCCGATTGACCTTCCTGGGAGCCGTCAGCGGGCTCGCCTCCGGTGTCGTGGTGCTGGCCTTCCGATGGCTCATCGAAACGGCACAGGTGGGCTTTCTGCCCGGCGGCATCCTCGGCAACTACGAGGGGCTGCCCCGCTGGGCGATTCTGGCCCTACCGGTCAGCGGTGGGCTGGTGCTCGGCCTGATCTTCGAGAGACTGCCGCAGCACCTCCGAGCCGTCGGCATCGTTCATGTGATTCAGCAGCTGCGGCATACGGGTCGGCCGGACCTGCCCCTCGGAAACGCCGTGGTGCAGTTTTTTGCCGGCTCATTCGCCATCATCTGCGGTCAGTCGGTGGATCGCGAAGGCCCCGGTGTCCACCTCGGTGCGGCAGCGGGCACCCAGGTGGGCCGAAGGGTGGGAGACGCCGAGACCTTTACCCTGACCGCCTGCGGGGCGGCGGCCGCAATCGCCGCGGCCTTCAACACGCCCCTGGCCGGGGTGGTGTTCGTGATCGAAGTGCTCGGGGTGCGCTATCGGGTCGATCGCTTCATCCCCATCATCACCGCGTCGGTCACCGGGGCCATCGTCAGCCGTGCCGCCTACGGAGCGACGCCTTCCTTCGTCATCGGCTGGGATCTCAGCATGGGCTCTCTGCACGAATTATGGCTGCTCGCCCTGCTCGGGTTCGTCATCGGGCTGCTGGCGGTCGTCTTTACCAGCCTCACGGAGCGCACGGGCGCCATGACGAGGGAGTGGCGCCCGAGCCTCGCCTTTACGAGTGCCGGCTTGGTGACCGGACTGATCGGCCAAGTCTATCCGCAGATTCTCGGTATCAGCTATGACACGCTCGACGGCATTCTGGATGCGCACCTGATGGGTGGTATTCTGGCTGGACTGATGCTCGGAAAACTGGTCGCCACCTCTGTCGCCATCGGACTTCGGGTACCGGGAGGTCTGATCGGCCCTTCCCTGGTCATCGGTGGTGCAACGGGTGGATTGCTCGGCTCCTACGTCCAGGGCCTGGGGCTCCATACGGGGTCGGAAAGCTTCTACGCAACCATCGGGATGATCGCAATGATGAGCGCTTTGCTGCGCGCGCCGCTGGCGGCCATGATGGCCCTTCTCGAAATGACCGCAAAACCCAGCATCATCTTTCCGGGAATGACGGCGGTCGTCTGCGCCGATCTGGCCGCCCGGCAGATGTTGGGCAGAGAATCCGTTTTCGAGCACCTGCGCCGACTGACCAGAGCGGACGACTGAGCCCATGCCTCACAGACAATGGCGAAGGAGCGCCCGACAGTTCAGCTCCAAGCAGGTCTGGTGGGTTCGCCTCCTCTTCTGGAGCGGTGCAGTCATGATCGGTGTGGTTGCGACGCTGCTCGCTGTGGCGAGCGAGTATGCCAGCTCTCTGGTGCTCCATGTGGCGCGCACCTGGCCTTTGGCGCCACTGGCGCTCACCCCGGCCGGCCTGATCGTCATCGCCTGGCTGACCCGGAGATTCTTTCCGGCCGCCGAGGGCAGCGGCATCCCTCAGGCCATGGCCATGCTGGAAGTCTCCGATGAAGCCAGACGCAAGGAGATTCTCGGCCTGGGCACCGGCATCTTCAAAGGGCTGATGATCGTGGTGGGGATCGCCTGCGGTGCCTCCATAGGCCGTGAGGGACCAACGGTACACATTGCTACGGCAATCAGCTATTCGCTCTCCCGGATCGGGCGCTTCGGGCGCTACCTGCCGCGTCGGCGTCTGATCCTCGCAGGTGCTGCTGCCGGTCTTTCCGCCGCCTTCAACACCCCCCTCGCCGGCGTGGTCTTCGCGATCGAGGAGATGAGCCGCAGCTTCGAGGCCCGCACCAGCGGCATCGTCCTCATCGCCGTGATCGTAGCCGGCATGACGGCGCTCTCATTACAGGGTAGTTACAGCTACTTCGGCACCGTCAGCGTACCGGTGGAGCCGATCGACACCATCGGTGCCGTGGTGCTCTGCGGCACGGTCGGCGGTCTGTTCGGCGGCCTCTTCAGCACCCTGCTGATCCAGGGGGGATCGTCTCTCGGCGGGCTTCGCCGGTCCCATCCTTATGCCTTCGCCGCCGGTTGCGGCCTCTTGTTGGCAGGCATCGGGCTGCTGTCGGAAGGTGCAACCTACGGCACCGGTTATGAACAGGCAAAGCTGGCGCTTTCCCACGGTGAAGGGGGGGGGCCGTACACCACGGTGCTGAAGCTGCTGGCAACCCTCGTCTCCTATCTCAGCGGCATTCCGGGCGGCATCTTCGCCCCTTCCCTCTCGGCAGGTGCCACCTTGGGCGTGGAGATCGCCCCCTTCCTGGGCTCGGTTCCGGTCGCCGTAGTCGCCTTGCTCACCATGGCCGGGTACTTTTCCGGCGTGGTGCAGGCGCCCATGACATCGATGGTCATCATCATGGAGATGACCGACGATCAGCATTTACTGTTGCCCCTCATGGCAACCGTTCTGCTCGCCCAGTGGGTCTCGCGTCACGTCTGTCCGCGACCCATTTATCTCGCGCTGGCCGACAGCTTTCTCGAGGGAGAAGGGAAGAAGCGAAATCGGAGGGCTGAACGTTCCTAAGACGATTTTCGGAAAAAAACATACCAGGATGCGCAGGATTTTCGTTCGTCTTCAAGGAGCGACAACAGGCGCATAGCAGGGCTATGTAACTGTTGTCGCGACGCCGAAGACGGGCGAAAAGACAAGCAGGCTGGTATATTTTTTGCAGAAATCGCCTAACGCTCAAGGGGCGAGTCGAGCCACCCCCGAGGAAATGAAAGGCCGCCTCGCCCCTGATCGCTCCCTTGTAAGATGATTTTACCCGCACCAGACCGTCCGCCCTCAGATTCTAAAGATCGTGGGTGAGCTTGGGTCGGTGCGGGTCTTTTTCCTCACAACCCGAACAGTTGCCTGGGCGTAAAGCCCGATTCTGCAAGGCCGGGTAATAGGAGAAAATGCCATGAGTGATGAA
>CAYYHR010000439.1:0-3065 GCA_964471705.1 uncultured Chromatiaceae bacterium
ACCGGTTCGACGCCTGGCGGCGGGGCGAGATCAGCTTCGCGGAATTCGACGCCACGGTGCAGGGCTGGATCAACCACGTCCGCTACGCCGACAGTTGGGGCTTGCGCGAGACGGTGCTCGAGCGCCTGGTCTGGTAGCCGATCGGCACAACCGATCTATGGAAAAGATGGCCGTAACCGCGCTGCGCGCGGTACAGAGGACAGAGGGTCCGTGTCCAGTGACCAGAGTCGCAGCGCTCAGCGGATGGGGGACGACGACAACACCCGAAACCCGATGTCGGGGCTGCGGTAGTCGGGAGCGTTGTTGAAACGGTAGGCCGCGCGCGCGTAGCCTCGGTTGCCGCCCCAAGACCCGCCGCGCACCACGCGGGACCCATCCGCCTCTTCGGAATCCTTGCTCCCGGCGTCGACTGCATCGGCATAGGGCCGATAGAGGCTGCCCGTCCATTCCCAGACGTTTCCGGCCAGGTCGGCGATCCCCTCCGGGGTGTCCCCGCCGGGAAAGATGCCTACCGGAGTAGTGCCCCGCACATGGGTCTCGAACATGTTGCAGTAGGCGGGATCGAACGCCTCGCCCCAGGGGTAGCGTCTGGCGGTCGAGCCGCGGGCGGCGGCCTCCCACTCGGCCTCGCTGGGGAGCCGCCAGTCCCCGCCGGTCTGGGCGGACAGCCAGGCGCAGTAGGCCCGGGCCTCGTGCCAACAGACGCCGACCACCGGCTGGGCAGGGTGGTTGTAGGCCGGGTCGTTCCAGTTGTCGGGCTCGGTTTGCTTGCCGGGCGGATACCATTGGGCAAGCAGCGCCTCGAAGTCGTCGGCCGGCATGTTCCTGATTTGCTCCAATTGCTCAGCATGCAGGGAGGTGATGCGGCCTTCCCGATGGAGCTGCCCCACAAGCTCCGGGTCCGCTTGCATCTGCTGCCGATTGTCGCGCCATTGCTGCTTGGGCCCCTCGGCCGTCCCCTCGCCCCGCCGCCAGCGGCGATCGGCCTCGCTCTCCCACCAGCGCTCGTCCTCGTAGCCGCCCGCGTCCATGAAGCAGCGCCACTCGGCGTTGGTCACCGGGAAGTGGCCCAGGGCGAAGCCGTGCAGCGTCACCTGGTGGGCGGGGGCCTCGTCCTCGTAGAGCCCCTCGTCGCTGCCGATGGGGAAGGTGCCGGCCGGGATGGAGACCACCGGCGGGCGCAGATAGGCGCCATAAGGTCCCTCGCAGCGCTCGAAGCGGGGGTGACCGAGCTCCCCGAGGGCGCGGGCGGCCGCGATGCGCGCGCGCAGATCCGCCTCGGGGTCCCGGCTGCGGGCCACCAGGGCCTGGCGCAGGTGATCACGCAACGCCGAGGATAGGGTCACGTCGGGCTGAGCGGCGGCGCGTCCGGCGAGCGGCAGGCTCTCCTCCGCCAAGGCCTCGACGAAGCCGTCCGGCGATTCGGCCATGGGCGCGGCCAGGAGAAAGGTCTCCTCCCAGCCGGTGGACGGGGCCGCGGGGAGGGGGTCGGAATCCGCCAGGTTCCTCGAGACCTCATCGAGACTCGGCGACAGGTCCGCGGCCCGCCAAGGGCTGCGGGCGAGGTCCGGGCGGGGGGCGGTAGCTAGGGCCCGCGCCGCGAAGTACTCCTGCATGAGCTGGTGCACGTAGAGCACGTCATCCCACTGTACCTCCAGCACTTGCAGGGCCACGCCGGCGTGCAGGAGGTCCTCGGCCTCGCCGCCGAGGAGATCGATGGCGTCGTCGTAGGGGGCACGCACGCGGGAGGTCTCCCCTGGCGCACGGCGCCCCTGGAGCTCGAAGGCGAGGCGGCAGAGCGCAGCCAGCAGGGGGCCACGCCCAGGCAGGTCGACCGGGGTGCGCCACTCGTTGCGCACGAGGCGCTCATGGTCGCGCCGATCGAGCAGATGGCCTTGGCGGAACAGGGGATTCGCTGCGGTGACCTCGCGCAGGAGGGCCTGACGCAGGAAGCCGGTGAAGAGGGCCGCGCGGCCGCCCGGCGCTACCCCGTCCGCCCCGGCTCGAGACAAGAGCAGCCGGAGATAGAAGGGCGAGCGGAAGAGGTCGAGCTGGGGCGTGCCGCGCAGCCCTGCCCAGAGGGCCGGTCCGTGCTCAGGGCTGTAAAGAGTCAGGAACTCCTCGACCTGGGCATCCGAGAGCTGCTCGATGCGTACATGGGGCACGGGAAGGTCCGGGGTGGACAAGGAGGCGCTGTAGTCGAGGCTGCGGCAGGTGAAGACCGCCCGGGTGCCGGGGAATTGCCGAGCCAGCTCGGCCAGGTGCGCGCGCCACAGGCCGATGCGCTCGCCGTAGTCCGCCGCGTCGCGGTGGGGGATCTCGTTCACGGCATCCAGGAGCAGCACCATTCGGCCGTCGCGCAGCAGCTCCGGCAAGGGCGGCAGCCCGGGGTAGCGCTGGGCCCACTCGCTTTCCAGCCAGTCCCCAGGCAACGGCGGGGGCGCCCCGGGCGCGGTGGAGCGATAGCGGCTCAGCGGGAGCAGGAACACGGTCGGGACGGGCTTCCCCGGATCGGCCTGCAGCGCGTCGACCGCCAGGTCCAGCTCCAGACGTCGCAGCAGAGTACTCTTCCCGCAGCCAGGAGGCCCGAGCAGGACGAGCGCCGGGTCATCCGCCTCGGCGAGCACGTCGCGCAGGTCATCGAAGCTCTGCTGAGCCTGCCAGCGCGGGCCCTCGGCCTGGGGTCCCTGGTCCAAGAGCAGCGTCAAACGCGTGAAGCGCTTGTCGATGGCGTAGCGTGGCTGGGACCACTCGGCAATCCGCCCGAGGCGATACTCGCCGAGGTCGGCTGGCGGGTGGCGAAGGATCTCATGAAGGGTCTCGACGCCCAGGTCCGGGACGGCGGCGGTGCCGCAAACCGCATCGCGCAGTATGGCCAGCGCGGGTGGCATCCCCAGCGCGCTCGCCGGTGAGGAGCCCGGCGCCGCCGGGCTCGCCTGGTCGGGGGAATCGGGGCTCGCCGCTTGGTGCCCTTCCAACACGCCGATGAGGCGGTCGAGCTCCGCCCGCCGGTCATCCCCGACCCGCTCGCGTAGGGCTTCCAAGACCAGAGAGAGGCTGTGCCG
>CAYYHR010000440.1:0-3028 GCA_964471705.1 uncultured Chromatiaceae bacterium
ACGCCGAAGTCCTCCTCGAGCAGCCGGGCGGCCGCGATGACCTCGCGCAGTATCGTGCCCGAGCCCAGCAGTTGCACCAGACGTTGGCGCTTTCGATTGCCTTGTTGGAAAAGATACATACCGTTCAGAATCCCGGCTTCGACACCCGCAGGCATCGGGGATGGGCGTAGTTTTCGTTCATGAGCGTAATGTAATAGAAGACCTTTTCCTGCTCGCGGTACATGCGGCGCAAACCGTCCTGGATGATGACGGCAAGCTCGTAAGCGAAGGTCGGATCATAGGGCAGGCAGTTGGGCACCGCCGCGGCGGCCAGATGACTGTGTCCGTCCTGGTGCTGCAGGCCTTCCCCCTCGAGGGTGGTGCGCCCGGCGGTGCCACCCAGCAGGAAGCCACGGGCCTGCATATCTCCGGCCGCCCAGATCAGGTCGCCGACGCGCTGGAAGCCGAACATGGAATAGAAGATGTAAAAGGGGATCATGTTGATCCCGTGGTTGCTGTACGCCGTGCCGGCCGCCATCCATGAGCCCAGGGCGCCGGCCTCGTTGATGCCTTCTTCGAGCAGCTGACCCTTCTCGTCCTCCTTGTAGTACATGACCTGGTCCCTATCTACCGGCTCGTAGCGCTGGCCGACCGACGAGTAGATGCCGAGCTGCCGGAACAGGCCTTCCAATCCAAAGGTACGCGCCTCGTCCGGGATGACCGGGACGATCAGTTTGCCGATCTTCTTGTTGCGACACAGCGTGGCTAGTATCCGCCCGAAGGCCATAGTGGTCGACATCGCCCTGTCTTGGGTGCCCTTGAGCAGCAGGTCGAGCTCGGCGAGCTCGGGAATCTCGAGCGGCTCGGCCCGGGTGCGTCGCACCGGCAGGAAGCCGCCCAGTTTTTCGCGGCGATTTCTCAAATAGCGGATCTCGGGGCTGTCTTCGGCGGGTTTGTAGAAGGGGGCCTCAGCGATGCGGTCATCGTCGATAGGGATGTTGAACCGGTCTCGAAAATGTTTGAGCGCCGATCCACCCATCTTTTTCTGCTGGTGGCTGATATTCTGACCCTCACCGGCCTCGCCCATCCCATAGCCTTTGACGGTTTTGGCGAGGATTACCGTCGGCTGCCCTTCGTGTGCTACGGCCTCCGCATAGGCGGCGTAGATCTTGTGCGGATCATGGCCGCCGCGTTTGAGCCTCCAGATGTCCTCGTCGGTCATGTTGGCGACCATCTCCGCAAGCTGCGGATACTTGCCGAAGAAATGCTCCCGGGTGTAGGCGCCCCCGCGCGCCGTGTAGGTCTGGTACTCACCGTCGACGGCTTCTGCCATGCGCCGGCGCAGCAGACCCATGCTGTCGCGCGCCAGCAGCGGATCCCAATCAGAGCCCCAGATGACCTTGATGACGTTCCAGCCGGCGCCGCGGAACACCGCTTCGAGCTCCTGGATGATCTTGCCGTTGCCGCGTACCGGTCCATCGAGGCGCTGCAGATTGCAGTTGGCCACGATGATCAGGTTGTCCAGCCGCTCACGGGCGGCCAGCGACAGCGATCCCAGCGACTCGGGCTCGTCCATCTCGCCGTCGCCGAGGAAGGCCCACACCTTGCGCCCGGCGGTTTCCAGGATGTCGCGATGGTCCAAATAGCGCATAAACCGCGCCTGGGCGATGGCCATCATCGAGGTCAGTCCAATGGACACGGTCGGGAACTGCCAGAAACCCGGCATCAGCCAGGGGTGCGGATAGGAAGCCAGACCCGTGCCGCCGGTCTCCTGGCGGAAACTGAGCAACTGCGCCTCTGAGATGCGACCTTCCAGGTAGGCGCGGGCGTAGATGCCCGGCGCCGAATGGCCCTGGAAGAAGATCAGATCCCCATCGTGTCCGTCGCTCGATGCCCGGAAGAAGTGGTTGAAACCCACATCGAACAGCGTAGCCACGGAAGCAAAGCTGGCGATGTGGCCGCCCAATCCGCTGTGGTTGCGATTGGCCTGAACCACCATAGCCAGGGCATTCCAGCGAATCAGCGAACGGATGCGCCGTTCGAGCGCCTGATCGCCCGGGATGCGTGCCTGTTGGTGTTCCGGAATAGTATTGACGTAGGCGGTGTTCGCGCTGTAGGGGAAGTGCGCACCCGAACGCCGTGCCCGCTCGATCAGCTGCTCAACCAGGAAATGCGCGCGCTCGGTGCCTTCACGTTCCAGCACTACCTCGAGGGCGTCTAGCCATTCGCGGGTTTCAACTGAATCGATGTCTGTTTTCGCCAACATGGCGCGAGGACCTGATTAGTGAATTCTTACCCGAGGGTGACGGCCTACGGATTCGTCGAGCGGAACGGGAATTCGTAGCGGGGCCCCGCGCCGTCACTTCCGGGTATCCCGAGCTGACTAGGGCATTCCCGACTGATTTAGTCAGCTGTTCTTGCCGTCGGTTTCATCCTGCCGTCTACCGATAGGGCTTAATCATGGCAACGAAGACCGGGGTGGCCTCCCGGGCAAAGCGCGGTACAACCTTCGGTAATGGCTGGTCAGAACACGAGCCGAGGGTGTGCAGAAGGCGGCCGATGTGCAGGATCAGCTGTGACCTGGCTGCACGGAAAGCTCACGCCCGATGCAACCTGGGCATTCGCATCGGTCACAGATTAATAGGTGGCGAAACTCGCGCCCGAGAGCTGCGATAAAACACCCCTTCCTCTTCGCAGGTGACGAGACCCGCCGTGCTGTGCACGAAGGTAGTCGAGATACGGCGCAGAAAAAGACCATGAACGAACAGGTTCCGCAACGCGACCGGTATGTCCTGAGCGACTGGAGTCTCCCGGCAGACGGCAAGTGCGGGTTTTGCGGAGCGCCCTGCGCCGGGGGGTTCGACTCCCAGGCCGGGAGCTGGGGGGCATGACGCGTGCCGGCCGGCTGCGGGATTTTGCAGCCTGACGGGAGGCTCGAGAAACGGCCATTATCTCGAGCCGACGCGTGGTGGATTTTGGGTAATTCCTACTGAATATCCAGACCTCAACACCATGACGGCTACATGGAAATATAACACATTGATTCTTT
>CAYYHR010000441.1:0-3021 GCA_964471705.1 uncultured Chromatiaceae bacterium
GCTGTTCGCATAGTCGATACACGCTGCACCGGCTCGTCGCGTTCGATCAGGTGTTACGGCGGATCCGTCGGCGCCAAACAAGGTAGGGGACGGCGAAAGCCAGAAAGGCGATCACCGGTGGCAGGAAGCCGATCAAACCGATACCCCCCGCTCGCGCAGCCAGCGTCCAGAAGTGAGCCCAACTCTCCGGTAGGGGGCCAATGCCCCCATCCAATGGCACCAGCGGCAGCAGCGCAATCCAAAGCGCCGCGATGGCCACGAACAAGCCGATTGCGCCGACCCGGTTTGCCAGTTCCGCCATTCGGTTTTCGCGCTGGGCCTCCAGGAACTCGTGGGCGCGCTCCATCTCGTCTTTGATGAAGTCGTACTCGCCGGTCAGGCCCAGAGCCTGCTGCTGTTGCCGGAACATCTGCTTGCCTTGGAGCTGGCCGGTCAGCTCGTGGAACCAGTAGCGGTTGGTGAAATCGATGAACCGCTTGCGCAGCTCCCGGAAATCTTTGCGGCCGGCGTTCACTTCGGTATCCCCGCCGATCAGCAGTCCGGTCGCATCCGCGACTTGGCGGCTGTAGCGGCGCAGGGATGCGCGGTAGAACAGCGCCATGATCAACATCCGCTCGTAGATATGCGGCACATGGCGGGGTGCGACGATGCCGTTGAAAAACTCCCCATGGCCGAGATAGGCGTTGGACATGTCGGTGAAGCCTGCGTACTGTCCGGTCTCATCCCAGAGCCCCAGGGACGCGCGCATCAGCGCGCCCTCCAGCCAGGTGCGGTCGTAGGCATGATCGCCGCAGTCGGCGAAGGTATCCTCCTCGGGCCGGTCGACGAAGAGCGCCAGACTGAACAAGCGGCGCAAGCGTGACGCACGCTGCGGCGTTTCCGGCGGCGGTCCGGCGAGCCCGTAGGCGACGCTCACGAAGAGGCGGTCGTCGTCGATGTGCGGATAGGCGCTCAAAAAATCTGTCAAGTCGGCAGAGCTCGCGAAAGGACCGTCCCCGAAGAATCGTTTCAGCAGGTAGCGCAGCACATCCGAAAGGGATTCGCCCGGGCTCGACAGCAGCCTGATTTCACCCGTACGGACATAGGGTTGCCATTTGGCCAGCGGGAAAACACTCACGCCCTTCAGTCGCACCTCTGCGGCCAGCTTGCCCTCATCCCACTGCTCCGCGAAGCTCGGGTATGTCACCCGGGCCAGCCGCGTGAAGCCCAGCCAGGCTGCGAGGGAGCGCTTGCGTACCTCTGACGGATCGGCGAAGGCCAGCGGATGCCACCACTGTACATTGTCCTGATCCAAGGGGGTGAGGACGCCGCTCGGAGCAGGTAGCTCCAGGCGCAGCAGCGCCAGCAGATAGATACCGTTGAAGTAGCGGTAAAGCCGAGCCCAAGCGACGGACGCGCAGCTCCAGTCCTCCTCATCGCCGGCCTTCAGCTCCAGACGCCAGCCGCCGGTGTCGGTGAGCTCCCACTCCCGGATCGGGTCGGGACCATCGTCGCCGCCGGCAGGGCGGCCGGTGTCGAACAGCAGCTCGCGAAGCTGGGGCAGGAAGTAAATCCGCGCCTGATCCGAGTCCAGGCTCTCGGGACCGGCGGCCGTGCCGTATTTTCTCTGCCGCACCGCCGAAGTGTGCTGACTCTTAACGCGGCGTTCCAGGGCTGCGTCGAACGGGTTGGGCTCGGGCGCCGTATCGCCGGGATCTTGCCGATGGCCCGGATCGAAAGGGAAAAACAGGGTGCAGCCGTAGTGCCGCAGGGGGCGTTCGGCATCCAACTGCCGCGCCAGCAGGGCTGACAGATCCTGATCCAGCGCGCGGGCCCGTGCACCAGGATCGCGCATGCTTCCGGGCTGCCAATCCCAGCCGTGGTTGAAGTGGGATGGAGCGGCAATCGTCCGCCATCCAGGGAGCCCGGCAGGCGCATCGGGGTCCTGCGCCAATAGGCGAACTTGGCTCACCGCGTGGCGGGGATCACCGGCACCGAAGTCCGGGGGCTCGTCGCCGTCGTGCACCAGCAACAGCAGCGGGTGCGTTGGAAGGGACGTTCCCCGTCTGCACCAATCGTGGCGAACGCGCTGGATGCAGCGCACCGCCTCCAGTCCGAGGTCGACACCGACCTCGGCGGGGATCCAGGCCAACGTCAGGTCGCCGAGGTCGCGCACGCGGCCAGGCCGGGCCAGAGACTTCAACGCGGTTTCCCAGAGCCCTTCCCAGGATTCCCCGTCGTCCCGCTTCCGGCTGGCCGACAGGCGGCGGCGAAAGTCGCGCCGGTTCTCGCCGGTGTCCTCGGCATAGCACGCGGGATCTGCGGCATAGCGCCCGATACGCGCATCCTCGGAGTGCACCAGACTACACAGCGCCTCGCGGACCGAAAGCTCGAACGGATAGGGCGGCCCCGCGCCCGCTCCCGGCAGGGACGCGGGGCCGGCGATAACCGACCAACGTGTCGGTTTCCGCTTCCACGCCCGCAGGGCCGGATGCGCGCGCGGATCCCGAATGGCGTGCCCCGAATCTACCAGCACTGCGCGTTTTGGAAGGTCATCACCCGGCTCGGGAACCGCGTCCACCACGGTTAGCCCCGGCACATTAGACGCAAGCTCCACCAAGCCATCGATGCCGTCTCGGTCTGGCCTGGCCACGACAATCAGGATCTTCTGCTCATTTCCCATCATTCGCCTCCATCGCACGGTTCCGTGGGTATGCAGGAAGCAAATGATCGCACATCCCTTGTGCTCCGGTCATGGCCCACGCCATCCATTGCCGGTCGATCCGTAGACATGCCAAGCGCCATCTTCATTGTCGCTACCCCGCAGGCAACCGCCGTTACCGCTTTATTCTCCTTTCGTGGTTTCTGACCGCATGACCATTGGCGCGACTGTGGAATGCGTGCGAATGCGCTTTACAAAGGACAGCTATCCCTGATTGAAGACACGGCTTCTGCAGCTAATAGGGAATGCACCATTGCTCATGAACGACATTGTTAGCAAATTACAGTCGCACAGCTTCTGCAGCTAATAGGGAATGCACC
>CAYYHR010000442.1:0-3013 GCA_964471705.1 uncultured Chromatiaceae bacterium
GATTGATGGGGGTGCCGTTCGGGCTCTGCATCGGCTTGCTGATCAGGTGCGGCGGCGCGAAAGCGATGCCGATGGCGAAGACGTTCGGGTACCTCGGCGTCCGATAAGTCTTCGGCCAATCGTCCTTGCTCCACTCGTCGTAGGGCCTGGGCGTATAGTCCCCATCCACCTTCATGAAACCGTTGGGCGCAAAGACCTCGCTGGTAATATCGGTCTCCGCCCGATCGTATGCCTTGAGGGGCTGGCCCGCGAAGGGCGGAATGAGCATGGCGAAGTCGAAGTCGAGCGTGTGCTCGGACCCGTCGAGCATCTCATAATGGATCTTCCCCGCCTCGACGCGCTTGACCGCCGCGCGCACGATCCACTCGATACCTCGCTCCACCATCAGCGACTCGGCAAAGACCTTGCCATTGGTGACATAGCCGCCCCGAGTGATGTGCACCCCGCCCATGCCGAAGTCGCCTAGCTCATATTCGTTGCTGATCCAGCGGATACGCGCTTTCTCGCGTACCCCCTCCTCGCGCAGCGTGTGGTCTACGTTGTAGACGTACTCGAATGCCGCCCCTTGACAGGTGCACATGCCGTGACCGGTACCGATGACGAGAGTCCTCTCCTCGCCTTGCTTCATGGCCGCGATCTGTTTCTGCAGCTCCTCGTTGGCGTGCAGGGCATGGGCCGGCGTGCAAACGGAAGTCGTATAGCCGGCGTCGGGACCGAGCCCCGGAGTGGCCCCGTAATTGAGCTTGGGACCGGTTGCGTTGATCAAATAGTCGTAGCCGATGGTCTCCGTCTCACCTTCCCGCTCAGGAAGCGTGTATTCCACGGTGACATAGGGCTTGTCTGAATTCGGCCCACCTTCGGGATGGATGGACATGGCACGTGCCTGGCGGAATGCCACATTGATCTTCTTGTAGACCGGCGCGAGATCAAAGGTGACCTCTTCCTCGGTCATCTGGCCTACCCCTACCCAGATGTTCGATGGAATCCAGTTCCATTTCTCGTTGGGCGATACCACGATGATTTCGTGCTTCTTGCCGAGCCATTTGCCCAGATAGCGGGCTGCTGTATGGCCGGAAATACCGGCTCCCAGGATAAGGATGCGTGCCATGATCAATAATCCTCTGGTGGAGGCGCAGCGCCGGCATAAGGATTCGCAGCATCGAGGACGGATCGCCTCGGTTCCCGGAACCCTAAAGTACAGAACGATACGCGCAAATGAACAACCGCTGACGTCTTTCCGCGCCCGGGATGCCAAACGGGATATTGCATCCCCTCGTGCACCGTGCGCGGTGACAGTCGGATTTTCCGGTACGCTCCGTCCCGTGGACACACAGCCTCGGGACTTCGCGCCTACGACATGAACATCTGGAATGACGAAAAGCTAGCAGGCTTACTTCGGATGCGCTTTGCACTCCGCCCTGCACTGGCTACGGGATCTTCCGCCCCTTCGCCATCGCCCCCGGACGCACGCGTATGCACGTACCGGAAAATCACCCGCCTCGTGCTTCGCACCATCAGGAGGGCTCGACGATCTTAACTCCGGTTTCCAGCAACGGCAACGAGATTCCACTGCCGGCTCGCAAAGTGGGAAATTGCGGAAAGCAAAAGGGGGACGCCGTTTTGTGCCACATTCCCGCTTTCCGATAATGGATAGAAGCTTTGATCTCGGCGCAATCACTCCCGTTTCGGCAGTAGTTACGAGCACTTGCTGCGAGCCAGTGAAACCTGAATATACCCGGCAATGACTAAGCTTATTGCCAACCTACGGGCTTGCGTCGAGAGTTTCCAAATAACTTCTCAAGGGATCGGGGCATAGTCGACCCAGGAATCTGCCCGCCAGCCCGCATCCCTCGCTCGTGAAGACGGAAGTGGAATTCCGCACTTGCGGACGAAGTGGCGGTGGAACGCGAGGCTCGGAGTCAGCTCCGGATGGAAGACGGTGACCAGGATGTTCCGGTCTTCCGCCGCCGCGTAGTAGCCGTCCATCTCGACCAGGGGGGACACGCCTTCGCCGAGACGCATGATCTTGGGTGCGCGGATGAAGGTGAGTGGGATCGGGTCGGGGTCGGCCGACGGGATTTCCACAGTACGATTGAAGCTGTCGAGCTGGCTGCCGAAGGCATTGCGCTGGACGCTGATGTCCATCAGCGCCAAAGCGGGCGCTTCGCCCAGGACCTCACGGGCAAGGAGGATCGCCCCGGCACAGGTGCCCCAGAGCTTGAGCCCGGCGTGGAAGTGCTCCTCGATCTCCCGGTCGAGCCCGTAGCGCCGCAGCAGGCGGATCAGGCAGGTGCTCTCGCCGCCCGGGATGATCAAGCCCGCAAGCCCCTCGAAGTCCGCGGCTGCCTTGACCCGTTTCGCGGGCACGCCCAAGGCGGCGAGGTGCTCCAGATGCTCGACGACACCCCCCTGCAGATCCAGGATGCCGATCTCGGCCATGGACACGGCCTCGTCCCTTACCAACCCCTCTCGGCCAGGCGCTCTTCCTGGGGTATGGTCGGGATCTCGATGCCGACCATGGGCTCGCCCAACCCGGCGGAGACCTCCAGGATCTTTTGCGGGTCATCGGCATATGTGGTCGCCTGGACGATGGCAGCGGCGCGCCGCGCCGGGTCGCCGGACTTGAAGATCCCGGAGCCGACGAACACGCCGTCGCAGCCAAGCTGCATCATCAGAGCGGCGTCCGCCGGAGTGGCGAGGCCGCCGGCGGCAAAGTTCACCACGGGCAGCCGGCCGGCCTCATGCACCTTGAGCCCCACCTCGTAAGGGATCCCCTGGTCCCGGCAAAAACCGGTGAGCTCCTCCCTGGGCATGTTGCGGACCATGCGGATCTCCCGGTTCATGGTGCGCATGTGCCGCACGGCCTCCACCACATTGCCGGTGCCCGCCTCGCCCTTGGTGCGGATCATCGCCGCCCCTTCGGCGATGCGCCGGCAGGCCTCTCCCAGGTTGCGCGCGCCGCAGACGAAGGGGATAGAAAACCGCGTCTTGTCGATGTGGCACTCCTCGTCGG
>CAYYHR010000443.1:0-2989 GCA_964471705.1 uncultured Chromatiaceae bacterium
TCCCATAAAGGGAGAGGGCGAGTCGGAGCGCCTTCGGCGCGTACTTTCATAGTAAGCAGGATGTCCGCTGTCGCCCTGGCAGTCGCGCTCGCCATGCCTTCGGTGCCGTTGTGCGCCGCCCCCTTGACCCCCAAGGCGGCCTTCGATCTGGCCTTGCAACAAACCCCCGAGCTGGTGCGGAGCCGTGCCCGGGTGGCAGAGGCAAAGGGCGCCGTGAAGGAGGCCAAGGGGCACCTGCTGCCTTCCCTGGATCTGAACGTCACCGCCAGCACCAGCAATGACCCGCTGAACGTGTTCGGCATGAAGCTGCAGCAGCGCCAGGCGACCTTCAACGACTTCGGGGCCGGGCAGTTTCTGGCCGGCGTGGACAACCCCGACATCGTCAATGAGGAGGTCCACGACCTGAACTACCCGGGCTGGTACCAGAATTTCCAGACCGAGCTGCAACTACAGGTTCCGATCTACAACGGCGGCCAGGTGTGGGGCGGGGTGCACAGGGCCGAGGCCATGCTGGCAGCCGCCCGGCATGGCGAGCGGCTCGCGCAGCAAAAGATCCTGTTCGAGGTGATCCGCCTGTTCGAGGGCAACCGCACCGCCGAGGGATACCGCAAAGCGGCCGCCCAAGGGGTCGAGGCGGCAGGGTCCTACCTGAAGCTCACCGAGAAGCTCTACGCGCACGGCGTGGTCGCCGAGACCGACGTGCTCCAGGCCCGGGTCCACCTGGGCGATGCCAGGCTGACGGAAGCCGAGGCACGGAAACAGCAGGCAGTGGCCATGGAGGGACTGCGGGTGCTCACCGGCACGGGCGACAACGAGCCCTTAGTCCTGGCCCCGGGCCCCGGGCCACGTGACCGTGCGCCTGGCCGAAGGCGACCCACAGCAACTGGCCAAGCAGGCGGTGGAGGGCAACCCCGGGCGGGGTGCGTGCCCTGGGGGAGAAGGTCCAGGCGGCACAGGCGGGCGTCACCCAGGCCCGAGCCGCCTATCGGCCCATGTCAACCTGGTTCTGTCCCAGGCATGGAACGACCAGCAGGTCGACCTGGCCAACTCTTCGGGCACCGCCGCCCTCGTCCTTCAGTGGAACGTCCTCGATTTCGGCCCCCGAGGCGGCGCCGTGGATCAGGCCAACGCCAAGGTGATCGAGAGCCGGGGATCGCTGCGTAAGGCCCAGAACGACCTGCAGGTGAAGGTCCGCACCGCCTGGGAGGACGTGCAGCTTGCCACCACCCGCATCAGCGTCAAGCAGACGGCACTGAGCGACGCCTCCGAGTCGGCGCGGCTGGCGCAGCTGCGGTATGAAAACGGTGTGATCACCTTCACCCAGCTGCTGGACGCCCAGGCGGAGCTGAACAAGGCGCGCGCCGATCTGGTCTCGGCCCGCTACCAGAAGGTGATGGCCGGCGCCGGTCTGCTACTCGCCCTCGGCCGTCTGGAGACTGCGGCGCTGACGCTGACCGGCGCTGGAGCAGCGCACTGAGGCCGTGCCCCTGCGGCACCCCGGCCAGACCTTCTTCAGGCATCTTCCGAGGTATCTCCCCATGAGGAACCGAATCGCTGCCGGCGCCCTGGCCGGTTTCCTGCTGCCATTCTTTCTTCTGCCTTTGGCCGCTGGTGCTTCGCCGATCCAGGCCGAGGTCGAGACTCTGCGGACTCGCCCCATCCCCATCTACGCCATTTTCCCCGGTACCGTGGTCCCCGCGGAGTACGTGCAGGTAGCCTCGCGCATGAGCGGCTATGTCAAGGAGCTGCGAGTGGACGTGGGCCAGTCGGTGAAGAAGGACGAGCTGCTTCTCACCGTGAATCCCGCCGAGGTCGACGCGGACGTCCAGCAGGCCGAGTCGCAGCTGACCAAGGCCCAGGCGGCGCTCGCTACCGCTGAGGAAAATTACAAGCGCTTCAAGAACCTCTTCGCCCAGGGTGCGGTGCCAAAGCAGCGTTTCCAGGAGGTGAAGCTTGCCTACGAGGCGGCCAAGAGCGATGTCACTACGGCCCGAGCCGGGGTGGACAAGGCCCGTAATCAGGTGGGCTACGCCGAGCTGCGCGCCCCCTTCGACGGCGTGATCTTCTCCAAGAAGATCAGCAACGGTCAGCTGGTCAGCCCGGGCCAGGAGCTGCTGGTGCTGTACGATCCCGCTCAGTTACAGGTAAAGGTGCAGGTGGACGATTCCGCCTACCACCAGCTCCGCAAGGGCGAAAAGGTGCCGGTGCAGTACGGCGACGGGGACCGGCACCCGCAGCAGGTGGAGGCCAGCGTGGAGAGTCTGGTGGCCGCTGTCGACCCGGTGACCCATACCCACACGGTGAAGCTGCTCCTGCCGGCCGATGTCGGCGCCTAGGGCGGGGAGTACGCCCGGGTAATGGTGCCCGTGGAACAACGACCGGCGCTGCTGGTGCCACGGAGCGCGGTGCATCAGCGTGCCGGCATCACCGGGGTGTTCGTACAGGACTCCAGCGGCAACGCCCAATTCCGCATGGTCACCCTGGGTGAGCGCCGGGGCGACCAGCAGATGGTGCTGAGTGGCCTGTTCCCGGGTGACCGCCTAGTGGTCACCGCCCAGGGCGAGCTGGCCAACGGCGTCGCGCTGCAGGTGGAAGGGAAATGAGCGGGGGCGAGATGCCGACGAGCCTGGTAGGACGCCTGGCGCGGGCCTTTCTGCACACCAAGATCACGCCGCTGATCATGATCGCCCTGACCCTGTTCGGGGTGATGGCGGTGGTGGTCACGCCGCGCCTGTACAACCCCGAGATCGTGGTGCCGGCGGCGGAGATCCTGGTGGCCCGCCCGGGCAACAGCCCGGAGCAGATCCAGGCGCAGGTGGTGCAGCCCCTGGAGCAGCTGGTGTCGTCCCTGCACGGGGTCAAGCACGTCTACGGCTACGCCGCCGACGACCTGGGGGTGGTCACGGTACGCTTCGAAGTGGGGGCCGACGAAACCGCCAGCCTGATGTACCTGTACAACGAGCTCGAGCGCAACATCGACCGCCTGCCG
>CAYYHR010000444.1:0-2980 GCA_964471705.1 uncultured Chromatiaceae bacterium
AGACCACGTCCAGGATCACCCCGATTCCGGCCCGGTGCAGGGCCTTGACCATGTCCCTGAACTCCGTGCGATGTGTGCCCGCCCCGGGTGAGACGCAATACTCCGGATGGGGTGAGAAGAAGCTGTGGGTGCTGTAGCCCCAGTAATTCGTCAGGCCCTTGTCCCATACCTGCTCGGGGACATCCTGGGTATCGAAGGCCATCACGGGCATCAGCTCGACATGCGTGATGCCGAGGGACTGCAGATAGGGGATCTTCTCGATGACGCCGGCAAAGGTGCCGGGAGAGCGCACGCCGGAGGAGGGATCACGGGTAAAGCCCCCCACGTGCATCTCGTAGATGATCATCTGCTCCCCGGGCACGTACCGGGGGGTGTCCCCCTCCCAAGGATAGTCGTCGGCGATCACCACTGCCCGCAGAGAGTCGTGGGGCTTGGTGCCCTCGCGTATGCGGGCCCAACGGTCCCAGCTCTCGGTGGTCACGGCGCGTGCCCAAGGATCCACCAGCGCCACATTCGGGTCGAAGCACCAGCCGTGACCTTGGGGGTCGTTCGGTCCATCCATCCGCCAGCTGTAGTGGGTCCCCGGCGGCAGGTCCACCACCAGCACGTGCCAGGAGAAAAACGTGTGATTGAGATCCGGATCCAGGCGGATGATCTGGAAGGGCTCCGGACTGCGGGCATCCTCGTACAACAGCAGCTCGGCACCGGCGGCATGGCGGCTGTAGACGGAGAAGTTGACGCCATCGTCTTCCACGGTCGCGCCGGCCGGATGGCGGCGCCCGGGGCGCGTCTTGTAGGGACCGTATACCTTGCTCATCGCGAGCTCCGCATGAGGAATTAACGGGCTGCCGCCAGGATGGATATTGCGGACGCGGTACAACAAAATCAGAAATAATTCCGAAGTATATCACGGGAGAGCACCTGTCCTGCCCGAGGGTGTGCGGTGGAATTGGGATGAGATCCTCAACCGGCGCAACCGTATCGGGTAGTATTCTCCGCTCTGATCAGTCCTCTCGGCCTGAGGAGGGTCCGCTTTGAAGCTCACCATAGACGAGCTCCGTGCCTGGAAGAGCAAGTGCGTTACCCTGCTGGGTATGTCCGGGGTGGGGAAGACCCATCTGTCGACCTTGCTGCGGCGTCATGATTGGTTCCACTATTCGGGTGACTACCGCATCGGTACCCGCTACCTGGACGAGCACATCCTCGACCTGATCAAGCAGCAGGCCATGCAGGTGCCCTTTCTCAAGGACCTGCTGCGGCGCGACTGGATCTTCGTGCGCAACAACATCAAGGTGGACGATCTCGGTCCGGTGCTGAGCTTCGTGGGCAAGCTCGGCAACCCGGAGAGTGGCGGATTGCCGCTCGGCGAGTTCAACCGCCGCCAGGCCCTGTACCGGGTTGCGGAGATCAAGGCCATGATGGATCTACCCAGGTTCGTCCAAAAGGCGCAGGAGATCTACGGCTACAGCAAGCTGGTCAACGACGTGGGCGGGAGCCTCTGTGAGCTCGAGGAGCCGGCGGTGATCGACCTGCTCGCTCGCAACAGCCTGATCCTCTACATCCGCGTCCCGCAGGTGGACGAGATCAAGCTCATCGAGCGTGCCCAGGCCGATCCCAAGCCGCTCTACTATCGTCCGCAGTTCCTCGAGGCCGCAGTAAGGGACTACCTGGATCTGAATCGTCTGGAGTTCGTGGCCGAGATCGACCCTAACGACTTCACCCGCTGGGTCTTCCCCCGTCTTTTCCACGCGCGGGTGCCCAGGTACGAGGCCATCGCCAAGCCCTACGGCTATACGGTCAGCTCCACGGAAGTAGCCCAGGTGCGCGACGAGCACGATTTCCTCGGCCTGCTGGAGCAGGCCATCGCGCGGCGGGAGGACTGACCAATGCCCATCGTTGCCCACACCGATCTACCGACCTTCGAGCACCTGCGCCGGGAAGGCCAGACCATCCTGGCCCCGGACCGGGCATTGCAACAGGATATCCGCGAGCTGCACATCGGGCTCTTGAATATGATGCCGGATGCGGCCCTGGGGGCAACGGAGCGGCAATTCATGCGCCTGATCAACGAGAGCAACCAGATCGCCCAGTTCTACGTCCATCCCTTCACCCTCGCCGAGCTGGCGCGCTCCCCCGCCGCACGCACGCACATCGACCGTTACTACGAGGGCTTCGACGGCATCCGGGCTGGCGGTCTGGATGCGCTCATCATCACGGGTGCCAACGTGACCGGACCCAATCTGGAGGACCAGCCCTTCTGGGGGCCCTTGATCGAGGTCATCGACTGGGCCTTCGAGAACGTCACCTCCACCCTCTGCTCCTGTCTCGCCACCCATGCCGTGCTTCAGTTCCGCTATGGCCAGCGCCGTCATGCCTTGCCGGCGAAGCGTTGGGGCGTCTATCCGCATCGGGTGGTCGACAAGAGGCACCCGCTGGTCAACGACGTCAATACCCTGTTCGACGTCCCCCACTCGCGCTTCAACGAGGTCTCTCGGGAGCAGTTCGATGCCGCTGGGCTGCACGTGCTGGCGGAGAGCGCGGAGGCGGGTGTCCATCTGGCGGTGAGCGAGGACGGCTTCCGCATCGTCTTCTTCCAGGGGCACCCGGAGTACGACACCATCTCCCTGCTCAAGGAATACAAGCGCGAGGTCGATCGTTTCGCCCGGTCCGAAAGGGACGTGTATCCCCCTTTCCCGGAAAGCTACCTGCGTCTCAGAGACCGCGCCATCCTCACGGAGCACCGGGACCGGATCCTGGCCTGCCGGGACCATGGCCGTGAGCTGCCGACATTTCCGGAGGGGCATATCATCGGCGGCCTGGACAACACCTGGCATGATACCGCCGAAGGGGTTTTGGGGAACTGGATGGGAAAGATCTACCAGCTTACCAACAGCGACCGGCGGCTACCCTTTATGGATGGAGTCGACCTGAGAGATCCGCTTGGTTTGGGTTGGTAGCTGTGTCGGGTGTTCGATTCAAT
>CAYYHR010000445.1:0-2978 GCA_964471705.1 uncultured Chromatiaceae bacterium
GACAGGCGTCGGAGGTGGGGCCGGCAGGTCGAGCAGGGTTTCGCCACCGGACGGAGCCTCCAGGTCCTGGAAGCCCCAGAAGGTCATGACCGGGCGGTCGTTGACCAGGTAGAGATGCTCGTCGTCCGGGAAGGCCGTGACTTGCTCCAGGAGGCGACCGAATACCTGGTGGTCCGAGCGGACCTCGGCCTGCATCGCCGCGGCGAGCTTCTCGATCGCCCCGCGGGCGTCCGTGAGGGCCGCCTTGCCGCGGGCGCGCTCGTCCGGGGTCGCTGCGCTCCAGGGCACTACCGGACCGGGGACCGGGGCATACCAGTCGATCGTGTCTCCGTCCTCGTTGCGCTGGGGGATCGCGAGGATGTCGGCGACTCCCTGCCCGAGCCGCCGTGCGATGGCCGCACGCAACTGGGGGGCGGAGAGGTAGACCGGGTTGCCGACGGCCCCGAGGGGGTGGTAATCGCGGGCGGTGCCCGTCCTCAAGAGTGAGCCCGTCATGTTTTGCCCCGTTCGGCCCGGCATCAGCGCTTACATCGCGCCGGGCCGCTCACCTCCTGGGTGGCGCGGCGCAGCATGGTGTTGAGCTGCTGGGCGTTCTTTGCTGTGAATACCTTGCCGCCGGTGGCAGAGGCGACACAATTTCCGGCACCCGTGCCCGTGATGTCCACGACGTTTATGGTCAACATGGGCTTGGAGTGGGCAATGCGGCGCGCAGTCCCGCAGGGATCGCGCCGGCAGCTCTCCTTGCCGTCCGATATCACGACGATGACGCCGGGATGGTTTACCCCGTCCACCATGGCCGCGGCCCGTTGGATACCGCTCGCGAGCGGGGTGCCGCGGACCGGATGGATGGAGCCGATGCCGCCGAGCAGTGCACCCCGCTGGCCGGGTGAATAGAATCCGATCGGTCTCGCGGACGGGCAATCCTCGACCAATACCAGACCCACGTCGACATCCGACGGCAGGGACTTGACGATTTTCCGGGACGCCTGCTTGGCGGCGTCGATCCGGCTCGGTCCGCTTGCACTCGATGCAATCTGAGTGATCAGGCTGTCGAGCAGCCCACCCGCGAGGCCGCCGAAGGCACCGCCTCCCATCAGGCGCGCGGCCGTGGCGTCGTCCATATTGATCGGCAGGCGCATGCTGCCGGATGCATCAAAGACCATGACCAGGTCGGGTGCATCCTCCTTGAGGCGCTCGCCGGGACAGAGCTTGCGGGTGTCCTTGACCACGCGTTTCGGCTTTTTCGCCTTGGATGCCGTTGACTTAGACTGGCCTTTCGGCTGCTCATGCTTTTTCGGCTCAGCCTTGGCGATCCGCTCGGGAGGCGGAGGCGCCCGGCATGGCACCAGGGCCTTGTCCAGGCGCGAGCGAAGCTTCAAGATCCCGGAGCTGGCCTGCGCACCGGACGGGAGCCGATCGGCGAGGGCGTCCAGCCGCTTACAGTCCGTGCCGGCAGCCGCGAGGGCCCGAGCCAGCTCCTCGGTCAGCCGGCATTGTTCCAGTGCCTGGGAAAGCCGTTGCCGGACCGGTCGCAGAGGGGCCGTGTCGGGCCGTCCGGCCAGCTCCTCGGCGAGGCCCTTCAGCGCGGTGCAATCGTCCTTCGCCGTGGCGAGCTTCGCATTCAGGACATCGGCGAGCTTGCAGACCTCCAGACCGGAGGTGAGCTGCCGGCGCAGATCCAGGTACATGGGGTCGCGCGCACCGCGCTGCTCGATCTGCTCTTCGATGGCGGTGAGCTTGCCGCAGTCTCCGTTCGCGTCATTCATCGCCTTCTTCAGCTCATCGAGCGACTTGCAGCGTAGCAGCGCCGCGTCCAGGCGTTTGCGCACGGAGAGCAGGGGCTCGCGGTCCGTGTCTTCCTCCTTCAGCGCTACATCCAGGCGACCGAGGGCGTCGCAGTCCGATTGGGCCTCCGCGAGCTGCTGCTCGTAGCGCGCGGCGCGGGCGCACAGCTCGAGCTCCTGGTCCAGCCGTGTCCGAACGCCCTGAAGCGGTGGATCGGTCACGTTAAGGCCCTTCATCTCGCCATCGATCCGGTGCAGCTCCGTACAGCGGCCCAGGTTGGCCTCGATCTCCTGCGACAGCTTCTCGGCGGTTGCGCAGCCTTTCAGCGCCTCATCGAGCCGGGCCCTGGCCTGCTGAAGGGGCTGGGCATCCTCCAGTCCCTCGGCAGGACCCGAGTCGAGGGCGAGCAGGGCCTCACAGTCGCCTTGGGCTCTGTCGATGCGCGCATCGAGATCCCGGGCCTGGCGGCAAAGCGTGAGCCCGGCATCCAGCCGCGCCTTCAGCTCCGGAAAGGGTGGACGGGAGAGGTCCTGACCGTCCATGTCGGCTGCAATGGCGGCCATCCGAGAGCAAGCGCCGTCGGCCGCGTCCAGGTCGGACCCGAGCTTCGAGGCCGCTTCGCAGTGGGAGATCTCCGCCGCGAGCCGGGCCTCCATCTCGGGGTAGTGCTGCCCGTCCGGGTCGAGCTCGCCGAGCCGATCCCTGAGGGCTAGCAACGGCTCCATGGGTGTGCAATTGGACGCCAGCGCGGCGCCGAGGTCCCCGGCCAGGGCCTGGTCCCGCGCATGCTCGTACCAAAGCCAGCCGCCGATGCCGGCGGCGACCAGGACCAGCAGCATCGAAAGCCAGGGCCAGATGAGTCTGCGACGCCTGCTGCTCGGTGTGGCCGGGGGCACTGCACCCCGGAGCATGGCGCCTTTGTCCAAGGGGGCATGCCCCCAGAAGGTCACCACCGGCTCCTCGCCGATTAGATAGACGTAGGCATCGCTCGGATAGGTCGTGGCGCGGCGCAGGGCAGGCGCCGCATCGGCCTGATCAGGTGCGAGTTGCGGCAGCTCGTCCGCGAGCTTTCTCAAGGAAGCGAGACGCTCGCCCAACACCTGGCGTGCCGCGGCCTGGTCCGCCGGGGCCAGGTCCGGGAGCGCAACCGGCTGACCCGCGAGGTCGCTGTACCAGTCGACGCTCTGACCGTC
>CAYYHR010000446.1:0-2972 GCA_964471705.1 uncultured Chromatiaceae bacterium
AGCCCGAATATACCTTCGGCAATTGTCATGCGTCTTTCAAGGCTATAGGATGTGGTGAGCTTGCGAACCGCAGCGTCCGCATGTGATGTGGTTCGTTCCTCACCACGTCCTATGTGCTTAGCCCACCGCCCGCTCGGCGGCCTCCAGCTCGTAGTGGCCTGTGCTACTCTCCGCCCCATGCAATCGCAAACCACCCCCTCGTCCGGGTCGCCGATCGTTCGTCTCAGCCCCCGGGATGCATCGGCCCTGCGCGCGGCCTTTACTCAAGTACTGGCCCCGCTGGGGGCGGCCCGGGTGTATTTGTTCGGCTCGCGGGTCGATCCCGGAAAGAGGGGCGGCGACATCGATCTGCTCATCCGCCTGGAGCAGATGCCGGCACAGCCCCTGACCGCCCTGGCGCGTCAATTGCGTTTGGCGATCTTTTCCCGCGTGGAGCAGCAGAAAATCGATATCGTTTGGGACCTACCCGATTCCCCCTCGCCGTTTGCAACCCTGGTCGGCGAAGGTGCGGAGGAGATATGGAGAACGGAAGATCCGAGCTGAGGGCTCGTTACTACCGCGAGCAGCTTGCTGCAGCGGGGCGTGCTGCTGCGGCTTTGCGCTCTTCATATGAGCGCGTGCGCCAGAGGTTTCCGCTCCCGGACCCTATCCCGGAAGGCTTGGCCGTGGAATTGGAGGCGTTGACCGCCCGTTTCGCCCGCTTGGCTGACCTCCTGGTCCAGAAGCTGTTCCGCGCCCAGGACGCGTTGCTTCTGGAGGACGAGGGCAGTCTCCTGGACCGGCTCAACCGGGCGGAAAAACGCGGCCAGATCGCAAGCGCCGAACAATGGCGGGAGATCCGCGAGCTACGCAATCAGATCGCTCACGAATACGTGCTCGAAGATCTTCGAGAGCTGTTCGAGGCCGTGTTTCGGTTTGCCCCTTTGCTCCTGGATGCCGTCGAGCGCGCGCACAGAGACGACCGGTATCCGGGCGCGGGCGGAGAATGACGGAGGCAGCCTTGTAGGGTGGGCATCGCCCACCGAATACCAGGATAAGTCTCTCGCTCGGGTGGTCGGTGCCCACCCGGTGGTTTGCACAGCGGACCCTTGCCGCTTGGTGGGCGATGCCCACCCTACGCGTTGAGCTGGGAATAGGCATGCTATGAGCAATCAACCCCACTCCAACACCGTGTCGCTCGGATCGCTTTTCCCCCTCCGCGCCCTGGCGGTCACGCTCGAATTCACCGCCGATGCCAGCTTCGGCTTCTTCCACCAGGCACCGGTCTATGCCTTCGTGGGCAATCTGCTAGACCCGCCGAAACAGCCGGAACGGCAAAAGCTGGACACCTACCTCGCCGTCGACGCACCCGAGTCCGGTCGCCCGCATTACGCCCCCGGCGAGCGCTACCGCTTTGCGGTCTACGCCCTGGCAGGCGGCGAGCACCTGCTGGCCCGGCTGATCGGCCGGCTGCGCGCGCTGCCGAGCTCGGCTCCCGTTCGCGACGCCGGGGCGCCGCTGCGGGACAACCTGCGTCTGCTCACCCTGCAGGACCTCTTCACGGAGGACCAAGTCGAGGCCGTCGATGAGCTAACCCTCTACGACAACGACCGCCTGGAGGGTGAGGCGTCCCTGTGGGCGGGCGCCCCTTTCGTGCGCCTGCGCTGGCTCAGCCCCGTGCGCCTGCTCAAGGATGCCGAAGCCCGCGGGCAGGCCAAGGGCGAGGCCCGTTTCTGCCGCCAAGTCCCGGATCTCGTTGCCGGCCTGCTCCTGCGCCGCATGTACGATGCGCTTGCCGATCTCACGCGCCGCCGCGGCGGCGCCATGCCCGCCCGGGACGAGCCTCCGGCCTTGCCCGACCTTGCCGGACACCTGTTCTGGGTCGACAGCGACTACCGGGATGCGGCGGGCAACAGCCATCCCATCGGCGGCATGAGCGGCGAGATCATCCTCGGCCCGGGCCGCGGCCTGCCGGAGGACTGGTGGCGCCTGCTGGTGCTGGGCCAGTACCTGGGCATCGGCCAGATGCGCGCCTTCGGCATGGGGCGCTACCTCCTGGAAGCGCCCGAAGGTGCGACCACCACCCCCGTCGCCGAGCCCGCCGCCTCCCTGCTGGACCACGCCTCCGGCATGGAGAACCTGTTCGCGGCCTACAGCGCCATCCGCGAGAATATCGAAAAGAAGCATCCCGCCCCAGAGGCCGATGAAGCGCAGACCGAGGAGGACTGGTGGCTCGCCCGCTACCCGGACCTGCCCGACCCCGAAGAGGAAGAGCGCCTCGCCGATCGCCTGGAGCGGCTCGCTGGGCGTCTGGCGGCTGCAAGCTATGAGCCCGCCGCGCTGCAGGGCGTCGTCATTCCCGAAGAAGACGGCGAGCTGCGCGCACTGGCCATCCCCCCATTCTGGGACCGCGTTGCCCAGCGCGCCCTCAACCAAGTCCTGGCCCCTGCCCTCGAGCCCCTGATGTACCGGCGCAGCTACGGCTTCCGTCGCGGGCGCTCGCGCCAGGGGGCGAGCCTCGACATCCAGCAGGCCTGGCGCGAGGGCTATCGCTGGGTCTACGAGGCCGACATCGACGACTTCTTCGACAACGTCGACTGGGAGCACCTACGCATCCGCCTGCAGGCCCTCTATCGCGATGATCCGGCCATCGGACTGATCCTGGCCTGGATCGGCGCGCCCGTGGACTACCAGGGATTCCGCATCGAGCGCATGCGCGGCCTGCCCCAGGGCGCACCGCTCAGCCCCCTGCTCGCCAACCTCATGCTCGACGACTTCGACAGCGACCTGGAGAGCGCCGGCTTCCGGCTGGTGCGCTTCGCCGATGATTTCGTCGTCCTCTGCAAGAGCCGCGAGCAGGCCGAGGCGGCAGGCGCCGCCGTGCGCCGCTCCCTGCGGGAGCTCGGCCTGACGCTCAACGAGGACAAGAGCCGGGCGGTCGCCTTCGACCAGGGGTTCCGCTACCTCGGCTACCTCTTCCTGAACGACATGGT
>CAYYHR010000447.1:0-2966 GCA_964471705.1 uncultured Chromatiaceae bacterium
CGTCGGCCGCGGCCAGCGCGAGCTGATCATCGGTGACCGCCAGACCGGAAAGACGGCGGTGGCCATCGATGCGATCATCAATCAGAAGGGCACCGGCATCAAGTGCATCTATGTCGCGGTCGGCCAGAAGAACTCCTCGGTCGCCGCGATCCAGCGCAAGCTCGAAGAGCATGGCGCTATGGATCACACCATCATCGTGTCCGCCGGCGCCTCCGACTCGGCCGCCATGCAATACATCGCCCCCTACGCAGGTTGCACCATGGGCGAGTATTTTCGGGACAAGGGTGAGGATGCCCTGATCATCTACGACGACCTGACCAAGCAGGCATGGGCCTACCGCCAGGTCTCTCTGTTGCTGCGTCGACCGCCCGGTCGCGAGGCCTACCCCGGCGATGTCTTCTACCTGCACTCGCGCCTCCTGGAGCGCGCGGCGCGGATCAACGCGCAGGAGGTCGAGAAGCTGACCGGCGGCAAGGTCAAGGGCAAGACCGGCTCACTCACCGCTCTGCCGATCATCGAGACCCAGGCCGGTGACGTGTCGGCCTTCGTTCCGACCAATGTCATCTCCATCACCGACGGGCAGATCTTCCTGGAGACGGACCTCTTCAATGCCGGTATCCGCCCTGCCATCAATGCCGGTCTCTCGGTATCCCGCGTGGGTGGTGCCGCCCAGACCAAGGTCATCAAGAAGCTCGGTGGCGGCATAAGGCTCGCCCTCGCCCAGTATCGCGAGCTGGCGGCCTTCTCCCAGTTCGCGTCGGACCTGGACGAGGCTACCCGCAAGCAGCTCCAGCGCGGTGAGCGGGTCACCGAGCTCATGAAGCAGGTCCAGTATGCGCCCCTGAGCATCGGCCAGATGGCGGTCTCTCTGTTCGCCGCGAACGAGGGATTTCTGGATGACGTCGAGGTCAACAAGGTCGTGGATTTCGAGCATTCCCTGCAGACCTACATGAAGACCAGCAAAGCCGATCTGGTCGAGAAGATCGACGCCACCGGTGACTACGATCAGGAAATCGCCGACTCGCTTCGAGCTGCGCTCGAGGATTTCAAGGCGAATCACACTTGGTGAGGCTCCGGGTGCCGGGGAATGGCATTCGGCCCACCCGGCACAGCGGCGTGCGGTACAGAAAGACGGTGGGCGTAGCCCGCCCTACGATTCCGGGGGCTTGACAAGATGGCAGGCGCGAAAGAGATACGCACCAAGATCGCCAGTATCAAGAGCACGCAGAAGATCACCAAGGCCATGGAGATGGTGGCGGCGTCCAAGATGCGTAGGGCGCAGGACCGTATGTCCGCATCCCGCCCCTATGCGGAGAAGATGTTGCAGGTGATCGCGCACCTCAGCCGCGCGACACCCGAATACCGTCACAGCTTCTTGGCGACGGAGCGGGAGCGCAGGCGCATCGGCTATATCGTGGTGTCTTCGGATCGTGGCCTCTGCGGAGGCTTGAACAGCAACCTGTTCCGCAAGCTGGTGCAGGAGATCAAGGCGCAGCGACAGGGCAGTATCGAGTCCGTATTCTGCACCATCGGCAGCAAGGCCCTGGGATTTTTCAAGCGATTCGGCGGTGAAGTACTGGCCCAAGCAACGCATCTCGGCGACCAACCGCATATCGAAGATCTGATCGGTCCCGCCAAGGTCATGCTCGATGCTTACGAGTCCGGTGAGATCGACGCCATCTACGTGGCCGGAAACGTGTTCGTGAATACCATGACGCAGCAGCCAACCGTCATGCAGTTGGTTCCGATACATGCGGAGGAAATCGAGCTGGAAGGTCACCGCTGGGACTACATCTACGAGCCGGATGCCAAGGCCGTGCTCGATGCCCTGCTGACCCGTTACATCGAGTCTCTGGTCTACCAGGCGGTGGTCGAGAACGGGGCCTGCGAGCAGGCGGCGCGTATGGTCGCCATGAAGTCGGCATCCGACAATGCCGGAAATCTCATCGACGAGCTGCAGCTGGTCTACAACAAGGCTCGGCAGGCGGCGATCACCCAGGAGATCTCCGAGATCGTGAGCGGTGCAGCTGCGGTTTGATCAGAATTCAGGGCGATTCGCGTGCGGGGAAGGTCTGACGGGAATCGTCCGAAACACGCATCGAGACGCCGTAAGGCGCATGAGGAAAGACATATGAGCTCTGGTAACGTGGTGCAAATCATCGGTGCCGTGGTGGACGTGCAGTTTCCGCGCGGGGAGATACCGAAGGTCTACGAGGCGCTCCAAATCGACGAGGTCGGCCTGACGCTGGAAGTGGAGCAGCAGCTCGGCGACGGCATCGTACGCACCATCGCCATGGGCTCCACCGACGGCTTGCGGCGCGGCTTGGTCGCTTCGAGCACCGGGGCCCCGATCAGCGTGCCCGTGGGTACGGCCACCCTCGGCCGGATCATGGACGTCCTGGGTGAGCCGGTGGACGAGAAGGGGCCGGTGGAATCCAAGGAGCGCTGGCCTATTCACCGGGTAGCGCCGAAGTTCGAGGATCAGGCGGCGGCAACCGAGATCCTCGAGACCGGCATCAAGGTCATCGATTTGATCATGCCCATCGCCAAGGGCGGCAAGGTCGGCCTGTTCGGCGGCGCGGGCGTGGGCAAGACGGTCACCCTGATGGAGCTGATCCGCAACATAGCCGTGGAGCATTCCGGCTATTCGGTGTTTGCGGGCGTCGGCGAGCGCACCCGCGAGGGCAACGACTTCTACCACGAGATGACGGAGTCGAATGTTCTCGACAAGGTGGCACTGGTCTACGGCCAGATGAACGAGCCACCCGGCAACCGCGCCCGCGTGGCCCTCACCGGTCTGACCATGGCCGAGTTTTTCCGCGACGAAGGGCGCGACGTGCTGATGTTCATCGACAACATCTACCGCTATACGCTTGCAGGAACCGAGGTGTCCGCGCTGCTCGGGCGCATGCCCTCGGCGGTTGGCTACCAGCCGACCCTGGCCGCGGAGATGGGCGTGCTGCAGG
>CAYYHR010000448.1:0-2960 GCA_964471705.1 uncultured Chromatiaceae bacterium
GGGGCTCGCGTCGATCTCCTGAAGGCGCTGAACGACAAGGCGACGAGCGATCTGAAGCGGCTGAAGGAGACTGAGCAAAGGCTCCAGGGATGGCTCAACGACAAGCTCGCGGCGAAGGCGGCCAATGCCGCTGTCGCAGCGAGCGAAGCAGAGAGCCGGGTGGCAGATCAACACGTGCTGGTCCAGGACTTGGCGCGCCGCAACGCGGAGCTGAGTCGGGAGCTCACGACCATGACCGCCGAGCTCGACCGGCTGTCCGGCTCCCAGGAGAAGATCGAGGAGCAGACCCGTCAGGTCGGTGAGGACTTTCGCAGCGCCCGCCAACGCCTCGAGGCGGCCGGGCTTACCCAGGCGCTGGGCCAGGTTCTCTTCGACCAGCGCAAACAGCTACCGGATCTGCGCAGCTACCGAAAGGCAGCCACGATGCGCGAGGATGCCATCGCCGAGGCCACCTTACGCCAGATCCGCTACGCCGAGGAGCTGCGAGAGCTGCGCGATCCCGACGCCTATGTCGCAAAGCTGATGACGGGCCCGATACCGGCGGAAGAGCGTGCCGGCGTCCAAGAAGAGCTGCGCAAGCTCACCGAGCAACGCAAGGCCCTCCTCGAGCAGGCATCCGAAGCCGACGAAACCTATCTTCGGGAGCTGGGAGACCTGGACTATGCCTCCTCCCAGCTCATCGAGGCCGTCGAGGGCTACGACGATTTCCTCGCCAAGCGCCTCTTGTGGGTGCGCAATGCGTTGCCGGTCTCGGCAGAAACCCTGAAAAACCTCCCCTTTGCGGTGCTTTGGGCGATCGACCCTGCGAACTGGCTGCAAGTCATGCGGGCCCTCGTCCATGAGTCGTTGCATTCCGCCCTCTTCTGGCTCCTGCTCCTGACAGTCGCGGTGCTGGAATGGAAGGCACGTGCCATGCGTGGTCAGATCCGGGCCACCGCCGAGCATCTGCGGCGCATTCGCACGGACAAGATCGGCTATACGCTGAAAGCCCTGGCCCTGACGCTTCTGGTCGCCGCACCCTTGTCCCTGCTGCTGACGACCCTGGGCTGGAGCCTGTCCTCCTCGCTGGAGCAGACGGGCTTTACCAGGGCAATCGGCCACGGGGCCATCAGCGTCTCTGTGGGGCTTTATTACCTACGTGCGTTTCGCCTCCTCTGTATGCCGGGCGGCGTGGCCGATCGCCATTTTCGCTGGAGCGCGGAAGTCCTGTCGAAGCTGAGGCGCAACTTCGACTGGCTGCTCGCGGTGCTCTTGCCCATGGGCTTCGTCGTCTCCGCAACCTACAGCCAGGAGAACGTCACCTACAGCGGCAGCCTCGGGCGCTTGTCCCTGATCGCGTTCACGATTGGGTTGGCCTTCTTCTTCGGCCGCGTCCTCAGTCCGGAGCACGGCGCGGTGGCGGGCTTCCTCGCGGCCCATCCCCTGGGGTGGCTCTATCGCTTACGCCGGCTCTGGTACCCGTTCGTGGTGGGCACACCGCTCGTCCTCGGGGTTCTGACAGTCGTCGGCTATCAGTACACTTCGGGCATGCTGCTCGGATCCCTGTTCAGAACCATGTATCTGGTGCTGGCGCTCACCGTGCTCCATCAGCTCATCCTGCGCTGGCTGGTCCTGGTCCGCCGGCGCTTGGCCCTGCAGGCCGCCTTGGAGCGCCGCGCCGCGCGGGGAGCTCAGCAGGAGAATCCAACCGAGCCGTCCGCAGCCGAGGCACTGGCCGCCGATGAGCCGGATCTCGAGTCTCTAGACGAGCAGACACGCACCCTGATCCACACGCTGCTCGCGATCGGTGGTGCGCTCGTCCTCTGGCTGATCTGGTCCCCGGTGCTGCCGGCCCTCGGTATCTTCGAGGATGTTGCCCTCTGGCACCACCTGGGGCTCGTGAACGGCGAGGAGCGCCTGGTGCCAGTGTCCCTGGCGGACGTGGGGCTGGTCCTGATCATCGCTCTGCTCACGATCGTGAGCATGAGGAACGTGCCGGCCCTGCTCGAGATCCTGCTGCTGTCTCGCACCCGGGTCTCATCGGGCAGCCGCTACGCGGTCAAGACCTTGACCGGATACGGTATCGTCGCTTTCGCCGCCTTGATGATCTTCGGTACCCTGGGCCTGTCCTGGGGGCAGGTACAGTGGCTGGTAGCGGCCTTGGGCGTCGGCATCGGTATCGGCCTGCAGGAGATCGTCGCGAACTTCATCAGCGGCATCATCATTCTGTTCGAAAGGCCGATCCGCGTCGGTGACGTCGTGACCATCGGCGACACCACGGGGGCCGTGTCCAGGATTCGCATCCGCGCCACGACCATCCGCAACTGGGACAAGCAGGAGCTGCTGGTCCCCAACAAGGAGTTCATCACCGGACGCCTGCTCAACTGGACCCTGACAGACAACCTCAACCGCATCGTCATAACGGTAGGGGTGGACTATGGCGCAGACGTGCCCCGCGCGCTCGCCCTCTTGGAAGAGGCCGCGGAAGAGAACCCACAGGTGCTGGACGACCCCGCCCCCTTGATTACCTTCGAGGGCTTCGGCGACAACGCACTCACCCTGGTGTTGCGCTGCTACCTCGAATCCGTGGAAAACCGGCTGGCCAGGATCAGCGAGCTGCACCAGAGCATCAACGAGAAGTTTCGCCGAGCGGGTATATCCATCGCCTTCCCGCAACGGGATGTCCACCTGACCACCGGTCAGCCGCTGGATGTTCGTGTACATCGCGCTTGGCCGGAGGCGGCCGAGCCCCCGTCGCAGGACGCCAAGGGATCCGGACCATCTACGAGAGGCGGCGGTTGAGTTTCGGGCCTTCTCGCCGGACAATCCCACGAGTGCCGACGAGCGGCCTTATCACGCAGAGAAGAGGAGATCCGAATCATGGCGAACGAAGGCTACCACGAGCCAATCGAAGAGCTTTCCGATGAGACCCGGGACATGCACCGGGCAATCCTGTCCTTGATGGAAGAGCTGGAGGCCGT
>CAYYHR010000449.1:0-2959 GCA_964471705.1 uncultured Chromatiaceae bacterium
CCGCCTCAGGCATCGGTGAACGGTACCTACATCACCTCACAAAGATAGGCACCCAGATCCATATCGGTCCCGAGGATATGTCCGGTCAGCCAGTGCTCCAGAAATTCGACATCTTCACTCGAAACCGGTTTGCTCTCATGCAGCAACCTCTGTCGAAGTGCCTTGGCGCACTCGATCAGCTCCTGATGCTCCGACTTGTGCTCCAGGACCCCTTCGTAGCCGTATTTCAGCATCAAGCGTTCCTCATGCTTGAAATGCCACTGGGTACAGCTTATCAGCTCTTCCAATACCGCCTCGACGTAGCTCTTCGCATCCCCTTCCGCTACGGAATGCGCGAGGAGGTTGAACAGATCCACCAGTCTGCGATGGTCTTCATCGATTTCCGGGACATCGACACTCAAGGTTCTGTCCCAAACTAGGTCTTTCATAAGCTCTCATCCCGATGGAATTGAAACACGAGGTGCACCGGGACCTTCGACGAGCCCGTTCCTCGATCCCATGAGCTTACAACAGCGAGCGGTGCTCGGCATCCGGGATTCAAAGCACTTCCTGGGGGTCGACATCCAGGGACCAACGTACCCCGGAGCCGACCTTCAAGGCCCTCACCCGCGCCTGCCAAACCTCCAAGAAGGTCTGTAGCACCGGACGGACTTGCGATTGCGCCATCAAATGGGCACGGAAACGTCCGGCGCGCTTCTCCATGGGGGCGGGAACAGGGCCCAGAATAGATACCTCGCCTCCGGCAAGCGGTGCCGCCTCCCGAGCGGCCATACGCAAAAACGCGATGGCCCCTTCCCGATCACCGGACTCGGCACGCATCAGGGCCTGATGCGAGTAGGGGGGTAAGGCGGCCTGCCGGCGCTCATCGAGCGCCACTTCGGCGAAAGCCCCATAGCCTTTGCGCCGGAGGATATCCAGCAGGGGATGATCCGGATGCCTTGTTTGCAGGACGACCCGCCCCGGGCGTAACGCCCGGCCGGCACGACCCGCCACCTGGACGACCATCTGCGCCATGCGCTCGGGAGCACGGAAATCGGCCCCGTACAGCCCCTGGTCCAGATCCAGGATGCCCACCAGGGTCACGCCCGGGAAGTGGTGCCCTTTCGCCAGCATCTGAGTGCCCAGCAGCAAGGGGATCTCCCCGCGGCGGGCGGCCCCCAGCAAACGCTCCAGCTCACCCTTGCGGCGGGTGCTGTCCCGATCGATCCGTGCCAGGGGAATGCCTGGAAAGAGATCGCTCAGCTCGGCCTCCAGGCGCTCGGTCCCGCGCCCCAGCGGACGCACGTCGGTCCCCTTGCACTGCGGACAGGTTCGCGGACTCGGGCGCGTCAGCCCGCAGTGATGGCACCAGAGGCGGTTGTCGGCCAGATGCAGGGTGAGCCTGGCATCGCACCTGGGACACTCCCCGACCCAGCCGCAATCGTGACAGGTGAGAACCGGGGCAAAACCGCGGCGGTTGAGGAACAGGAGCACCTGATTGCCCTCCGCCACCTGCTCGCGCATGAAACGCAGCAGGACCGGTGACAGACCGGCCCGCAGGGGCTGGGCACGGATGTCCAGCACGAGGAGCTCCGGCGGCAATGCTCCGCCGGCTCGCTCGGGCAGCTCCAACAGGCCATAGCGTCCCTTGCGGACGTTGTACAGGGTTTCCAGCGACGGGGTCGCGGAGCCCAGGACGACCGGGCATCCCGTTTGCTGGGCACGGCGCACCGCCAGGTCCCGTGCCGAGTAGCGGAATCCCTCCTGCTGCTTGAAGGAGAGGTCATGCTCCTCATCCACCAGGATCAGCCCCAAACGCGGCAAGGGCACGAAGACGGCCGAACGGGTCCCGACCACGAGGCCGGCTTCCCCGGAGGCAGCACGGCGCCAGGCCAGCTCCCGCTCTCCGGCCCGCAAGCCGGAATGCAAGGCAACGATGGGGACGGCGAGGCGCTCGCCGAGACGTCGCAACAGCTGTGGTGTCAGACCGATCTCCGGTACCAGAGCCAGGGCCTGACGGCTCCTGGCCAGCAGTATTTGGAGCAATTCGATGTAGACCTCGGTCTTACCGCTGCCGGTGACCCCTTCGAGCAGAAAGGTACTGAAGCCCCCGATCGCCTCCCGAACGGATTCCACGGCCAGCCGCTGGCGAGGATTGAGCTCGGGTCTGGTCGCGGCGGTTGGACCTGATGATACCCCCGCATCCGGCTCGATCCGGCAAAGCTCGACCCACCCCCGGGCGGCAAGTGCGCGCAGGGCCGCTCGGCAGTCACCGAGCCGGCGATCGAGCTCCGCACTGGCGAGTCTCCCTCCGTGCTCCGCAAGCACCCGGGCCACCAGTGCCTGCCTCGGCGCCCTGCTCGAGTGGGCGATACCCCCGTAGCCATCTGGGGTGAGGCGCCAGCCGGGCTCTCCACCTTCCAACAGGGGTAGATCGCGGCGCAGGCGGGCGGGCAAGGCACTGAAAATGGCCTCGCCGGGGGGATGCTGGTAGTAAGCCGCCGCCCAAAGGACGAAATCCAGATCCGACGCACCGAGCAACGGAGCCTGGTCGAGCAGGGAATCGATCGGCTTGAGCCGGGCCGGGGCCTGTTCGGTGCGCTGGGCCAGCTCCACGATCATGCCCGTGCGCCGGCTGCGCCCGAAAGGGACGAGGACACGCATGCCGGGAGCCGGCACGACTTTGCCCAGGCCTGTGGGCGGCAGGTAGTCGAACAGCCCGGGAAGGGGCGCGAAAACGGCGACCCGCAGGAACGTTGGACCTCCCCCGGACATAGAACGCGCCATTTAAAGAATATGAGGTATCAGGTTACGTAAGCGTCAAAACCTACTGTAACCACAAGAAGAATGATTCTATGCACAAAATCTGTGGATAACACTGGGGAAAACCTCGCTCGACAGGCATCTATCCTATGAGAGATCTAACTTTACGTTAATTTGACCAGACTTTTACCAATTCAGATTTATCTTTAAATACATT
>CAYYHR010000450.1:0-2955 GCA_964471705.1 uncultured Chromatiaceae bacterium
AGCCGAGCCGCCGCGCGAGCCGGGCGGCGGCGGCCATCACGGCCACCACCACGAGAAAGATCATCACCCCCATCACCACGGCCACGGCCACGACCGTGACGACAGACACGACAAGCACCCCAAGCACAAGCATCACCACGCCCCCGTTCACGAGCGCCTGGCCGAGCCGCACCGCTTCGATTTCGAGGCGATCGTGCGCGAGCTCGAGCGCGGCAAGCATCAGCAGCACCACGTCCCCTCGCCGGCCGAGATCCGCGCCGCCTGGGAGCGCGTCGCGCGCCACGCGGCGAAGCTGCGCGCCGGCGGCGACGAGTTCGAGCACGGCGCCCCCTGGCACGGCAACGACCTCCTGCGCCTCGCCCCCAACGGCGGGCACGCGTTCGGCTTCGACGGCTCGATCGGGACCGGGAAAGCCCAGGAGGGATTCACCTCGTTCAAGGGGCTGAGCGAGGGGTTCCGGCGGCTGTGAAAATCGGGGTCAGACCACGTTTTCGCGTAAACCGGGCTCAGGCCCCGATTTCGTGGCCGGGGCGCTATTTGTATTCGAACTCGATCGGCTGAATCGGCCACGGGTGGCAGCTCGCATCCACCGGCGGCAGCGTGACCGTCAATCGTCTGGGATGAAAATCAGGCACTACGATTCGAAAATCGCGCCAAGAATCGTCGTAGCGTTTGCCGGGCGAACCGAAGGCCTGCAGATGGTCGAGCCGCTCCGCGAGATCCGTGGTCGTGTACCTTCGCAGCCTCCACTCGGATTTCGGGACGGGTAAGAATTCATCCACGGCCTCGCCGGAAAACCGCCAGCCGATCCGATCGGCGGTGAGCCGAACGGGCTCGTCTCCCAGCACCTCCACATAGATCTCGCCGTAGACCTCCGATATTCCCTTGTTTTTGGTGAAGTCGGGATTCCAGACGAACGGGTTGCCCCTGAAGACGGCGCTGATCCTGAGCAGCGAAGGTTCTTCAAACCACCTGTCGGCTGGTTTGAAGACCTGCCCTCCTCCCCCGAGCGACCTTCCTGCCGGCTCCGTCCGTCGGACCCCGGAAACGGGTGCGTACCACCAGCCCTCGCCGCTCCGTTCGTATCGCGTCAACCGGAGCCGCGGCACCTCGACGCGGCGACCGCCCAGCGCGATCGCCGGCAGCTGGATTTCGACTCTGTCCGGAAGCGCACCCTTGGTCTTTCGTTCCACCTTAAGCATCAAGGCGTATCGACGCTCAACTTTAGGCACAGCCGCGAAGCCGGGAATCTGCGCGACCAGATCGACCGGCTGGCGAATATCGAAGCCGGGTCCGAACAAGAGCGATCTCCGGAAGACCTTGATCTCCGAGCGCTCGCCCGTGTCCAGATTCCGGACCACGACCGGTCCCTCGTGCACATTTATCCGGCATCGGGCCTTTCCCTTCACTTCCGAGTCTTCCTGCGACCACGACAGTGAAAAGTCCTTCCCGTCGAAGTCGGCTCGGAATCCCATGAAGCAGGTGCCGGACCGCATCCGCAGGACCTTGTCGCCGGCCTTGCTGCGATAGGTCCAGGCGTACCCCGGCTTTTCCGGATACACGGGCTCGTAGGACGGGCCAGCCGGCAGGGAGCCGCACGATGAGAGCAACAAGCCCATCACCACGGTCAACACGGCGACGGACGTGACGGCGGTGGCCCTAAGAAATCTCAGCGGAAGCATGGCAAGGAGCAGGGCTCGGAGAAAACGTGGTCTGACCCCGATTTGAACTCGGGGACAGACCTCAGACTTTTCGCAGCAACGTCAGCGCGTTGAGAGGGGAAATCGGGGTCTGTCCCCGGTTTACTTCTCCCCTAACCCCAGAGATCTGCTAATCACTTCTTTCATGATTTCGTTGGTGCCGCCGTAGATGCGCTGCACGCGGGCGTCGACGTAGGCGCGGGCGATGGGGTATTCCCACATGAAGCCGTAGCCGCCGTGGAGCTGCAGGCACTCGTCGATGATCTTGCACTCGACGTCGGAGCACCAGTACTTGCACATCGAGGCGGTGGCGGTGTCGAGCTGGCCGGCCATCAGGAGCTCGATGCACTTGTCGACGAAGACGCGCGCGGCCTGGGCCTCGGTCGCCAGCTCGGCGAGCTTGAAGCGCGTGTTCTGGAACGTCGCCACGGTCTTGCCGAAGGCCTTGCGCTCGCGCACGTAGTCGATGGTCCAGCCGATCGCGGCCTCGGCCTTGGCGACGGCGCCGATCGCGATCTGCATCCTCTCCCAGGGCAGCTCCTGCATGAGGTAGATGAAGCCGTTGTTCTCCTGGCCGAGCAGGTTTTCCGCGGGCACCTCGACGTTGTCGAAGAAGAGCTCGGCGGTGTCCTGGCCCTTCAGGCCCATTTTCTTGAGCCGCTTGCCCTTCACGAAGCCCTTCATCGAGGTGTCGACGACGATGAGGCTGGTGCCCTTCGCGCCCTTCGCCGGATCGGTCTTGGCGACCACGATGACGAGGTCGCAGTGCCAGCCGTTGGTGATGAAGGTCTTGGAGCCGTTGACGACGTACTTGTCGCCCTTCTTCACCGCGACGGTCTTGACCGCCTGCAGGTCCGAGCCCGCGCCCGGCTCGCTCATCGCGATCGCGCCGATCCACTCGCCCGCGGCCATCTTCGGCAGGTAGGTGTCCTTGATGTGGTCGTTGCCGTAGCGAAGCAGGTAGGGCGCGACGATCTCGGAGTGCAGGCCGAAGCCGAGCGAAGACGAGTTCGCCCGCGCCTGCTCCTCCATCAGGATGATGCTGTACAGGCGGTCCGCGCCCGCGCCGCCGTACTGCTCGGGCATGCTCGCGCACAGGAACCCGTTGGCGCCGGCCTTGGTCCACACCTCGCGGTCGACGTAGCCCTGCTCCTGCCAGCGCTCCTCGTGCGGCTTGACCTCCTCTTCCATGAAGCGCCGCACGCTGTCGCGGAAGGTCTCGTGCTCGGGGCCGAATATCGTGCGCGGAATCATG
>CAYYHR010000451.1:0-2946 GCA_964471705.1 uncultured Chromatiaceae bacterium
TCGCGATGTCCGCCAGGACCTTGCTTCGCAGCTCATCCATCGCCCTGGTTTCCTCGACCATCTTCATACCATCCATGGCACTGGACCCCGGCATCCAAGCCGGGATGACGGCGGTGCGTGCTCGCGGCGCTCCTTGGTACCGGCTAACGGAATCGAGATCTGAACGCCGGCTTGGAGAGTAGGGAGCGTGACATAAACTCTTCCTTGCCTTGCTGGCATGGACAGAGAGAGTCAAACGGCCTTGACGGTCACAAGCTGCTCGAGGCCAACGAGATCGGCAGGGTTTTTCGTGTAGAGGTGAAGGCCATTGGCGGCCGCTGTGGAGGCGATCAGGAGGTCGGCCAGCCGGGAGCGACTGGTTCGTCCGGCGGATCGAACGGCGGCGAATGCACGACCGTACATTCGCGCAGCATCCATGTCGAACGGCAGCGCATCCCAGGTCGCTGCCGCCCATTGGAGTCGGTCCTGGCGCCGGGCTCTCTCCTGCGCGTCCTGGGTCGCGTGCGGCCCGGCCGCCAGCTCGGCGAGCGTTACGGCAGAAATGGCGGATTCGTCAGGGAGCAGCTCGAGGTCGACCAGGCCCAGGTCGATAACCACCGAAGTATCCAACAAACCACGGGTCGGCTCAGCCATCGACGGACTGGTCGATCACGGCATCGAGATCAGCACGAAACCGGCCGGCATCGATTCGGGGGGCTCGTACCGCTGCTTCGGCGATTATCGCCCGTGACACAAAGCTGCGCGGTTGAATCGGCCTCAGCTCGGCAACCGGGACCCCGTTGCGGGACACGATGAGAGTCTGCCCCCCTTGCACTTCTCGGAGCACGGCCGCGGATTGGTTGCGAAGCTCCCGTTGAGTGATGATTCTGTTCATAATCCGCAACGTAGCATCTGTAGCACTTTGTCGCAACAACATGGTCGATGCGACTCGGTTTCTATGGGGGCAGGCGGAGCTCTCCCTTGCCCTCGCGGCACCCCAACAGCACCTTCCACTGCTCGCCGGCATAGCTCGCCATCTGGTAACGCGCTGACGCGGCTAGAACCCGCAAGCGCTCGGCTGTAACCCGTTCTTCATGAAGCTTCTGCCCGATGCCCCACAGCTCCACGGAATCGGAGAAGCCGTCCTTGACCCGCTTCTGCAGCCACTCGAACTTTGCTTCCCCAACCACGACCGGTCGCGAGCGGGAGACAGAAGCGAGCTTCCTGACAGTGGCCCCCAGGCAGAGCTTGGGAGCCAGGGAAAAGCTTCTGGGCGACTGGTTGACCCGCGACGTCAAGCCTCGCGCCGCCTGAGTCGCCGGATTCGAGGGGCGACGGGATTCACGCAGCAAAGGGGACTCGTTCCTTGTGCTGGCTCCATTGCTTGGACTTCCATTTCAGCCAGGATCGCACCGCTCAGGAGTGGCACTTCGACAAGATCGTCGAGCATGTCGCCGATCGCATATCGTAAGGTTTCGTCCCGGACCTGGTCTTCATCACGGACGACCTGGCCGATAGGGGTCTCCGCAAGGGATACGACGACACGCGCCCAGAATTCGTCGTTCCGCTGCGCCAAGCCGCGGGCAGCGACCAATGGCCGGACCGAATTCACTCGGTACCGGGCACAGCTTCCGGATACCCGCACGCTCGGGGCGGTATAGAGGGCTGTGCCGCAGAGCAGACGGCTCCAGGCGACTCCGCTCCGGTGCTACGCCTACAATGCACCACTGAACATCGTCACCGCGGGAGCCTGACCATGAAGAGCCTTTGGAGCGACGACGAGGCCGCACGCCACCACGGCCTCCTAGCGCTGCGTGTATACAGCTCGCGGCTGTTGGGAATTGATCCGACACTGGTGCTACACGGTGGCGGTAATACCTCCGTGAAGATCCGCGAGACGAACCTCGTCGGCGAGGAAGAGGACATCCTCTACGTCAAGGGCTCGGGCTGGGACCTGGCCACGATCGAGGCGGCGGGCTTCACCCCGATCCGCATGGCCCATCTTCAGAAGCTGGCGAAGCTCGAAACCCTCTCCGACCTGCAGATGGTCAACGAGCTCAAGACCCAGCAGACGGTCGCCGGTGCACCCACGGGCTCGGTGGAAGCCATTCTCCATGCGGTCCTGCCCTACCCCTACGTGGACCACACCCACGCCGACGCCGTGATCACCATCGCCAACACCCCCGAAGGCGAGGCACGCATCCGCGAGATCTACGGACAGGACACCGTCATCATTCCCTACGTCATGCCTGGCTTCGATCTGGCACGCAAGGTCGCGGAGCAATTTTCGGAAGAGGCCGGAGACAGTACCATCGGCATGGTGCTGATGAATCACGGCATCTTCTCCTTCGGTGACACCTCGAAGGAAGCCTACGAGCGCATGATCGCCCTGGTCGACAGGGCGGAGCGCTATCTGAAGGAGAGCCATGCCTGGGACATCCCGCTCTTGCAGCAGGAGCGGACCCAGGACCCCCAAAGGGTGCCAATCGCGGAGCTGCGCCGTGACCTCTCTGATGCGGCCGGTTTTCCCTGCGTGCTCGCCACCCACGACGACGACCGCTGCCTCGCATTCGCCCGCCGTTCCGACATCGGCGCCGTCAGCCGGCGCGGCCCGGCAACGCCGGACCACGTGATCCGCACCAAGCGGGCCCCTCTGCTGAGCCGCGACCTGTCGGCGTTCGCCGATGCCTACCGCGCCTATTTCGACGAGCACGCGCCCGGCGCCCGTACGCCCGTGCAGATGCTCGACCCGGCGCCTCGCATCATCCTCGATCCGGTGCTGGGCATGGTGACCGCGGGCAAGAGTGCAAAGGAAGCGACGATCGTCGCCGACATCTACCGCCAGACCATGGACATCATCGAGCGGGCCGAGCGCCTCGGCGGCTGGCAGGCGCTGCCGGCACGGGACATCTTCGACATGGAGTACTGGGAGCTGGAGCAGGCCAAGCTGCGCAAGCCCGGCAAGCC
>CAYYHR010000452.1:0-2942 GCA_964471705.1 uncultured Chromatiaceae bacterium
GTGGAATGCCCAGTATGGCGCCGAGGACGAGGCGCTGGCGATCGACGGCAAGACGGTAGGCTCGACGCGGCCGAAGTGCTCGCAGGTTATTGCCGGCGTCTGTACGATCGGCTCGGCAACTACGAGGCCGTTGCCCGGGTGATGGGCCTGGACAGGCGTACGGCGAAACGGCATATCGAGACCGGACGCTGAGGATGGCCGGGTAGGGGTGATGGGCAAGCCAACCGGCTACCGGATGCTGCGGGATAGCCCGCGATTGATTATCATGCCTTTAGTGAGCTCCATCTCTTTGTCCTGTCGAAAACCGCGAGGGAGCGGCCGAGGACCGTGCTCGAAGGCATTCTCTATCGAATCACCGCCCAGCTGCCTTGTCGTCTCATCGATGGCGATGAGGGAGAGCCGTACTTGGAACGCTACTACCTGTTCGGCGCGCTCGGTTGGCACGCCTACCTGCACCGCTTCGTGAACTCGGACCCGGACCGAGGTCTGCACGACCATCCCTGGAATCGGGCGGTGAGTTTGGTGCTAACGGGCGGCTACGACGAGCAACGGCCCACCGCGGGCGACCCGGGTCGCATTTCCGTGCGTACCATCCGCCCCTTCCGTTTCAATTTTCTTCGGGGAGATGATTTCCACCGAGTCGTCTTGCGCGAAGATCGTCCGGCGTGGACTCTTTTCCTCCATGGTCCCCGCACCAAGGGCTGGGGATTCGCTCAGGGAGGTCGGTTTCGCCCAATGTCCAGGGCCGCCGGCGAGTTTCGGCATCGAGACTGGTGGAAGACGGCCTCAAAGGGGAAGGCAATGCGCGCCGGCAGGGCGGAAGCCGGGCAGCGGTCTTGATTTGCCGGCTAGCGACGAACGTGTCACCAGTCCGTCCGGTAAGGGTGCGAGGAGTGCAATCGGCACCGAATCCTGTTCAGTCCAAGTGCTGTCCCCAGTCTTTTCACGAGAGGCTCTTCTATGCAGGTCTTGCGGTCGGTTGTGCTCGTGGGCGCGACGCTTTTCGTCGGTGGATGCGGTGAGGATCCTCCGAGGGGAAACGACCTTCCCGTGCGTTGCCTGGATGCGCCGGATCCCGGGCTCTGCCGGGGGACTAAAATGGGGTATTTCTACGATTACCGCCACGACAGGTGTAGGGCTTTCCATTACGGAGGTTGCCGGGGGCTGCTCCCCTTTGCAACTCTGGATGCTTGTCAAGAGACCTGTGCCGGGTCCGGTCCCTAGCATTTCCGGTCCTGGAGATCCGATGTGACCCCTTTGCATCGCACCAGCGGCATCCTGCTCCACCCCACATCCCTTCCCGGCCCGTACGGTATCGGGGATCTCGGGCCGGCGGCCTTTCGCTTCGTCGACTTTCTTGAGGAGGCAGGGCAGGGGTTGTGGCAGATGCTTCCGATCGGGCCCACGGGTTACGGTGACTCCCCTTATCAGTGCTTGTCGGCCTTTGCCGGGAATCCGTTGCTGATCAGTCCGGAGCTCCTCGTGGCGGAGGGATGGCTGCAGAAGGCCGACATGGGGGCGCCACCCTTTCCTGAAGATGCCGTCGATTTCGGTCGTGTCGGACCTTGGAAGGCCGGGCTGTTCCGGAAGGCTTTTCGGAGCTTCTCGAGCCGGGCATCCACGAGCCGGAAGGCCGAGCTTGCAGCCTTCTGTCGGCGCCACAATAGCTGGCTGGACGACTACGCCCTCTTTGCGGCCATAAAGGATAACAATGAGGGCCTTCCCTGGACTCGGTGGGAAGCCGGTCTGGGTCTTCGGGAGCCCGCCGCACTCGACCTGTGGAAGCAGACACATGCGGATGAGCTGGACTTTCATCGCTTCGTTCAGTTTCTCTTTTATCGGCAGTGGCAGGGGCTCAGGGAGTATGCGAATCGGCGGGGCGTTCATTTGGTCGGCGACGTACCCATCTTCGTCGCGCACGACAGCAGCGAAGTTTGGGGACATCCGGAATGGTTCCAGCTCGATGACAGGGGGACTCCGACCTGTGTGGCAGGGGTCCCGCCGGACTATTTCAGTGCAACCGGCCAGCGCTGGGGAAATCCACTGTACCGGTGGGAAAGGCTCAAGACCGATGGGTACGGCTTCTGGGTGGAACGCCTCCGCTCGACCCTCGGCCTGGTAGACCTCGTCCGTATCGACCACTTCCGGGGCTTCGCGGGGTTCTGGGAGATTCCCGTGGCGGAGGATACCGCCGTTCGGGGGAGATGGGTCTCGGGGCCGGGGCTGGAGCTGTTTCAGGTATTACGTGAAGCCCTCGGGGAGGATCTGCCCCTGATGGCTGAGGACCTCGGCGTGATCACCGAGGACGTGACGGAGCTGCGGGATCGGCTCGGGCTACCGGGGATGGCCATCCTTCAGTTCGCGTTCGAGCCGCCCGACGGTGGCTTCGGCGTTTCAGACTATCTGCCCCATAATCATCGCCGCAATCTCGCGGTCTACACGGGCACGCATGACAATGAAACGGTCCTCGGATGGTGGGCGCAGAAGCCGGAGCTCACCCGCTCCTGGGTGCGGACCTACCTGGGGACGGACGGATCGGAGATCAATCGAGACTTCATCCGCTGTGCCCTGGCATCGGTGGCGCGTTACGCCATCTTTCCCCTCCAGGACCTCCTCGGGCTGGGGTCCGAAGCCAGGATGAACCATCCGGGCAGGGCAAACGGAAACTGGACCTGGCGCTTCCGTGCAACACAGCTGGATTCCGCTCTGGCGTCGGATCTGAAGGGTCTGACGGTGCAGTATGGTCGGGCACCTTTCCCGCCGTCGTGAAGCTGATTCCTGAAACGAAATACCAAACTGCGATACTGCGGGAAGGTCGGCGGAAAGGTCCACAAACGACCCAGAGCGACCGCAAGCACTCAGGTTGGTGAGCGACGCTTTGCCGCAGAAAGCAGACCTGGAAGGGCTGCTCGTAGCGGTTGGGCCACTTTCGAAGAACAAAC
>CAYYHR010000453.1:0-2925 GCA_964471705.1 uncultured Chromatiaceae bacterium
CCGGAACGTATCAGAAGCCATGGTGAATCCCCCTCTGTGAAGCGGCGGCCGCGAAGATGCCGCGATGTGCTCTGCCAAGGAGCTGGGCGAAGGTAAGCTCGATCCCCGGTACCCGCGAAACGAGCGTCCCTCGAAGTTTAGGAAAATCGACGGGCAATAGGAACGCCCAGAGACGTCCTCGCTACGGCGTCTGATTTTTTCACAAGCACTGAGGAGCGTTTTTTGCCCCCGGTGCAAGGGACGATTTCCACTTGTTTTGAGGACTTGATTACCTGAGCTCGGAGGAGAATACTACATAGTTATCCTGTGGATTTTGCATTCGCCGACGTCACAGAGGGGGGGCCATGGAGAACTGGGATTCGATCGATGACATACTCGACTATGCCATCGGACAGGAGGAGAAAGCCGCCGAGCTCTATACGGATCTCGCCGCCCGGATGGAAAAGCCCTGGGTACGCAAGATCTTCGAGGGCTACGCGGACGAGGAGAGGGAGCATAAGCGGAAATTGGTGGAGATCAAGGGAGGCAAACAGCTCAGGCTCGCCGGGCAGGAGCTGGAGGATCTGAAGATCGTGGACTACTTGGTCGAGACCGAGCCGAGCTCGGAGATGGACTATCGGGATGCCCTGATTCTGGCGATGAAGCAGGAAAAGGCGGCCTTCAAGCTGTACAGCGACTTGGCCGCGGCGAGTGAAGATTCGCAGATAAGGGAGATATTTCTGGGTCTTGCCCAGGAAGAGGCCAAGCACAAATTGCGGTTCGAGCTGGAGTACGACGAGACGATTCAAAGCGCAAACTGACGCAGGAGGTGGCCATGAGCGATGGCAAACCCGCAGCCGCGCAATGGGACTGGCTCAAAGAGCCGGACGTTGCACTGGAGCTGTACAACGCCGAGCGGAGGGCGTTTTACGAGTGGGATGCCGCCGCTGTGGAATGGTCGAAGGCGACTGGCCGCCTGGATCCGGAAGGCGGCGACCTATCGAAAGACGATGCCGAGATGCTGAATGCCTTGAAGGAGCGTCTCGACGAAGCAGCCAAGGCTTACGAAATCGCCCGGAGCAAGCTCCACGACGCCTGGGCTGCCTGAACCGGGCGCGGCTCCGCCATCTCGAACAATGTGCAGACCCGGGTGCTGCCCCTCCAGCTGGGTAGCGAGCGAAGCGCGTCACATTCCCCAGCTCACCGGGGCACCTGATCCCTGCCTGTATATCGGCTCCCAATACGCGAGCGCCGACGCTGCAAATAGCCGGTCAGAAGGTCAATAGCGCCCGTGCTGGCGGTTTATGTAGTTGCTCATTTCGACGTACTGCATGTTCATCCGCTTCGTGATCTCGTGGACCTCGCGGGCGATGGCGCGCATCAGCTTGTAGACGATCTGCGGATGCTCGTTCAGCAGACCCTCGAGATGCTCTCGCTTGATCTGCAGGACCTCCGTCGTATCGTCCGCTTGTAGCGTGGCGCTGTGCTCGGAGCCGTCCAGGAAGCCCATTTCGCCGGCCATCTCCCCCTCGCGAATGCATGCCAGGGTCACATGGCCGCCTCCCGTCATCTCCCGGTTGACCTGCAGGCGCCCACTGATCAGGACATAGAGGGCATCATCCCTCTTTCCCTGCTCGATCAGGATCTGGCCCTTTTTCAGGGTAACGATGGAGGCGACTCCGGCCAGCCGCCCGCATTCCCCCTCGTCCAGATCGTCGACGAAGGGCAGATTGCAGATTGCCTCCATGTGCTTTTTCAGGTTTCTCGTTATCTTCGGCTCTTCCGCACCTGCCTCATCCCGGGCCTGGTCCGAGCCGGCTCTCTGCTCGGGGGCGCTGCTCGCCGACTTCACCTCCGCCATCGCTTTGGCTTTCATCTCCTCCAGTGTTTCCGGCACAGGCTCCTTTGTCGGTTGGCCCTCCTGCTTGCTGCCGCTTCCTTCAGTCATGGTCTGAACCTCGTTGGCTGAATTCTATATCTGGCTCGACAAGAACCGATCGATCCCGACAGCGGCCTGGTGACCGTCTGCGATGGCACTGATGGCGTCGGCCGTGCTGTTGGCGACGTCACCACCGACGAAAAGCCTCGGGATACCGGTCTGGCGATACTCGTTGGCAATGACCTTGCCCCTTTTCACTTCGACCTGGCTCGCGTGCTCGTCGGACAGGAACCCGAAATCCCCGCCCTGACCGATGGCCGAGATGATGGAGTCGTAGGTCTCGGTGTGGATCCTGTCCTCCATCAGCACGGGCCTGGGTCGGCCCCCCTTCTTGTCCGCGACCATCTCGGCCTCGCCCCAGATGATATTGACCTGCTCCGGCGAGGGCCCTTCCTCCACGCGCACCGGGATGGCCTGGGTCACGAAGTGTACCTGCTCGGCCTGTGCCTCGTGGATTTCCTCTGGATCGGCGGGCATGTCCTCGATCCGGCGGCGATAGAGGAGAGTGACCTCTGAGCCGAGCCGGCGCGAGACCCTCGCCGCATCCATCGCGACGTTGCCGCCGCCGATTACCGCGACGCGCTTGCCTACACCCGGATCTCGATCATGGGTAACGTCCTCGAGCACCTGCAGTCCAGATAGGACCCGCGGGTGCTTTTCCCCCTCTACCCCCAGCCCATAGGGCTCGGTCAGGCCGATGGAGAAGAAGACGGCATCGAAGCCCTCCATGAGCTCGGAAAGCTCGATGTCCTTCCCTACCCGCTTATTGTAGTGGATCGTCGCGCCCAGGGAGAGGATATAGTCGATGTCCCGGTCGAGCTGCTCGTAAGGCAGGCGGTAGCTGGGCACGCCGTAGCGCAGCATGCCGCCGGCCTTCTCATGGGATTCGTACAGGGTGACGGCGTAGCCCAGCTTTATCAGGTAGTAGGCGGCGCTCAACCCGCCGGGGCCCGCGCCGATGATGGCGACCTTGCGGCCATTGTCCGGAAATTGATCCTGGAGGATGC
>CAYYHR010000454.1:0-2920 GCA_964471705.1 uncultured Chromatiaceae bacterium
GGACCTCGTATTCCGCCAGCATCGGTGGAGGCGTTCGTATCCCGCTCACCAAGGTTTGGAGTGTCCTTCCCGCTGTCGATGTGGGCTATGCTCAGTCTGAGCAGCGACGTGCGCTACACAGGCGAGGTCGGAAAGAATTTCCTGCAACCCGTATTCGACGAGATCCTCTTCGATTGGTCCGCGGTCGCCTGGCTGACCAATGGTCACCTGGCCCTCCAATACCAGGGCTCGCTGCGCGACCTCGAGATCGACGCCAAGCTGAGCGGTACCCTGAGCCACATCGAAAGCTTCCGGACCATCACGGACCTGCAGGAGCTCAGCGAGGACGTCGGAACCCTGAGCTTCAAGATCGACGGCACCTATCCCCTCGGCATCTCGCTTGCGGGCCATCCGCTCTCGGTGATCGGCCACCTGGGTAGCAGCACCCTGGTAGGCGGCAACCGCCATGTGCTCGGCTTTACCTATGTCAACGAGGCGGGGCTTTCGCTCGAGGCGGATTTATCGAAGCACGGCCTGCCCGTCTCGAAGGTGAGCCTGGGTGCGCTGGGACTCTGGGGCGACAATGTCAAGGGCTGGTCGATGCTGTTCGGGTACAAGTTCTGAGACGACTCCGGTAGGTACCGGGATCCATGCCGTAACCCGGCCTGTTCCTCGAAAAACAATCAGCGACGGACTCCTTGATCAGTGGATTTCATTCCATGAGAAAAATGCTCGGCAGACTGGCGATTTTCGCCTTGATTCTTGCGGGGCTGTATCTGATCCCGGTAAACCTGGCCTTGAATCTGCCGGTGACGCAGGAGCTCCTGAACGAGCTTCAGCCCGACCGCTTTTCCGTCGGCTGGAAGCGGGCCTGGAGCTGGTATCCGCTGCGGGTGGAGCTGCGGGACTTGGCCGCGGATGGCCAGGCTCCGACCGAGCAGTGGCAGCTCGATGCCAAGGCTGCGGGGGTGTCCATCTCTTTACTTGCGCTCCTCGAGGGAGAGGTGCGGGTGCACGACCTCGACATTCGGGATATTCGGCTGCGTCTTCGACCACGGCCGATCCCGGGGACCGCAGGGACCGATTCTGCCGGCCTTGCAGAATATTTCCCAACGATTCGCAGTCGGGACCCGGCGGCACCGGCGGAGACGCCCTCCGAGGAGGAGGGAGACTCCCTGCACCTCGCGATCGATGATTTCCACGTGGCGGGCTCGCACGAATTCTGGGTGCACCAGGCGCGCGGACATGTGTCGGGGGATCTGCGCGGGAGCTTCAGCCTGGATACGGGCACCGGACGGATCGGACTGTCCGGCGGTGAGCTGAATCTGGCGCTGACCGAGCTGGACATCGGCTCCGACCGGGACGTCACCGGGGATGCCCGGATTCGCGGACGAATCGATGTCCCGCCGGCCAACATCGCGGAGCTTTCCACGGTCGAGGTCAGCAAGCTGCCGGAGATCGATGCGCAGATCGATGCACCTCTTCCGGATCTGCATTTCGTGAATCTGCTCTTCAACACGGCCGGTGTTATGGATCTCACCGGCAAGGGACGCCTGCATGGGCGGCTGGTCTATTCCGGCGGCGAGCAACGCCTCGGGACGGATCTGATGGTCGAGGCGCCGGAGCTCAGGCTGAGCCTGGGACGGTTCGAATTCACCGGCGACGGTGCCGTGGAAATGAAAAGCCACGAGTCGGACGAGAGCCAGGGTGACCTGAGCGTGCGCTTCGATACCGTCGATGCCTACCTGAAGTCGGGCTCCGGGGGTGATGCGCGGCGGTTGTTCGAGGGACGGAATCTGAGCCTGAGCCTGCACGCCGATACCTCGGAAAGCGCCAGGAAAAGGAAAGCCGAGGCACAGCTTACTCTCAGCGTTCCCTCCATGCGGGTGCAGGACATCGCCCTTTACAATGCCCTCATTCCAACGAAATGGGGCGTCGAGCTCATGGGTGGTCAGGGCGAGCTCAGTGGACGCCTGGTGGTGGGTCGTCAAGCCTTGGTCATGGAGCTGAATCTCGGTTCCGACGAGACGGACGTCCGATTCGAGGATAATCGCATCACGACCGACCTTTCGCTTGCGCTGCGCGCGCAGGCAAAGGCGGACACCGGGGCCAACCTCGATCTGACGGGCACGGAGCTCAGGCTCGGGGACGTCAGGCTTGGTGGGGCAGGTACCAAGAAGGCGAAGCCCTGGCAGGGAGGCATCAAGATCGACGATGGCCATGTCACCGTTCAGATCCCGGCCGAGCGGAGCGGCGTCGAGCCCTTGAGCTACTTGACCGAGACACTCGAAAAGCAGGGTTTCGGAAAGCTCCTCGAGAATGCCGACGGGCACCTCGGGGCGACCCTGACGGTCTCCCAGATCGATTGGATCGCGGGCATGCTCGGTCGGCCGCTCGGGTTGACCTTGGCGGGCTCGGGTGAGATCGACGCCGAATTGGTCCTGGCAGACGGACGGCTTGCCCGGGGCACGAAGCTGCGGATTCCGCGGCGACGGCTCCAGCTCGGGCTGCTCGAGCACCGGGTCGATGGTCAGGGACGGGCGGATCTGGGTGTCGTGAAGAGCCGCGGAGAGCCGGCCTTGCGCCTGGATGTCGCGTTTGCCGACGCTCGGGTCAAGCGCGTCGCGGAGGAGCGACCCGCAGCGGACAAGATGCAGCTGAAGGCCGAGGTCCTCGTGCCCAAATCGGCATCGAAAAGAGGCGGTACCCCGGTGATCAACCTGGACATCCAATCGGCGCGGATTCCGGATTTCGGTACCTTCAATGCCTATTTTCCGCCCGGTACACCGGTGAAGCTCCTCTCCGGAGAAGCGAGTCTGGTCGGTGGTGTGAAGATGAAACCGGATGACGCAAAGGGCGAGCTTCTGGTTAAGGTTAAGGACGTGCGTGTGGCGTGGGACGAGGAAGAGCTCTCGGGCGATCTGCGCGTGAATCTCTTGAT
>CAYYHR010000455.1:0-2916 GCA_964471705.1 uncultured Chromatiaceae bacterium
GACACTATCAGCACTTGCAGTATCAGAAGAAAAACGACCTTTCGGTTTATCCGAAGTCGACCCGAGGGCGCAGGTGCTCTGCCCGGCAAGGGTGAAGATCTGATTCTCACCGAGTAGGTGGGTGCAACCGTCGCTGAAGCGAATCACGGCTCGGCTCCCCTCCAGAACAAACAAACGGTCGCCGACGTTCAGGCTTGCCCCCTCCCTGGCGGGGATGTAGCTGGTGGCTTTGTCGATCAGAATCTCTCCTTCGATACGAAGGAAACTTGCTACACCAACTTCAGAGTCCTTGACCTTCCCCCTCCCGGGGACTCTGCGGATCGCCATTTGGTCGAACCAGGCACTACCCGTGATCCTTTGCTCGAGCGGACCATCGCCGACCGAGACCAGCCGAATTTCCTGGAGTCTGCAGGATTCGGATACCCGAAACGTGAGCTCGAACTTTCGCCATTTGTTCGAGCCCAGAAAGCGTGGACTTTCTCCGAGATCTCCTACATCCGGCCGCAAACAGCGTACGACCCACTCGAGCCCCCCTTGGGTGCGGAGGCTATCCGTGCGCACATTCCCGCTCAGTCGGTAAGTGCCGGGCACAAGGAACAGCACTTGCGAAACACCGTCGAACGGATCATCCCCGCGCTCGAAAACCAGATGCAGGGACTTGTTTCCCTGGCTCCCATGAGTGCGTTCCCTATCGACGAAGACATGGCTGCCCGAGCGCAGGTGCCAATCGAATCCCCAACCTCCGGGCTCGAGCTCGAAGCCTCCGTCGTAGAGCAATCCCAAGCCCTGGCGTTGATCGGGAGTAAGGGCGTTGAGCCAGACGATGTAGGCCTCGGCAGTCAATCCTTCCAACTCGAGCCGGGCAACATAGCTCTTCCGTTCCGCCTCCGTGACGGGTACCTGCCAGGATTGACGCCGCAGGGAGTAAAGCAGGCGAATCGTATCGACATTCGTTGCCCGCTTCGCGACCTCGGCAAAAAAGGCGTCCCACCAGGGGGGGGAGTCAGTAAGGACTTCAAAGGTGCGCTGCGTGCGCGTGTCTTCTGCGAGCCTGAGGAACAATGGAAATAGTCGGCCTTCGGCTGCGGGATCAGCTTCGATTGCGAGCGACCATTGACGCATCGCTTGCCCGAGGTCGTCACGCGAGACCCAGTATCTGGCTGCTTGCTCGTGGATTCGCGAGCTTGCCGGCATCAGCCGAACCGCCATCTTCACGAGCCCATCGGCGCGCTCCTTCTCACCCGTGGAAAGCGCAATTCCTGCGGCTGCCATCAGCGGACGCGGGTCCGTCGGATTCTGCGCGTAAGCCCGCTCGAGGAGGACACGCGCGCGCTTCGGGTCCTGATGGCGCAGTGCAATGGCCTGTCGATATAACGCCTCCGGCTGGCGGTTATCCCAGGCAAGCGCCTTGTCCACCGCATCAGCTTCGTCACCATCCAGCAGCTCGGCATAATAGGACGACATGCCGGAGACACAGATGCGCCAGAGGAGAAACGCCACGGCAACGAGAAGCACGGATCGGCGCAGGATGGTCAACCTCTCGATGCCCCTGTCAAAGGGAAAACCTATCCCGACCCGATTGAATCGCAAACCATATCGATTCGTAAACAATCAAGCTTTTTCCTGTAACTCGGCTACTTCGCTTCGATCGCCGTAGTCGTAGGTGTAGTGGTAATCGTACTTGTAGCCATATCCGTAGCCATAACCTGTTCCGGCGCGCCCGAACCTGTCGATGACGGCTCCGATGATTTTCGCGTTCGTAGCACGCAGACGCTTGACCGAGCCTTCTAGTGCACCGTAGCGAGTCCGCCCCGCGTCCACCACGAAGATGGTTCCCTGGGCAACCTTGGCGAGCACGACCGCGTCGGCGAGTCCGACAACAGGCGGCCCATCGAGAATGACGTGGTCAAAACGCTCCTTCGCCAGGCTCAACAGGTCAAGCATCTTCGCACTGGACAACAACTCGACGGGATTCGGCGGCAAGGGCCCGCTCATGATGGCGAACAGGCCAGTGACTGCTGTCGGCTGTGAGATGTCCGAAGGCGCTTCTTTTCCGGCAAGGAAGTTGGTAAGCCCCAGTGTATTGGGGAGGCCGAAGATACGGTGAAGGCTCGGCGCACGCAGGTCGGCATCGATCAGAAGTACCTTGCCGCCAGCGTGCGCAAAAGCGATCGCGATATTTACGGCAATGGTCGACTTGCCCTCGCCCTTTTCCGAGCTGGTCACGTGCATGATCTGTGGCGCACCTTCGGAGGTTGAGAAAACCAGAGAGGTCCGCAATGATCGCACCGCTTCGGCGAGCGGGCTTCTCGGGCTCGTGAAAGCCAGCAGCGCGATATCCGCTTCGCCCGCACCATGGTCTTTGGGGCTCGCGAAAGGGATGATACCCAAGACCGGCGCTAGAACCCGACTCTCGACATCCTCGCTCGTCTTGACGGTGTCGTCGAGGTGCTCCAGCAGCAATACCAGAAGAACGCCCGCAACCAGGCCGAGCGCAAGGGCGATCGATAGATTCTTGCGCAGGCTGGGCTTGTAGGGGGCCTCGGGTACGAGTGCCCGATCGACGATCAAAAGATTGTTGGAGCTGAGGCTGGCGACCACACCGACCTCCTTCATGCGTTGAAGCAACCCATTGTAGAGCTCGCGGTTGGTATCCACATCCCGCTTTATCGCCTGGTAGTCGGCGCTGCGATCCTGGAGGGCGAGAATTTCTTTTTTGAGCTCGTCGACCCGTGCCTGCAGGCCCGACTTCTCCAGAACTTTGGCTTTGTACTCTGCCTCGGCCACCCCTTGTATCGAAGCCACTTCCTTCTTGATCTGGCGATCGATTTCGGAGATTTGACGCTTGAGCTGCACCATCCTGGGGTCAGCAATTCCCGCTAGAAATAAATATTTCGTAAAACCAATCAGTTAGAA
>CAYYHR010000456.1:0-2906 GCA_964471705.1 uncultured Chromatiaceae bacterium
CCACAATATCTGCAACTGGACCTACATTATTTGCAACCAGCCCGCAAACAGCGGCGCTGGCCCACATTCGCTGCAACTAATCCAAGCCACTAAGATAGTGTGGCTAAATGACCCGCGCGGTACTGGTGACTGCTGTCTCGCTAACTGCTTGAGGATGCGTGGCAAGCGAAGTGGCCACTGCACATCCGCCAAAACGCGGAAGTACCGCTATCTCCAACCCCCCCATTTTCGCTTTTCTAGCCATGCCTCTGCCGAGGCAATGCTGTGGCTTTGATTGGGCTTGATCGTATACGCGTTCCAGTCGCCGAGAACCCGGGCATACAAACAAGTCCCGCCGAAGCTGTCGCCGGAGAAGCTTTCGGCGGAGAATCGCACCAAGATTCTGGATCGGTCTTCATTCACCTCCACGATTTCGGGACTTCTACGATATCGGATCCATTGCGAAGGCTCGGCAACGACAGCAATCGGAATCCCGAAGAAGTGATGCAATGCCTCCTGAACGCTGCATTTCCCCCCCGTCTCGCTGTACACGAAATGCCGGTCCGGTTGCATCTCGACAGCTTGGCGTGCCGTCCCGCCTCCGGATGCGCGAATACTGTTGTCCAGCACGCCGAGGCCGTGGAACGCCCCCTCGGTATCTGCGGCAACCCGATCGATGAGCTCCGGAGCGGATCCTTGGGCAATCTCGGTCCAAGATCCCTTCCGGTATTCGGTCTCGAGAAGAAGTGCATCCGTGGGTTTGGTAAGCGGCGTTATCCTACCGATGGCCTCAATCTCGGGATCCTCTCCCGGTTCTTCCCACGGTCTTTCGAGATAGAAGCGACCGCGAAGGGCTCTCGCCCGAACGCCGAGTGCCGATAACACCGGCGAAGCTTCGATGCCTTCTGCGAGCGTCGCCAGAATCGTCTCTTTCCGCTCTGGAGAGAGCCGCTGTATCTTCGGTCTCGCTGCTCTCTCGGGCCAATCTCTCCGACTCACACGCACCTCCTGTTTGCCGCCAATTACGCGGCGTAACCGATTTCAACCGGTCGTCCGAAAAATCCTTGCACCGAATGTCATGCCGGAATTCCCTTGGCCAGGAGCTGCTTGTGGATCTCCTCGGTACGCCCCGGCGGTAGGGTCCCACGCAGGAAGGCGCGGACCTCGGCCTGGCGGATATCGAGCTCCTGGGCCAGGATGCTGGCGTTGTATCCGTGCCTCGCAAGGCGGGGCTCCAGATCATCCAAGCCAGGGGCCAGGACGCTGTCGACAAGCCCCGCCGAGACCGGCTTCTCAGCGATCTCGTGGGCTTGTTCGAAGGCCAGGGTCAGATAGTGCTCGATCTGCAGGGGCGTTACCAGGCGCTCGGCCAGGAGCGCGATGGCCTCGTCGCTGATCAGGGACTCGGCCTCATGCGTTGCGCATTGCCCGAGCAGCCAGCGAATGTAGGCCTCCTGCTCGCCACGGATGCCGTCGAGCTCGAAGACGGTAGAGCGCGCCCCGATCTCCTCCAGCCTGGGGTTGCCCATGTCGTTCTTGAGCTTGGGATGACCGGCCAGGACTACGGCCAATGCCTGGCCGGCTCCACGCACCAGCTCGATCAGACGTTTGAGCTGCACCAAGGTCTGGCTGTTGACGTCGTGTGCGTCGTCAACGAACAGGACAACGGGACGTCCGCACTGCTCGATCAGCGCCAGCAGTTGGCGCTCGCGCCGCTCCGCCTGGGCGGGGACCTTCACCTCCTCCTCGACGCTCAGGTCGTAGAACAGGGCCATGATCAAAGTCTTGAGATTGACGTGGGCCTTGTCCACGGCGAGGGAGCAGGAAACCAGGATCTCGCCCTCCTGCTGCAGTACCTCGCGGATACGCGCAAGCAGGGTGGTCTTGCCGCAACCGACGATCCCGCAGAAGGCGATCAGCCCGCCGCGGCGAATGGCGGCGGCCAACTCCTGCGAGACCCGTCGATGATGCTCGGTCTCGAAGTAGCCAGCGTCACGAAACGGGCGCGTGATCCCGTAGTGCTCCATGACCTCGCCGAGCATGACTTCAATCCTCTCGCTGCCTCTTGAGGTGGGTGCGCACGAAGTCCTCGATGGCCGGCTTGTCCAGGGTCTCGGACAACAGGGCGTCGAGCGCGGCGATCCGGTCTGCCGCAAGACGTGCCAGCGGGATGCCGAGCGTGCGGGCGACGGCCTTCTTGGCGGCGATGGCGTTCGGGTAGCGCAGCTCCTGGAACGGATCGGGATCGCGGAACGGCTGTGCTTGGGGTGCCGGCCGATCCGTGCTCTCCGCCAGGATCACGGCGCCGCCGTCGAGCGCCGCGCGCGGAAGCTCCAGGCGCGCGGCCAGGGCCTCGGCCCGCTCGGCGCGTTTCTCGGTGCGGGTCTTCTTGAAGCGCCGGTAGCGTTGCAGCGGTATCGGACCGCCGACAGGGATGTAGGGACCGAAACGGCGCTCGCCGTGCTCCACATTCAGCTCAGTATCGAACAGGCCCCACCACAGGATCACCGTCTCCCCGGCCAGGTCGGGGTCGACTTCATACTGGGTGGTGCCGATGAGGATGCGCGCATCCACGCCGACGAGGCGCCGCTCCGGCTCGCGGGCGAAGGTGCAGAAGCGTTCCCAGTCGCACATGGCGCGAAGCCCCCCTTCCGGAAGGTTCTGCAACCAGTCCTCCAGGCGTGAATGCGGCTCGGAGCGGTGCTGCATGCCGTTGTAACGGACCAAGAAGGCCCAGTAAGCACGAAGCTGTCATAAGGTGCCAAATAAGTAATAACTAATGCAGAGGGCCGTCGGTGGCGTTACCAACCCCCGTATTGCTCCGGCGCCTCGCCGTGTCTTTCCAATACCTGCGGTTTTCCGATCATGGAGTCGACATTCACGTTTTCGGTCTGGATGTCGAAATCCCACTGATCGCCGAAGTCGAA
>CAYYHR010000457.1:0-2904 GCA_964471705.1 uncultured Chromatiaceae bacterium
TCGTCAATACCGGCCTCAACCACAACATCCGTCCCTCCTTCTATGGCAGTTATCACCCGATACGCTTCATCCTCTGCGACGGAAGATCACCGGAACCGGAAAGGCCCTATGTGGTCGCCGGATATCTCTGCGAATCGGGAGATGTATTCACGGTAAACAGCGATCACACCCTGGCACCGCGTAATTTCCCGGCCATTCGAGTCGGGGATCTGATGGTCATGAGCCACGTGGGCGCCTACTCGCACTCCATGAAGAGCGAGTACAACTCCATGAACCTCCCAGCCTCGCTGCTGAGGGACAGGAGGGGCACGATCTCTGTGATCGAGCGCCGCGGGACTTTGAGCGACATCATGCGCCGCGAGCTGGAGGCCTATTCGGAGGGACGTGCCGCCGTGGGGATGTAAATCCCTTTGCGGAAATCCACCGCCTGGCGGCACAGGTACACCCGCGCCAGATCGCCGCTCGGGCGCATCATCGCGACGTCCCCGACAACTCCAGCAGTCGCCCCATCAGCCTCAGATCGGCATCGCCGCCATTCCAGAACCAGACCGTTGGTTTTGGTGTTTTTCTTGGCGTCCTCTGCGTCTTGGCGGTTCGAACTGCCGAATTTAGGTTTATGGAGCCCTTACGAATGTCGCCGTGCGCGAGCTGATCGAGCAAGCTGCGCAACAGCGTCTGCTCGTCGTTGCCCTTGCCCTCGCAGGGTCCAATTGCCGCATCGAGCAACGCACCGCTTGCCAAGCACATCAGTGCCACCATGCGCATCATGGGAAATCCCAACCCTTCAAGCTGACTGGCCGGCTGGTGGTATTCGCGCTGGTTCTCTTCGGTATCGGCCAGGGTTACCGTCGCGCCATCGGCCAAGCGAACCCGTCGACCCCGCCAAAGCCACCACTCGGCGACGCCCTCGGCGAGGATCTGCGCTGTGCGCAGCGCCAGTGTCGAGACTGCCTCGTCTGGGGTAGACGTGCGCGGGCTTTGCAGTAGGCGGATGTATTGGGGCTGCACTCGTCCATTCTCGCTACGAGCCGCTTGACCGCCGTATCGTTCACGGCTAGTCGGCAGCTGCCATCCGGCGAGAGGACCTGTGCCAGGAAGATCGAGAACGTCTCGGTGGAAGGGAACAGCCGCTCGCGATGCTCGGGCAGGAGCCCTTCGACATCTTCCAATAGCTCCGGGCCAGTCAACAGATTGAAGAATCCGTAGGCATCGGCGTTCGCGGCTTGGGCGAGAACGCGTCGTTGGTTGCGCTGTTTGAAAGTCTGGCTAGGATGATTCAAGGTCGGCTCCGAGGGGGCGGGTTGGGTTAGTCACCGCACCCTACCATCTTGGACGACCTTTCCCAATTTTATCAGCGGGATGCGCTTAAGTTAGTGCCATTCGGGTAAGCCCCCTTTATTCGGAGTTATTGAATAGCTTTACTCAATAATAGACCAACGAACAATACCAACTGCAAGACAGCCACGAACCCAGAAATTGCGTGGCCCACAACAAAAATCGCCCGTTGTCCCTTCCGAAGGACCTCAGCGTACGAAATCTCCTTGGTGAAGAAATAATATAAGCTAGCGAGATTCAATAATCCGCCAACAAAAAAGCCAGCAAGCGCGAATATTACCCACCCAAAACCGTCTATGTCGCCTTGATAATAAAGCGCCTGCCTGATTAAAGCAGCTCCACATGGTGCAACCACCAATGCTGAAGCTATCCACCCCCTCCATATCATGGCCGTAGGAAAACTCGCTGTCTGTCGCATATTCTGAGTAAAAATGAATCGGACCCCTGTCATAGCCTTTACAAATAGAATTATTTAATGGCCAAGTGAGTCGGTCTCGCGCGAAAAACGTAAGGCCGGGTCAATAAAGCCAGCTTATCAAATCAGTCCGTGTTTTCGCGTGGCCAGCGATTCTGAACGGCGTAGTTTTTCGGGATGTTCACCCATGGGGTAGATCAAACCTGTCGCATTGGATGTCCTTTATTTCGGCATCGAATCAGCTGCTTCGGGTGCTGGACCCAGGGGTCATCAGGCAGGGTGCCTCGGGACTTGTCCAAGGCCTCTTGAGGGCCGGAGGGGTCAGTGGAGGTCACCCTGGCGGAAAACTCGATCCGCGCGTTTCAAAAACTACTTGACTATTGGCTTAATGATTTTCCCTCTTCGGTTATGTCGTTGCTGTCCGAGTTGATCGATTGCTTTTCTTCAGGCTCACAGCACCATGCCAAAGGCGCGTACGTTGAACAGCTTACGGCTGTCGAATACGTCCCCGCGAGCGACGTACCACAACGCCAGGGCCAGCTTGCGCATCACCGCCACGATGGCCTTACCCTTGCGATTCCCGTCGCGGCGGACCTTGTTGCGATACCACCGGGCGATGACCGTATCCTGGTAAAGCCAACGCAAGGCGGTGAAGTAGTGGTACTTGCGCACGATGCCCGGTCTCCGCTTGGTGATCTTCAGCTGTCCCTTGTGCTTGCCGCTGCTGCGCTCTTTGAGGTTCAAGCCCATGGCTTTGAGGTAGCTGCCGGGGTTGGGGTAGTCCAGCGGGCTGCCGAGGGCGGCCTCCAGCATGAGGCTGGTGGTCTTGCGGGTGACGGCGGCCAGGCGGGTGAGCAACGTGTCTGTTTGCACCTCCTGCTCGATCTGCGCCTCGATCCGCTTGATCTGCCGGTGCGTGCGCAGCAACTCTTTAGCCAGTACTTGCACCAGGTGGCGCTCGCCTTCGGTGCACGCCAGACCGAGGGTATTTGGGGCACTCTCAAGCACCTTGCCGATCGTCTCGCCGCTGAGCATCCCCCGGCCGTTGTGGCGCATCAGCTCCCAGGCCTCTTCGCTATGGGCTGTGATGGTGGCTGGATCGCCATATTGGCCCAGTAAGCACGAAGCTGTCATAAGGTGCCAATAAGTAATGG
>CAYYHR010000458.1:0-2902 GCA_964471705.1 uncultured Chromatiaceae bacterium
CTTCGCCACGCGCCCGAAGGATGAGGAGCTGCACTACGGTTTGGCAAAGCCGCTGATCTCGTACAACCCGGTGTACATCGCTTTCCATGAATGGATCGCGATTTTCTGGGATCTGGGGCGAGCCCAGGGCTGGCGCGAACGCTGGCACGTGATGTTTGGCAGACCATAACCCAGAGCGAAAATCCCTCGTTATTAATGGAGAACGCAAACATGAAGAGGATCGTGAGCTTGGCTGCATTGGCAGTGGTGATGGGCGCGACACAGCCGGCCACGGCCCAGATGAATCAGAAGGAGGTGCGAAGCGCCTGCATGGGTGACTACCACCGTCTCTGCTCCGGCGTGACTCAGGGTGGTGGGCGCATCATCGTATGTTTGGGTGAGCATCTGTCCAGGCTTAGCCCTGCTTGTGCCAAGGTGGTCGGTGTGGCCATGCAATGCGACGCGGATTACAAGAGGCTTTGTCCAAATGTGTCACCGGGTGGCGGGAGAGCACGCGCCTGCCTCACGGAGCACAAGCGACAGCTCAGCCCCGCCTGCGCCGCCGCTTTAGCCCGCTTCGCCAATAAATGAGAAATGCTGCTCAGTGGGCATCAGGCTAACCTCCAGCTGGTGGGATACTGAATCGGAGGGGAGAATTGGCGCAGTGCAGACAACAAAGATCTGTGCGAGGAATGTCAGCACTGTAGCGAATAAACTCATAGCATTGAACACAGACCAACCGGATGTGCCCCCGCAAATCGGGACAGGCATCCAGGAAGGCCGCGTCCACGAGGTCCGGCATGAAGACCATTAGCGCGCTTGCGTCCTGGGCGCGTCTGAGGACCTCCTCCCTGGGACGGGTCTCCCGCGAGGGGTTGGCGATCACCTCACAGGTCTCCGACAGGCGCGCGACGACCTGCGAATGCACCCAATGGGTTATCAGATCCTGGGCTTCACGGCCAACCCCGCATTTGTTGCTAGACGTACAAGGGCGCCATCTGCCTCCAATAATGGCCGCGGTGGGCCCGCTCGTCCCACTCGTGCAGGGCGTGCCAGACCCCCTTGCTCCAGAGGACTCCACTGAGGTAACGATTGTTGTCGAGAAAGGGGTCATCCTTGCCGACCACCAAGACGATATCCATTTGCCGCAGGGCGTCGAGACGCCAGCCGTTCAGGCCCGGCAGGTAATGAGCCGGCGTGTGGTAGTAGAGGTTCTCGTCGCGGTGACCGTCCAGTAGATCGCGAAAGCAGTCCACGTTCAGGGTCGGATCGTAGCGGCCCGAGAAGGCGGCGAGCTTGCGGAACAGGTGCGGGTGGCGGAAGGCGATATTGGCTGCGTGGTAGGCACCGAAGCTGCAGCCGTGGGCGATGGTGCAAGGATGGCCGTTCTTGGATGCCATCAGCGGCATGACCTCGTTCAGGATGTACTCCTCGAAGGCCGCGTGGCGGCGAACGCGGTCGGCAGGATGGCACCACCAGCAGTAGAAGGTTTCCCAATCGACGCTGTCCAGGCAGTAGAGCTGCAGTTGTCCGGCGTCGATCTTGTGTCGCAGGGATTCAACGATGCCCAGATTCTCGTACTCGTAGAAGCGCCCGTCCCGGGTCGGAAAGACCAGCACCTTGGCTCCCGCGTGGCCAAAGACCAGGAGCTCCATGTCACGGCCCAGACGATGGCTGTACCAACGGTGGTATTCGCGGTTCATCGTAGCTGAAGAAACCTCGTAGCTCCGATAACAACTCCCGATCCTCCGCGGCGCTCCCCGGGTGCTCGAAGTGACCTGCCGTCAGCACGAACAGCTCCTTCGGGCCAGGCAGCGCGTTGTAGATAGCGAACTGCCCCGGTGGCGCGACGGCCGGATCGAAACGCGCCAGGGCCAGATGCATCGGTTGACGGATGTACCTGGCCGCGACGGCGGCATCGTAGTACGCCAAGGTTTCCACCACGTGAACATGCTCTCGGGCGAAGGTCTGCACGGAACAGCCCGAGCCGGTGGTGGGCAGCTGCAGCCGCAGCGGCTGGTGGCCGAAGGTCGGCACATTGAGATGAGCGCGGGCGAGGCGCGACTCCCAAGGCAGTGCCAGTGCCCCGATCCCGCCGCCGAAGCTGATGCCCATGTAGCCGATCCGGCTCCGCAGGTGCCCATGGAGCTCCAGCAGGGCGCTGACCCCCACCCAAAGATCCTCAACGCACCCGCCGAGGATGTAGCGGTCGCGCAGGTGGATGTCATGAAGGACGTGCCAGTAGGGGTCGGTCGAGATCGGCGAACGCCTGCTGCGGCACAGGCCACGAAAGCAGGGGACCAGGTAGACGGCATCGTCAAAGGGGAGCGCGAAATCCGGCTGTTCGATACCGCCATAGCCGTGACCGACGAGGAAGCCGCGGCGGACCGGGCCTTGCTCCGGTTCCAGTAACCAACCGTGGATCGGAAAACCGTCGGTAGAGCGATATTCCAGATCGGAAATTCGCAGCCCATCACGGCGGTGTACGGATGGACGTAGCGCAGGATTTGGATCGACCCTCATTGCGCTGTCGTAGCGTGCGGTCCAGAAGGCGGCAAATCCCGGCGGCTCCGGCGGGGGCTCCACCTTAAGCAGGTCCTCAAGGCCATACCCATAGGAGGGATCGAAAGGTAACCCATGGTGGAGCTTCGACATGAGTGATGACCTCAGCCACTATTGGTAGGGGATGTGAGGATCTCGCACCGCCAAATGCACTGCAACCCTCTGCCGAGTGACAGCTAATGGACGAGCCCGGTCACCGCAAAGGACAGTATCTCGTACGTCTGGATACCCTGGATGTCTCCCTGAGTCTTCCACCTGCAACCCGCGCGAAACATAGCCTTGGCCTGTCGTAGGCTCCTGGCTGTCCTATGGAGAAGCAATGGGACATGCACCGTGCCGAGGGAGCGCCTGGGGCCAACGC
>CAYYHR010000459.1:0-2900 GCA_964471705.1 uncultured Chromatiaceae bacterium
GGATGTCGATTCCGTCCACCTCGTTGCGGGGGATCATGATGTCCTCGACCGTCGCATTCTCCAGATCCAGGATCACCAGCAACATGCCTTGGCTTCGCTTCGGGATCATGGCCCCGGCCTCGCTGAGGACGGTGCGCAGCTCCTCGCGGGAGAGGGCATTGCCCTGATCGTCCTCAGGCCGAACGCCGAGCAGGTGCAGCAAGCCGTTCGCTACCCAGTTTACCGACCAATCAGTGCCATTCGGGTCGGAGCCCTTAACGGAGTTACAGGCATACCAGTCTCTCATACCTGCATTTGAGCCCCATACCACTCAGCCTGAATGGCAAGCATTGCGCAGAAGCGTGCCGTTCTCGATCAGCCTGTCGAGCCAATAATTCATCCACTCAGCGTTGGTCTTGTCCGTCCATTGCTCGAACAGGTGGGCATACCGGTCCAGAGGTTTGTGCCCGGGCTGGGGATGCACTTCGAGCATGAAGGAGAGTTTGTCCGCCGGCAACCCCGACATGGTGGTAGCTATGACCCTGTTCAATCCTTCCGGCCCGAAGATGCCATCGAGCAACTGTCGGCCCCGGTACGGGAAAGGGATTGGGATCTGTTGCAGAAAGCTCAAATGATCCGATACCCCGAACGGACTCAAGGTGGACAGGGGATGGCCATCGTGCAGGTGGAAGTGGATGGGCTTGCCGAGTGCGGCCAGGCGGCCGATCAGATCGACAACGGTCGGCAGGGTCTGTCGAACGGCGTCCTGGACGCCCTCGATGCGCTCCGGCAGATCGTCCGTGTCCGGACGCAGGCCACAAACATCCTGGCCGTCGAACCGCTCGGCAAAGCGGTTTCTGCAACTAAAAATGGCCACGTGACCGATGTCGATGCAGGGACCGACCCGGATAAGCTCGCGGGTCTCCTCGAATAAGAGCGCGAAGTAATCCGGCTCGAGGCCGGCAGCATATTCCACGAACAACAGTGGCGAGCCCTCGATCTCGCCCAGGCGCTGGTCGAGGGTGCGGAAGGCGGCGGCGACCTCCTGGAGCCGGCCGTCGAATGCCCGCTGGTCGTGCACCACAAGACCATAGAGCTTGCCGGCAGCGCGCTCGGCGAAGGCAAGCACCGCATTCTGCCCTCCTGTGCCGAGCAGGTCGATGTCCCGCGGCAGGTGTGCCGTGCAAGGCTGCGGCTCGGGTCGCAAGGGAAGGAGCGCATCTAGATGCTCGAGGCTACCCGGATAGAGCTCCCCGCCGAGGCCGGCCTCTTGGAGGCGTGCGCGCGCTAGTTGGAGCAGGGCCTCGTCGCCCGCAATGGGCGGCTGGATGTGCATCATGGTGAGAAGCTTGGGGGTCATGTCAAATGCCTTGCTGCGGCCGCGTCTGCACGATGTACAGTTGGTCGTCCGAGGTCAGGATACCTTCGACGTCCTGCGGACAGCCGAGTCGTTCCTGGAGCATGGACGCGACGGCGGCGAGCCGTGCCCCCAAGCTTTGGAGCGCCGCCGTATGCGCCGCAACGGCCCCATCGCTGTAGTCGAGACGTTCTCTGGCGAGGGCGCCTCCCGGTCCGGGTCGCAGGGCATAGGAAAAGCTGGCGCAGTTGACCAGGCTCGTCTCCCCCGTCGTACGGTTGCACCTGAGCCGGTACGGCGTGCCCGGTTGGGAGGCCGATGCCAGGGTTTCGCCCAGGCCGATCGCAAGCTCCACGTAGGCGATCTCGGGGTCCTTGGTCGCCGGGTCGAGGGTGTGCATGACGAAGGATAGCTCCGGCTCCACCAGCGCCTGGACCAGCACCGCCATGTGGATCCGTTCATGTGCGATACCCGCCTGGATACGGCTCAGGGTCGCACGGCGCGTCCAAATGGAGGCCCACACCTGGCGAATCGCCGCGGCGCCCTCCTCTGGCCGGACCCCGATCACCGAGTCGTAGAGCCCGGCACCGGCGAGCTGTTCCAGGTCTTCGCCGTTGGCGCTGGAGCGCACGGCCAAGAGGGTTTCCTTGCCGAAGGTGTCTCCAATGGTATCTAGGAGCTCACCGGGGATCTCGATTCGTTCGATCAGCTCGCGCAGGTCTTTCAGCACCTCATCCAGCCGCGCATCGGACCCATCGGTCAGGCGTTGCTGTAGCGCTCGATATTCCGGGGCCAGACTGGACGTCAGCTCCAGGCAGTGCTCCATGACACCGAACGGCAGGGCGAGGGCTTGCGGCTCCGCGAACAACCCCTCCGATTCCTCGGCAAGCTCGAGTAAACGCCCGGCGCCCGCTCCCTTGGCGCCGCAAGTCTCGCTGGTCGCGTCAATCGCCGGCACCCAGCTTGGTGTGTTGGTGAGCCTGGCCTCTGGCAGCTCCACCTTCCGGGGCACTGGTGCGACATCCACCGTCTCTGCCGGCAACTCCGATTCCTGCAGCGACATCTCGTCCGCGCCGACCTGCAGATGCACGCTTTTACCCAGATGGTCCTTCAGGGTCTCCAGGAGCTGCCGATCGTCGGCCGCGGCAAAGGCGATACCGGCTTGCCGAGCCCGCACACCGAGATGGGAGAGCTGCGGTATGGCGTGTCCCAACAGGATGCCGCGCACGCCGGTCGGTATCTCCTCGTCGCCCTCGGCGCGCTGGACCAAAGCAATCACCGGCGGATCGGTGGCAGACCGCCCTTCCAGGGCCGACAGGGTATTGGCCTCGACCAACAGGCCATGGGCCTCGGCGGGCACGACCGTCTCCCAAGGCGATAGCCCCAGCGCGGCCCGCACACCTTTTCGCAGCATTCCTACCAGCTTCGAGAGCTGAAAGACGATATTGCCGCGGATGTCCCCTTCGCAGAACACCGCGATGGCGTGGCCGGCCACATGCAGGGAGCGGCCGAGGCTGGTGACCCGCCCAGGAAACAAGGAGAGCACCCGGTCGGTGTAGCCTTC
>CAYYHR010000460.1:0-2899 GCA_964471705.1 uncultured Chromatiaceae bacterium
CTTAAGCACGCTTGCGCCGCCGCGAGAAACCGAGCGCGGCGAGTCCGATGCCGAATAGTGCGAGCATGGCATTCGGCGAGCCAAGATTAGTGCCGCCAGCGACGATTAGAGGCGGCGCGTTACCGGCTGGAAAGATTGGCCGCACCAGAACTTGCCGGCCTATCGCGTAACAGCGGTCGGCTGCCGGCGACTCATGTATTCCCGGAGCACTCTTCGGCCTATTCTCATAATTGGCCGCTCAAAGAGGAAGAAGGACGCGGGTGCCACTACTAGAACCAATAGCAACCCAAGCCACGGCGTTGGCGGCCATAGCAGCCCCGCTGACCGCTCAGGCTCGCTTCCGATAAAGAGTCCTTGCCAGATATAGATCCCATAGGAAATTAGGCCCACAAAACGCAGCGGAGGAAACTCTAGGATACGAGCAAGTAAGCTGGCTTGATTCAGGAAGAGCCAGCCTACGATCACTGCGATACCAAGCGCCCGGACGTAGCTATCCATATGAGACGGAAGACTTACACCGAAGATGTCATTTGCGAAGAGACATGCTCCAACAATCAGCGAAGCGCGTGACTTAATGATCTTTATTGCGACACGGCTGCCATGTTCTCCTTCAATTAGGAGGGCCATTACGCAGCCCGCAAGAATGTTGCTGCCCGCCACCATGGTCCATCTATCAAAGTGAAACTGGTGCCGCCATCTCCAATAGTCGGAAATTTCAATGAAGAACAAATAGGAGCACACAAACAGAGCAGCGCTAAGGCCAATCAGAAGCTTTGGATTCCGCGCATATAGGAGTGCAAAAAAGAACGGCCAAAGAAGATAAAAATGTTCCTCCACGGCTAGAGACCACACATGTTGGAGAACTATGGAAAACCACTGACGCGGGACAAAGTTGTAGGTTTACGTGGCGGCAGCCAGAAAGGTCTTGAGGTCTGCTACAGGTTGTCGGAACAAAATTAGCGCAAGCACCGAAGCAAGAAACAAAGCGTAAAGCGGAACAATTCGGAAGATGCGCCTCCGGTAGAAGGCCATGATCGAGATGCTCCCTGCATTGTCGACCTCTCGAATCATCAGCATGGTGATGAGAAAACCCGACAAGACAAAGAAAGCATCGACCCCGGTCTCGCCGCTGATTAGCGGAGATACGCTGGTCCCTTGAATGCTCTTGAAAAGTTCCAGGTGCGCCGTAATCACCGCAATGACTGCGAGCCCCCGGATGCCGTCAAATCCCACAATTCGTTCGCCAGTATTCAAGATGGCCCCATCGACTTATTCGTTAGGTGCGGCAGGGTGTGAACACGAGACCTTGTCCAAGAGACGCGGAGCGTACAAACGCGATGGTAGGCCGAGGCGGAATGAGCAACAAGCGATGTGAGATCACCGCCTGAGGTGAGCGTTAACGAGTGTAAGAGACATCTACAACGGCGTGCATCCGCAGCTTTAACGGGGCGCTTGTTGTGGTGATGCCCTGTGGGTCGTGGGAGCGTGGCGCGGGGTGTGAGGAGCCGGAGCGCTAACTCCGGGATGGCTTACACGATTTCGGAACCTCGCAGCAGCCCATAAACGAGAAAGCCCGCGCTCGGCAGGCTTCGTGTGAGTGATTTGCGGGCTGCTCAGGTCGGCATGCCGCGGCGAGAGAAGCCGAGCGCGGCTAAACCGACGACGAGAAGAGCGAGCGTGGCGGGCTCGGGAACCGGAGCGATCCTGTCCAACCAGACGCTGACGTCACCGATGAGTTGCGGCTCGTAACCCACCCATTGATGGCCCGACCCGATCTGGCTGAGTTGTGTGTAATCGCTACCAGCGTAGTTGGATGCGCGATCCCCTACGCTGTTGAGCACCGCGAAATTGTCGTTTGACCCGTAGAGGTCGAGTACGGGCTGCGTCACACCTGCGAGAGAGGTCGGGGTATCGAGCAGGTTGACGAGGGGGTCCGCGCCCATCCCGACGCCGACGTATCCCAGGATCGGTATCGACGCCGTGTCACCATATGCCAAGTAGGCGGCGCCGAAGCGAGAGCCGAGACTGAAGCCTACCAGTACGGCCTGGGTTGCGCCCTGACCCTTCAGGAAGTCGGCGGCAGTCCTAACCCTCGCATAGACCTCAGGGAATACGTAGTTAGAGCCCCCAGTGGAAGCGTCATGCTGGTAGTTGGTATAAGCAATATCGGGAGTGGCAGTCTGATCGGCAAGTTTTGGGACCGGCGTATCGATCGAGAGAGTCGTGTAGCCAGAGCCCTCAAGGGAGAGGCGCAACGGCAGAATGACGTGACCGTCGAGATAACTCTCCCCACGACCGTGCAACAGGATGATTACGGTGCTCGGCGTCCCGCTGGCCGTGCGTAGCACGCCGTTGAACGAATCGCTGCCTCCGAACCCGGTCGAGTCGAGCGTGACGAGGGAGTCGCCAACCGACAGCGCATCGGCGTTGTAGATATAGGCCGCTTCAGCCGAAGGCGCAAGTAGCGTCAACGCGAGCACCAAGATCCAGGGCAGAACCATGTCGTGGTGTCGCCGAGACGCTGACCGTGGGGCTAAGCAGCAGATCGAACGCCTCATGCCGACTACCCCGAGAAGGCGACCTAGCGAAAGCGCTTTTGTGTGGTTGGTTCGCGTGCTGTTCGGGCGCTTGCGCCACCGCGAGAATCCGAGACCCGCGAGTCCGATGCCGAACAGAGCGAGAGTCGCAGGCTCCGGGACGGACGTTACGATCAAGCCGTCAAAGAACACCGACCCCGCGTCATTGCCGCTGGCATCCAGGAAATCAAAGGCCATGCGGCCATTGAAAGACGGCAGTGCAGCTGGCAGATCGTTGCTTGCCAGGAAGTCACCGATTGGGTCGGGTGTACTCTGACCCTCTATCCAGAAGAGGCGAACGTTGCGCAAAGTGTAATCGCCGA
>CAYYHR010000461.1:0-2879 GCA_964471705.1 uncultured Chromatiaceae bacterium
AGGTCACCGGGGTTGACCGGGTGTGGGAGCGCTCCGATCCGGAGGTGCGGGCCCTGGAGGGGCTCGCTCCGCTGGTCGGCCTCCTGCGGGGCGATCCCCCACCGGAGCGCATCCAAGTCTCCGAGGGCGGGCTGCGCTTTGCGATCGACGTGCGTGCCGGCCACAAGACCGGGTCCTACCTCGACCAGCGCTTCAACCGGATCAGGGTCGGCGCCCTGGCACACGATCGGCGGGTGCTGGACTGCTTCTGCTCGGGCGGCGGTTTCGCTCTCCACGCGCTCGCCGGCGGTGCCCGGTCGGCCGTGGCGGTCGACTCCTCGGCCGCGGCTCTTGCCCTTGCTCGCATCAACCTCGAGCTCAACGGCCTGCCCGCCGGCTCGCTCGAGCTGCTCGAGGGCAACGCCTTCCAGCTGCTGCGTCGTTTCCGGGACTCCGGCCGCAGCTTCGACCTGGTGGTCCTCGACCCGCCCAAGCTGGCTGCCACCGCGGCCCACGCCGCCCGCGCGGCCCGCGCCTACAAGGACATCAACCTGCTGGCCTTCAAGCTGCTAGCCCCGGGCGGCCTGCTGGTCACGTTTTCGTGCTCGGGAGCGATTGACGCCGCCCTGTTCGGCAAGATCGTCGCCGGCGCCGCGCTGGACGCCGGCGCCGAGGCGCGGATCGTCGAGCGGCTCGGTCAGCCCCCGGACCACCCGGTCGCGCTCGCGTTCCCGGAGGGCCAGTACCTCAAAGGGCTGGTGTGCCTCAAGGCCTAGGAGCTTGTAGGGCATAGGCGTGGACGCGAGGGTTAGAGAATGGGGGGTGGTGGGACCTATGCCCCACAAGCTCCTATGTGAAGGAATCACTCGGGCACCGATCTTGGTGCCGGTTTGGAGCGTAGGTCTCAGTATTCAGGATTTTGAGGTTTTCATTGTCGCGTTTACAATGAGATATGTTCAGCAAACGTTATCGGCCGTGGAACCCGGACCAGATGGTTCTGTTTCCTTCCGCGATGCGAGATGCATTGGAGGAAGGTCACATCGTCTTCCGCATCCTGGACGTGGTGAGCACCCTGGACATCTCGTGCGTGACGGAGCGGATGGAGGAGGCGGATCCACGAGGCACTCGGCCATACCACCCGCGGATGATGCTGGCTCTTCTGATGTACGCGTACTGCTCGGGGATTTACTCGTCGCGCAGGATTGCGGCGGCGACGTACGACGTGATTCCGTTTCGGGTGCTGACCGGTGATCAGCATCCTCATTTCACGGTGATCAACGAGTTCCGGCTACGGCATCTGGATGCTTTCGTGGATCTTTTCGTGCAGGTGCTGAGGCTGTGCGGGCGGGCAGGGCTGTTGGATCTGGAGCATGTGTCTTTGGACGGCACCAAGGTGCAGGCCAATGCGAGCAAGCACAAGGCGATGAGCTACGGGCGGATGGAGGGGGAGATCGAGCGGTTGGAGGGGGAGATACGGGAGTTTGCGGCCGAGGCGGAGCGCTTCGATGCCGAGGAGGACGAGCTGTATGGCAGGGGGAGGGAGGCACACGAGATCGGGGGGGAGCTGCGGCGTCGGGAGGGGCGGCTGAGGCGCATCGCGAAGGCGAAGAAGGAGCTGGAGGAGGAGGCGAGGAGGGCGCGTGAGCAGGAGCTTCGGCAGCGGGCTCGAAGGCTGCGCTCACGGGCTCGGACAGAGGACGATCCGGTGGAGAGGAAGCGCAAGCAAACAAGGGCATACAGGGAGGAGGACGAGGCCGATCGTCTGGCCGGAGGCGAGTCCGGAGAGGGCGCTGAAGAGGGCAGTCAAGATGGTGAGCTCGACCTGCCGTCGCACCGGGTCGCTGCGACTCCCGCCGGCAAGCCGCGGCCCGAATCCCAGCGCAACTTCACCGATCCTGACAGCCGGATCATGAAGCGCGGTGCGACCTACCTGCAAGGCTACAACTGTCAGATCGCGGTGGATGGGGTCGACCAGGTGATCGTCGCCGAGGCGGTGACCAACCAGGCACCGGACCAGGAGCACCTAGTGCCGATGATGGAGCGCGTCAAACACAACACCGGTCGGTCACCGCGGCATCTCACCGCAGATGCGGGGTACATGTCCGAGGACAACGTGGACTTCTGCGAGCGTCATGGCATCGACGCTTATTTGGCCGTCGCTCGTGGCAAGCACGGCAAAGGTGACCAAGCGGGTCCTCCTCAGCAGGAGAAGAAGGTTTGGCGCGAGATGCGGCAGAAGCTGAGCACCGAGGAAGGCCGTCGGATCTACTCCCGACGCAAGGTGATCGCCGAGCCGGTCTTCGGTCAGGCCAAGGAGGCAAGGCACTTCCGACGCTTCTCCCTGCGGGGCCTCGCGAAGGTCCGAGGAGAATGGACCCTGGTCTGCCTATGCAGCAATCTCCTCAAGCTGGTGAATGCACCCCTGTCCTCAATCCCCCTCCCTGCAAGGCTCGCGTAGAACCAACAACACCCCAATCATCTCCGCCCCATCACCGTGCGAGCCCTCGGCAGCCCCGATTCCACATCACCGATCAGCCCAGCGGTGCTCATCCTCTCGTCAGAGGAGTTCGTGCCGCATTGGCCCCTCAAGCCCTCTCAGGGCCTGATACGCGCCCGCGAACAGGCCAATGCGGTACGAACTCCTAGGTCGCATCTCCCCGTCGGCCCGGGCAACGGGTCTACGGATCTCATTCCCGCCCCGTCGGTCACCCGCGGGGCGGGAACGAGCTCCCGATCAACCGTCCAGCTTCAGAATGACGAAGAACGAGCGTTCGGCCCGCGGCCGGTACACGTACAGCCGCAGGTAGCCGCCCTCGGCCACCCCGTCGATGGCCTTCAGCAGGTCCTCGGGCGACGCCACCGTCCGGCCGTTGGCCTCGCTGATCACGTCGCCCTCGGCC
>CAYYHR010000462.1:0-2864 GCA_964471705.1 uncultured Chromatiaceae bacterium
TATCGACGCTTGTCAATGCGCTGCGGCGAACCGCAGGCCCGGGCTTGTCCGCGAAGCCAAGCGCTGCCCGAGCGCCGCTGCCTGCCGCGCCGGCACCAGGCCGGCTTCCGCGAGATGCGCCTGCAGCTCGGGCAGCGACAGCCGGGTCAGGTCCTTGGCCAGTTCGCGCAGCTCGATACCGGATTTGGCGGGTAGCACCAAGGCGTCGCGCAATTGGCCCAGCTTGCGTTTTTCCGCCACGACCACCAGTTGGCGGGCCTGCAGGCGCTGCGCCAGGGCCAGCGCATGGTAAGTTTAGCCCGGATTGCTGAGGGGCCGCGGGGAACAGGCTGCAGACCGGGGTTTTCTCTATGATCGGGCGGCACAGTGTTACAATCGAGGCCCGTTTCCGGCTTGTACCCACACCCCTATGCCCAGCGACTGGCAACCCGTTATCAATGATTTCAAGGCCGTGGTACCCCGCGTGGACTTCTGGTCGCTGCGCCTGGTGTGTGATGAAACCGAAACGCTCAGCGTGCGCGAGGGCGTGGTGCAGCCGCCCAGCCTGGCGCAAAGCCGCGGCGCACACATCAGCTTCGTGGATCGCGGCGGTGCCGCCTATGCGGCTACCAGCGCGTTGACGCGCGAGGGTCTGCGCGCGGCGTGCGAACAGGCGCTTGCGTGGCTGGAGGTCAGCCGCCGGCATGCCTTGATCGATGCCGGGCGCATGCCACGGCCCGAGCGTCCCGGCCGCTATGCCTCGGCGGTACAGACACCGTGGCAGGCCTGGAGCCTGGCCGAAAAGCTTGAGCTGTTGCAGGGCATCAACCGCGAGCTGAAGATCGATGAGGCGATCGTCGACTGGCAGGCCCACCTTTCCCGCCGGCAGACCGATGTGACGCTGCTCACCAGCGATGAGGTGTCCATAGAGCAGGCGTTTCACTACATCGTCCCGGGCTTCAGCGCGGTGGCGAACAAGGGTGCACAGACCCAGATGCGCAGCGGCGGTGGCTGGGGCTCGGCGCGCCAGGGCGGGCTGGAACAGCTCGCCGGCTTCGGCTTTCCGGACCGCGCCAGGCAGGTGGCCGAGGAGGCTGTCGCCCTGGTCGAGGCGCGCGAGTGTCCGGCTACCACCGCCGATGTGCTGCTCATGCCGAGCCAGATGATGCTGCAGATCCACGAGAGTATCGGCCATCCGCTGGAACTCGACCGGATCCTCGGCGATGAGCGCAACTACGCCGGCACCAGCTTCGTCACGCTCGACATGTTCGGCAGCTACCGCTACGGTTCCGAACTGCTCAACATCACTTTCGACCCGACCCTCGCGCAGGAGATGGCGAGCTATGACTTCGACGACGAGGGCACACCGGCCGATCGAGTCCACCTCATTCGCGATGGCATGCTGTTGCGCCCGCTCGGCGGTGCCGTCTCGCAGAGCCGCGCGGGGTTGGACGGTGTGGCCAATGCGCGCGCCAGTGACTGGAACCGCCCCGCCATCGATCGCATGGCCAACCTCAACCTCGAGCCGGGCACCAGCAGCCTGGACGAGCTGATCGGCTCTATCGAGCACGGGGTGCTCATGGACACCAACCGCTCCTGGTCGATCGACGACAGCCGCAACAAGTTCCAGTTCGGCTGCGAGCTCGGCCGCCTGATCGAGAACGGCGAGCTCAAGGGCCTGGTGCGCAACCCCAACTACCGCGGTATCAGCGCGACCTTCTGGCGCAACCTCGCGGGCGTGGGCGATGCCGGCAGCTTCGAGGTCTGGGGCACGCCCAACTGCGGCAAGGGCGAGCCCAACCAGATGATCCAGGTTGGCCACGCCTCACCGGCCTGTGTGTTCCGCGACGTCGAGATTTTCGGGGGCGACTAGCCGTGGAAGGGTATTTTCGCCAGCTCGCCGACACGCTCTGTGCGGCCCTCCCCGCGGGCGAGGTGCTGCTGCTGAACTACCGGGGCGAGGACTCGGACTTCGTCCGGCTGAATCTCAACCGCATCCGCCAGGCCGGCAACGTGCGCCAGCAGACGCTGTATCTCGATCTTATCGCCGCGGGCCGCGAGGCCGCTGCCGTGATGCCGCTCTCGGGCGGCCTTGGCGACGACCTGGCGCGGGCGCGGGCGCTGCTTGGTCGGCTGCGCGAGCAGTTGCCCCTGCTGCCCGAAGACCCGCACCTCAACTACGCCACCGAGGTGCACAACAGCACCCGGCGCGGCGATAACCGGCTGCCCGCGGCGGGCGAGGCGCTGGAAGCGCTGATGGCGGCCGCGCACGGACTGGACCTGGTCGGTGTGTGGGCCGGCGGCGAGATGAGCCACGGCTTCGCCAATTCGCTCGGCCAGTTCAACTGGCACAGCGCTTACAGCTTCAACCTGGACTGGAGCATCTACCGCGCGGGCGACAAGGCGGTGAAGCAGAACTATGCGGGTTTTGCCTGGGACGGCGACTTCCTCGCTCAGAAAATTGCCTACGCGCGCGAGACCCTGGCGCTGCTCGGGCACCAGCCCCGGCAACTCAAGCCCGGCAAGTACCGCGTGTTCCTCACCCCGAGCGCGCTCTACGAGCTGATGCAGATGGTCAGCTGGGGCGGCTTCGGGCTGAAAAGCCACCGCACCGCACAGACACCGCTGCTCGGCATGGTGCGCGAGGGCCTCACGCTGCATACAGACGTGACTGTCACCGAAAACCACGCCGCGGGCCCTGGCCCGCGCTTCACCCGCGCGGGCTTCATCAAACCGGACAGCGTCGGGCTCATCGAGCGGGGCGAGTATCGCCAGTGTCTCGCCAACCGGCGCAGCGCCAGGGAATACGGCGTGCCGGTCAATTGCGGCAGCGAGCATCCGCAGTCACTGGAGGTCGGCGGCGGTCAGCTGCACCAGGACGAGGT
>CAYYHR010000463.1:0-2858 GCA_964471705.1 uncultured Chromatiaceae bacterium
GGCGCTGACCCGGCGGCGCATATCCTGGCCCACCTGGGTCTTGAAGTAGCGGTCCAGCGGCTCGCTGCCGCAGCAGAAATCCGATCGGTCTTCTTTGCCAAGAAGATTGATCTCGAAGGGGTGCTCCGTCATACGGGACCGATCAGCGCCTCATGTGCGGCCCGCGCACGCTCAAGGGCCGGCGTCGGCTCCGGCGGACTCAGTAGCATCTCCACGAAGCGGCGCTGATCCTCGACCGACAGGCGTATCGTCGACGTTTCTTCCAAGGCCCTGCGGGCCTCCTTCTCGGCTGCGGCAACCACGAACTCGCTCACGGAGCTGCCTTGCAGCTCCGCGGCTCGCTGCACGAGGACGAGCGTATCCGGTTTGACCCGGGCCTCGATGCGCTTAGATTTCGTCTTCATCATCGTTTCATCATTTGTCCATTAGACACCAATGTACGGTGGGAACACCGTACATTGCAAGAAAGGAAGCGTAAGGTCGCCCGGTTCGAAGACGGACCCTTCTGCGATACAGACGCGAAGCGGGTTGTCGTGGGTGAGGAACCCATCCGCCAGGTGTGAGACCAACTACGACAAACAACCCGTATCGAGAAATCCTTGGCCAGGCTGATTGCACTACTGATTCTTCTGTCCGGCGTACCCGGTGTTGCGCCGGCAAGTGATAGCGCGCAGACCGAGCAGGTCCGGCTGAAACTGCTGGCAGAGCAGGACGCGGTCATACCGAACACAACCCTTTGGTTGGGGCTGCGTTTCGAGCTGATTCCGCATTGGCACATCTATTGGCGCAACCCGGGCGACTCGGGCGAGGCTCCGCGAGTCGATTGGCAGCTGCCTGACGGCTGGCGGGCAGGCGATATCCAATGGCCCACGCCTCAGCGCATCCCGGTTGGCCCACTGGTGAACTATGGCTACGCGGATTCGGTAACGCTGCTGGTGCCGATCAGCGTTCCACCGGTTCAGGCAAGAGACGGGCAGGTCAAGATCGCAGCCGATGTCAGCTGGCTGGTATGCCGCGAGGAGTGCATTCCACAGGACGCGCATCTGCAAATTTCCCTGCCGGTCGCGCAGGACGGCGAGCGTCCTGCCGCGAACAGCGACTTCGACGCCTCGCGCGCGCGCTGGCCTGCGGCCTTGCCCGGTCACGCGGCTTACCTTCGTGGGGAAAGCGGGCTGACTTTGCGCATCGAGGCGACCGGCTGGCAAAAAGAACAGCTTGCCTCAATCTGGTTCGCCGCCAACGATTGGGGACCAATCGCGCCTTCTCAGCCACAGCCATGGCACTTCGATAACGATGTGCTGGTGCTGAACCTAGCAGAGGGCGATGCTCCTCTGGCCGAAGGCGCTTCGCTGGACGGTCTGCTGGTGGTCACCGATGCTGCATCTGGCTCGATGCGCGGATTCGCCATCAACGCGAAGCCGCTCGACACCGTGTCAGCGCCCGCCCGCAAGCCCTCGGCGACCCTGTTTCTGGCGTTGGGGCTCGCGCTGCTCGGCGGCTTGCTGCTCAATCTGATGCCCTGCGTTCTGCCAGTGCTGTCGATCAAGGTAATGTCCCTGGTACAGCATGCCGGCGATGAGCACTCAGGTCGTCACGGACTGGCTTTCGGAGCCGGAGTGTTGATGAGCCTGCTCGCGCTCGCCGGACTGCTGATCACACTGCGCGCCGGCGGTGTGTCGCTGGGCTGGGGCTTCCAGCTACAGGAGCCCTGGGTGGTGATCGCCTTGCTGTACCTGATGTTGGCGCTCGGCCTCAACCTCTCCAGCGTATACAGCATAGGAAGCGGTCTGGCCGGAGTAGGACAGAATCTGACCGAGCACACGAACTTGCGCGGCACCTTCTTCACCGGCGTGCTCGCTGTGATCGTCGCCAGCCCCTGTACAGCGCCGTTTATGGGAACCGCTCTCGGCTTCGCGCTGACCCGGCCGCCACTCGAGACCCTTCTGGTATTTTCCGCGCTGGGCATCGGTTTTTCGCTGCCGATGATGCTGCTCGGTTTCTGGCCGCGATGGGTCAGTCTGCTACCCGCGCCAGGACCTTGGATGGAGCGCCTGCGCAATGCGCTGGCATTTCCCCTGTATGCCACCGCCGCCTGGCTGTTGTGGGTGCTGAGCCAGCAGGTCGGACCGAGTGCGCTGGCCGGCGCACTGGCTGGCAGCCTAATGCTCGCGTTTGGCCTCTGGTGGCTCGGACAACCGCTGCGTCGACGCGCCCTGCGTGCTGCGCTGGCAGGCGCCTTGGTCTGCGCCAGTCTCGCGCTGTTGGTTGTCGCAGGGGTAAAAGCTCCTGCAAGGTCCGAGTCGTCCGAGCACGAAAGCTGGAGCCCTGAGCGTGTCAGCGAGCTGCAACGGGAAAACCACCCCGTACTGGTCAACTTCACCGCCGCCTGGTGTATCACCTGCAAAGTGAACGAGCAGGTCGCACTGAGCACCGATGCCGTCCGCCAGGCACTGGACGAACGCGGCATTGTCTATCTGAAGGGCGACTGGACCAGCAGGAACCCGGCGATATCCGAGGAGCTGCGCCGCCACGGGCGCAGTGGCGTACCCTTGTACCTCCTGTATCCTCCTGAAAAAGGCGTGCCCGAGGTCCTGCCGCAACTGCTCACTGAAGGCATGGTTCTGCAAGCATTATCCCGGATCACAAGAAATTGAGCCCCACTGCAAAAGAGAGATCGCCATGTTCACTAAAATTGCACTCACCATTCTGCTAGTTACCCTGGCGATGACCGCAAGCGCCGCCGTGAAAATCGGCGAGCCGGCGCCCGACTTCACCGGCATCGACACCGCTGGCAACAAGGTGACACTGAGCGACTTCCGCGGAAGGCCGGTGATCCTCGAGTGGACGAATAACGGGTG
>CAYYHR010000464.1:0-2841 GCA_964471705.1 uncultured Chromatiaceae bacterium
CCAGCGCCAGAAGGGGCCCTGAATACTCCAGGATGCGCGCCTCCTCGATCATGTACACCTCGATGTGGGTGCTAGAGTGGATCGGCATGCGGTCGGTCTCGACCAGCAGCAGGATGAAGAAGGCACACACCAGGAACACGTGCGCCGGACTCCAGTACACCGAGAGATCACCCACCAGCAGGTGGTTGACCACGAACGGCAGCATCGAATTGGCCAGCAGGGTGATGCCGACGAGCACCAGGATCAGCGTCGGCTCGGCGAGGATGGTGATCATCACGCTGCGGCTGGAGCCGATGCCGCCGTAGGCGCTGCCCGAATCGAGTCCGGCCAGGGTGATGAAGAAGCCGCCCAGGGTCAGGATCAGACCGCCACCGAGGATGTCGCCCATGTTCGACAAGGGCAACGGAAAATTGGTCAGCACCGGGATCAGTATCGGCACGATGAGCATTGCGGTGAAGGCCACAACCGGTGCGAGGAAATGGATCGCCGATGCACCCTCGGGGATCACCAGCTCCTTGTGAAACAGCTTCCAGAGATCACGATACGGCTGGATGAGCGATGGTCCGCGGGCGCGTTGCACGCGCTCTTCGTACCGGTGGATGAATCCCTGCAGCAGCGGCGACAGCAACAGCACCGCGGCTACCTGGGCGATCTGCAGCAGGATGTCGCGGAGGCTCACCGCGCAAGCTCCCGATCGCTTGCGGAGGACCTACAGGCGGCAGCGAATCGATCGAGAAAAGGCAGGCTGCATGCTAGTGAGCTCCGAAAGCGTCGGGACGGATCCATACGCGGTCAGGGGTGGCGGCTTTCCAGCTTCTTTGCCAGGGCTTCGAGCTGCCTCGTCAGATCGTCATAGGCTTGTTTGAGGGCCTTTGGGCTCTTGTCGAGTATCTTGCCGGGGTCCTCCAGCTCCCTCAGCTTCCCTTCCAGGACTTCGATTTGTCGCTTGTCTTCCGGGTCCAGGCGCTCGGCTTGGCCCAAGAGGGCAATGGCGCTGTTGAGCCGCTCATGAACTGTCTTGAAGTTTTCCAAGAGAAGGCTTTCGTCATCGTAGGATTCTTCCAAGGCTCTCGCCGCTTCGGTGAGTGGAACCCGGGCCGATTCCTGATAATCCGGGCGCTCTTCCCGGAAGTCCACGAGCATGAGCAGAACGCCGAGAAGCAAGGCAACCACGAGGAGAGCTGCACCCCCTCGCAGCCCCCGCCGTCTGCCCGTGTTGCCCGTGCTTGATTTGGATTCAGTGGCCATGGTGCAGATCTCCTGCATTTACATCATCTTGGTATTGCTTGCCACCGATGCGCTGCACCAGCGCTTGGCGGCTCATGATAGTCGCGGTGCTCCACGAAGACAGGCAGCCATTGCTATCCCGCTTCCAGCCCACGCCCTGGTTTGTGAGATACTTCTCGCTCGATCTGCCCGTCGTATCCCTCCGCTGTTGCGCCGCCAGGGAGCACGATTTCGGCTCCGGAAGAAGCAAGCTCCGGTCTTGTTGTTCGTTTCGGCCGAACGCATCGTGGCCTAGTAATATCGGAAGCTCCGGAGCCGAATGATAGATCAGAATACTTGCCACTTCTAACCGCACCCTGTGAATTCCTCGGGATGAGACCATGAAACCAATTCGATCGGCTTGGTTGTCGCTCTTCGTACCATCGCTGCTCATGGCGCAGCCCACGGCCCCTGTCTCGCCCGAGGCGGATATCGTAGCCACCGTATCCACCGAGCCACTACCCGATACCGAGGGGGTGCCTGGGCTGTTCGCCGGCCAACGCATCATGGGCCAATTGCGCAGTGTTCTGGAGTTGGTGCGCGGCGGTGTGCCGGATGCGGCGCGTCCGGATATCGAGCAGTTAGGCCGTGAGCTGCGCCGCTTGCGGGAAGGGGAGGGCGCCGCATCGCCGCTGCCGGCCTCGTATCGCAGCGACGGTGAGCTGTGGTTGCCGGTAAAGGTGCAGCTGCTCCAGGTTCAGCTGGACGCCCCGGACCTGGTCCCCAGACCCGAGCCGGGAAAGACCGGTGGGGAAGTACGCAATCTACCGGCGAAGGCACGGCGTACCGAATGGCTGCCGGTGGGCCTCACGGCGCGGCGAGTGGATGAGGTCCTGTCACTACTGAGCTCCGGCAAAGAGGGACAGGAACGGGCGCAACAAGCGCTGGAGACAGCGCTGAAGGAGCTCCATACGAGCCTAGTGCTGGAGAATCGTCAGCTCATACTGGCCTACTACGCGGTTGAAGCCGCATTGGCTGCGGTACCGCACTGGGATGACCCGATCCGCAATCAGCTACGCGAGGCGGCGAAAGGTCTGGCTGAAGCCGGCTCCACGAAGCTGGCGGATCGGCTGCAGACGCAAGCGGATCGGCTGACCCCGGATTTGCGCGAGCTCCAAGCCTTGGCGCTGACGTTGCGCAGGCAAATCGCTCAGGATGCCGGGCCGCGCACGGGCACTCGCCACGGTAAATCCAAATAGGGCCACTCGATGGCCCCCTCCAGGCGTACCCCCTGACCCGACTCGCCAAAGTCCTCGATCAGACTCTCGAGTAGCGCCATCAGGTCGAGCGGGCGGGTTTGCTCGCGCTCGTCGGTGCCCAGCATGAACGCGAGGGGGCGCGATTCACGTCTGGCTGGAGCCATAACCTCGATCTGACTGGTCGGGACAACGCCTCGGCACCCGCACCCGCGTGCTGCAGCAATCGAATTTCTTGCGGGCTCATCCGATACCGATCAAAGCGAGAAGCGGTCCCTACACTCTTTTTGAATAGGCAGAGGCTCGTGAACCGATCCGGCTGCCTATGCTGGGAACCGGTATGTCAGGAAATCGGAGAAATCCAATACATTTCCTAAGA
>CAYYHR010000465.1:0-2836 GCA_964471705.1 uncultured Chromatiaceae bacterium
GCGCATTGTATCTATCGATTGTTTGGCAGGCACCTTGGGGGGATACTCTTCCAGGAACGGTTATGTCTCCCATCCTCTCCGGGGAAGCTGATCATGCAGATTCGAGTCGGCTGCGAGCTGACCTATAACAGTTCCCAGCCAACACCCATGATCCTGGCGCTGAACGTCCACTACTCGCGCGCCTCGGATCTCGCCATCCCCGACTATGTGGTGCTGAATCCGCCAGTGCCGATCACGGCCTACCGGGACGGATTCGGCAATTGGTGCAGCCGCCTGGTGGCGCCCGCCGGGGAGATGCGCATCCGCACCGACGGGCTGGTCAACGATTCGGGGCTCCCGGAGCCGGTCGATCCAAACGCCTGGCAGCACGCGGTCGAGGACCTGCCGGCGGAGACCCTGGTCTACCTACTGGGGTCGCGCTACTGCGAGACGGATCGCATGGTCGAGATGGCCTGGGATCTTTTCCACCGGACACCGCCGGGGTATGCGCGGGTGCAGGCGATCTGCGATTACGTCCACCACCACCTCCGGTTCGGCTACGAGCATGCCCGCGCCACCAAGACCGCGCTGGAGGCCTTCAACGAGGGTACCGGCGTGTGCCGCGACTACACCCACCTGGCCATCACCTTTTGCCGCTGCATGAACATCCCTGCGCGCTACTGTACCGGCTATCTGGGTGACATCGGAGTTCCTCCGTCCGCGGCGCCGATGGACTTCGCCGCAAGCTTCGAGGCATTCCTGGCCGGGCGCTGGCACACCTTCGATCCGCGCAACAACCAGCCCCGGATCGGCCGGATATTGATCGCCCAAGGCCGGGATGCGGCGGATGTACCCATCAGCAATGCATTCGGCCCGAGCACGCTGACAGGGTTCCGGGTTTGGACAGACGAGGTCCGGCCTTGAGCCTCGCCGGGTATCACCGCGCTGGTAGCCGGTCTACTGGTCATGGAAACCGGTGACCGAGTCCGAAGGCAAGGCCGTGTCCGAATGCCTTCTGACGGAACAGGACCCTCCCGCTTTCGAGCTCGTCAACCCGAATGGCAGGTCTAAAACGGTGCTGATCTGCGACCACGCCAGCAACCGCATCCCACTTCGACTCGGTGATCTGGGGCTCGGGCCGGAGCCGTTGATGGATCACATCGCATGGGATCCGGGGGCCGCCTCCGTCGCTCGGGTACTGTCCGAGCTGCTGGATGCCCCCTTGGTGCTCAGCGCCTACTCGCGCCTCGTCATCGATTGTAACCGGCCGCTCGCGAGCTCGGAGTCCATTGCCGAAGAAAGCGCCGGAACCGAGGTGCCGGGAAATCGGGAGCTCACATCCTCGCAGCGCCGCCGACGCGTCGACGAGGTGTTCAGCCCCTACCACCGAGCCATCAGTTCGCTGCTCGATGCCCGATTGGGGCGATCGAGCCGGCTTCTCAGCATCCACAGCTTCACGGCAAATCTGAGCGGTGTAAGGCGACCATGGCCCATAGGCGTTGCAAACCGACAGGATAGGCGCCTTGCCGACTGCCTGATCCGGGCTCTGCAGGAGAACGATATCGGGCCGGTGGGTGACAATGAGCCCTACAGCATCGAGGATTCCCATGATTACAGCCTGCCGACCCATGGGGAGCGCCACGGCATTGCACACGCGATGATCGAGATCCGCCAGGATGGTCTGCGCGACTCATCGGACGCCCGGTTCTGGGCCGAGCGCCTGACCGCCGCGAGCCGCAGGGCGGATCAGCTGGCGCCCTGGCTCACCACCGGGTCCTGAGTGGATGGGGGGCGGTGTCGAATCGCCCTCGAGTCACTTGCGACGGGTTACGCAAATACTCCTTGCTATTAAGCGCAGAGCGCGTATCGTGACCTTATCCGACCTGATTGGTCGGTTTTCGGCGCGCTGCTGGAATCTAGCTGATACACATCGCTCGTGGCGTGCCCCTTCAGCATGATCAGGAGCAACCACCATGTCCAAATCCCAACGAATCGGCCGGGAAGCAAAAAAACAGGCGCAATCGACCCCGAAGGAAAAGAAAGCGGCCAAGCGAGCGAAGAAGCATGCCGGAGATTCCGCCCCCTTGATTGTCAAAGGCTCCTAAGCCCAAGCAGGAGCAGAGGTCCATACAAGGACAACTGATCTCGAGCGCCAGGGGAATCCTCAATGTACCGTCTTATGATGTCCGAAAGGTTCACTCTCGACCACCTGACCTCGGGGCTGATGTCATTCTATCGGCAGACGCAGGTTGAGTGCTTCCAGCAATTCCGCGCCGCGCTTAGGGCTTGCGAGGCTGCCAACAACGGCAAGTCTCGTTACTACCTTCTCAATGCGTCTGGCCAAGAGTACTACCAAGGTACCTGGATCGATTGACCGCATCCCCTCGAGATATCCGCGGCGGTCGAAGGCGCCGCCGCTCATATCGTTGAAATCGATGGTTCGACTAGGTCCAGATTGCAGACTATCGTAATCTGGACACCGCCGATGGTGGCGGGTCATACACGGCTCCACACTCTACGAACATGCAACCGCTGCCTTCAGATCACAAAGTCCCTGTGTAGATGGCGCCACCCCTTCAAGAACGCCTCGGCGGCGTGCAGGACTAATGCCCCACGACTATCCATTCGATGCGATCTGAAGGAACAGATTCTCGGGCGTGCGTCCTCTGGGGATCAGCATCCCGGTTCTTCACCCGGAAATAGCGTCCATCAGCCATGGAACAGTTCCGCTCACCTACCCACTCACCTAGTGCACCGCTGTGAAAATCCCGATACCGTTTCCAATCGGGCACGCTTCCTATTTTTTCAGTCGGTTGCAGCAATCATAACAGTCTCGGGACTTCCAAAGCACAGCACT
>CAYYHR010000466.1:0-2814 GCA_964471705.1 uncultured Chromatiaceae bacterium
TTCGATGGTGGGCCTGATAACACGCAGCGGCCGAGGCCTAACGAAAGCTTAGCTGTAACTACTCACCCGGTTGGATATCGAGTTGACCAGAGAGCGCCATTTGGATAGCCACCAGAGGATTGTATCCCTTGTTGGCCATGGTCTGCAGGTAGCTGGAGATGCGGCAGTAAGCTTCGGCGTACTGTTGTTTGCGAAAGCAGCCGGAGACCTTTTGCTTGACCTTGCTCATTCGCAGGTCGCGCTCTGCCCGGTTATTGGTGAAGGAGACGTGAGGGTTTCTGGCAAAGAGCAGCACCGCGGTCTCATGCTCTTTGAGGCGCTCCCAGAGATTGTGCGCATCGGACTTGGCGACAGGGCCGCGCTTGCCGTTGTGCCTGGGCGGAATGGGCGGCAGCTCCTTCTGGCCACGGGTCAGGATGTTGCGATAGCGTTTTTGCAGGTTCTGATATTCGCGCGCAGTCAGTCGCTTGCGTTTGCGCCGCGACACCCGGGCGCAGGTTTGCTGCAGCAGGGTCTTCATGTTCGCCGCGCAAGCATAGCCGTTGGCGTCGAGGACGAAGGTCAGCTCGCGCAGCAGGTGCGAGCCGCACAGGCCATGCTCGCAGTGCTCATAGGCCAGATAGGACGCCCAGCAGTCATGGATCAGCACGCCGGCGTAGCGCGGGATCACACCGAAGGCTTCCATGGCCTCGCGGCCCCGCCTGGGGTGGACGTACTTGAGCGTGATCTCGCCGGCCGAGCAGACGTGGATCCAGTGGTTCTTCCTGTCCACCCGCAGCGATGTCTCATCGACATGCATCGCCGGCAGGGTGAGCAGGCGCTCGATGGCCGCGCGCTCCCAGGCGGCCAAGGCGTGATGGAGCTGCAGCACATATTTGAGGATCGTCGCCTCCGAGATCGCCAGCCCGATCAGGGTCTGGAGCGAGTGTTGCACGCGCTTGAGCGAGAGCATCTGGGCGATGAGCAGGTTCAGCGCATAGGCCTTGATCCCGGCTCCGTACTGCAGCGGGCCCGGCATGTCGGCGGGGAAGGCCCCGCGGGTTTGGCTGCGGCAACGGGGGCAGCGCTTGATCTGGGCGTCGACGTGGCTGAGGACCTTCTCGAAGACGATGTCGATGCGGGTGCGCCGTTCGTGGGCGCGGCAGGGCGTGGCACTCAGATCCTCTCCGCAGCCTTCACAGATCGCCACTTCGACGACCTCCACGGTTTCGACCGTGCGGGTGTTGCCCGCCGCCACGCCGTTGTGCACCTTGCCCTTGCCCTTAGCGCCGGGGCGGGCGAGTGCGCTCTGGTCCGGGGGCGTTTGCGAGGAGGGCTTGCTCGAGTTCGTGCTGTTCTTGATGGTGTGCTTTTCCATGAACACGGCCATCAGCAGCTCGAAGAGCATCAGCAGGGCCTGGACCAGGGCCCGGCCTTCCGTTCCCATCTGCCCTCTGGCGCACAGGGCCTCGAACTGCCCCTTCAGGGTGTCGAATTCCTCGCGCAGCGATTGTCGGTTGACACTGGACATCAGAGGCGGTGCCCACCGGCCGCGGCCGGCTCAGGCCGTCTCCCCGGCGTCCACGGCCATTATCGCCGCCAGCACCGCCAGGCGTTCGGCCCGCGGCATCGCCTGATAGCGCCGGGCCCAGCTGGCGGCTTTGCGCTTGACGCTTTGGCGGTGCGTGAAGTCACGCCCGGCGTAGCTCGCCCAATGTACCCGGTCGGGGGTGAAGTTGAACCACAGCTTCTCGGTGCGCACGCCCGCCTGGTTCATCACCTGAAGCTCCACGCTGCCCCACTGAGCGAGGAGCTCATCGTACAGCGCCGAGGGGTAGCCCGAGACCATCACCTGGCAGGGCAGGGCCTTGAGCAGTCCGAGCAGCGCCATGTGGTCCTGCTGCGAATACTCGAAGCGATAGCGGCGAGCCGAGCTGCGGGTGGACTGCAGATAGGGCGGATCGCAGTAGATGAGCTCGCGGCCGCGGAACGGGTAGGCGGCAAGAAACGCGTGGGCGCAGCCGCGGATCAGCTCCACCGGATAGTCGCACGCAAAGCCCGCCAGTGCCCGCTCGTTGCGGTCGATCCCGATATTGTGCAGCGCCGGCGGCTTGCGCTTCATGATCGCCCCACCACCGAGGTGCGTCTCGATGTAGGTCTCGTGCGGCGGCATCATGGCGATAATGGCCTGACACAGGCCGGAGGTCGCCTTCGATCCGAAGTATGCGCCCATGGCTGCTGCTCCAATCCAATGTCTTGGATCAGTAGACTAGGCGCTGCAGCCTATGTTGTCAAGCGAATGTGGAAGAGCAATATAAGGGCTGCAGGCTACCGGAAGGAGGCAAAATGCGCTTGAAGCTTATGCATAGGGGTGAGTAGTTACGACCGATCTTAGGTATAAGGTCAAGCTCTGACCCCACGACTCTGCACGACTCTGACCCCACGACTCATAAAAAGTGGGAAACCTGGTGCCGATATCTCACTGGCCCGGCCTGCCTGTCCTATTTCCCATGCTGCGGTAATTCACAAATGGAGATCTTTTTTGCGCCTTCGTCTTGCGCAAATTGTTCGGGACTGTTGGGAGCATCTGATTTATCGAGATATTTGTTGAAGGCGACAGATATTAAGATCCTTGCCCCAGCACTCGAGGACAAATTGCGGTAGGAGATATTCTCCGAGAACATCCTGCCGTCGGATTCCACGTAGTCTTGTTTGATATCCTCGGGAGGCACATTGGTATCTAGGGATACGCCATTCTCGTCAACGAAATGCCAGCTGATGACGTAGGTCTTCGGTCTCCCTGTGCTACTAGTTACGTCTACCAGATACCCTGTC
>CAYYHR010000467.1:0-2803 GCA_964471705.1 uncultured Chromatiaceae bacterium
AGGGCGCTCGGCATCAAGCTGTACGCAGATCTTCAGATCGGTCTGGGGGATCAGGACGTTTGGGCTCACCAAGGATTGTTGCTGGGGAATTATCGGATGGGTGCACCGCCGAGCCGCACCAACCCCATGGGGCAACCATGGGGATTCGCCGTGCTGGATCCCGCTCAATACCGCGCCGAGGACGGGACTTCCGGCCCGGTGCTCGATTTCGTGCGCCGGCGTTTGCGAAAGGTCTATTCCGAATACGATGGTGTGCGCGTCGACCATCCCCATGGCTGGGTCTGCCCCTGGGTGTACCGCAACGACATCGATGATCCCTTTTATGCAGTCCAGCACGGGGCCCGACTCTTCTCCTCGCCGAATCTCCCGGATCACCCCGCCTTGCGGGCCTTTTCCTATGTCGAGGAGGACCATCTCGATCCCGAAGGCGCGTTCTACGCCGACTACTGGGTGGAATACCTGACCGAAGAGCAGGTGGACGCCTACGCGCAGGTCTTTTCCTGCCTGGTGAGTCCGGAAGGTACGTCCAGCCACCGCTACGACCTGGTATGCGAGGTGTTGAGCACCCTTCCGCTACCTCTGAAGCGCGTGCTCGACCGATTCGGATTGGGCCGTTTCCGAGTCCTGCAAAAGGTGGACCCGCACAATCCCACCGACGTCTATCGGAGCGAGAATGCCGAGCCCATCGACTGGATCATGCTGGGAAATCACGACACACCGACCATCTGGCAACTGGCCGACGAGTGGGTGAGCAGCGGTGCCTCACGCGAACGTGCGGAGGATCTGGGAAACCGGCTGGTACCGAGAAACGCGGACAGGGAGCGATGGGTGTCTTACCATGCCGGGCATCGCGGTGCCCTGGTGCATGCCCTGTTCGCCGATCTGTTGATCAGCCGGGCGCGTAACATCATGGTGTTCTTCGCTGACCTGCTCGGTTTGAAGGACCAATACAATGCCCCGGGGACCGTGAATGACTCGAATTGGTCCATGCGCGTCCCGCCGGACTACGAGAGCAGGTATCTCAGCCTGTTTGTCGACGATCACGCCCTCAACCTCCCCTATGCCCTGAGCATCGGATTGCAAGCACCCGGATTCGAGCTGGTGCCACAGCAGACTCTCGATCTGCTCGATCAGGAGGCCCAGCGCCTGCGCGACAGGGGACGCAGCCGGGAGCAGCCATTGCTGATCCGTTGAGCCGAGAGCACCTACAGTCGGCACCTTAGGGTTGCCACGGAAGGGATCGAGTCTTTACTATCGAAAATTCGACCCGTGCACTGGTGTCCCGCGTCCGTATCCGCGGGTAGCGGATACCTCGCTTCTGGGGAAGCCGAGCCGAAGTCCCATCGAGCCCCAGGTATTTCTCGACCGCAACCGTGCAACCAAGCACCGCGGTTGCTTATCCCAAAGGATCGCGTCAGCGCTCACCACTATGAAAATATACAATCTCTTCCCCCTTCTCGCCGGACCCTTCAGCGATTGGCAGCCGCATCTGGAACGGGCTGCCGGTATGGGATTCGACTGGGTTTTCGTCAACCCCATCCAGCAACCTGGTCATTCGGGCAGCCTCTATTCCATCGCCGATTACTTCAAGATCAACAAGGCATTGTTGAAGCCGAGCTCCGGCAAATCCGCCGACACACAGGTCAAGGAGATGACCGCACTAGCCGATCGCCTGGGCCTGCGGATGATGATCGACCTGGTCATCAACCACTGCGCAGTGGATTCGGTCCTGGTAAGAGAGCACCCGGAGTGGCTCGTGCGCGAGGGCGACCGCATCGTCAATCCCTTCTGCTTCGAAGACGACGGGTCGAAAACGGTCTGGGGAGATCTGGCGCAGCTCGATCACCGCAATTCTCCCGACAGAGAAGGCCTGCTGCGCTACTGCATCGATATCGTCGAGTACCTGGTGGGGCTGGGCTTCACCGGCTTCCGTTGCGATGCTGCCTACCAGATCCCCCGGGATTTCTGGAGCCGGATCATCGAGCAGGTGCGGCAGCGACATCCGGATGTCGTCTTCGCGGCGGAGACCCTCGGGTGCTCGCCGCGCGACACCAAAGAAACGGCCTCAGCCGGGTTCGATTATGTCTTCAACAGCGCCAAGTGGTGGGACTTCTCCAGTCCCTGGCTCCTCGAGCAGTACGAGCTCACACGGCAGATCGCCCCTTCCATCGGCTTCCCCGAGAGTCACGATACCGAGCGCCTGTTCAGCGAGTCCGGCCACAACGTCGAGGCCCTCAAGCAGCGTTATCTCTTCACGGCCCTCTTTTCGGCGGGTGTCATGATGCCCATCGGTTACGAATACGGCTTCAGCCGGCGCCTGCACGTCGTGGATACCAAGCCGGAGGACTGGGAAGAGCCGGCGGTGGATCTCACCGACTTCATCACCCGGGTCAATCGGATCAAGGGCGAGCACCCGGTCTTTCGGGAAGAGGGCCCGATACAGAAGCTCGATTACCCGGATCCCGGCGTGCTCATGTTCTGGAAGGCATCCACCAGCGGCCACGGCGAAGCCCTCTTCGCCCTCAACAAGGACCCCTGGAATCGCAAGCACTTCCATTGCTACGACCTGTACCGGCACGTGCAGGACCAAGCCCCGTTGGATGACGTCTCGCCGGAATGGCCCGTTGAGCATCTGCCCACGCCCTTCGATTTCGAGCTGGGTCCGGGTATGGGACGGGTGATGGTCTCGAGCGCGGACTGACCAGCCTGGGATTTTTCAAGACGCACATCCCCGTGCCCCATGGGCACCTCGAATTTTTCGAGGTGCCTTCCAGACCGGACGTCAACCGCTCGGCGTCCGCGC
>CAYYHR010000468.1:0-2796 GCA_964471705.1 uncultured Chromatiaceae bacterium
GACGCTGCCGAAGGCGGGATTGGCCAGTACGTTCACCCAAGGCGCCGGGGTGAGCTGTCCGGGCATGGTGGTGATGACGTACTCGCGGCCGTCCCGGGTGAACCCCCCGATCCCATTGGCAAGGATCAGGTCGCGCCGTGGTGCTTCGAAAGCGGCGGGAGCCTCGGCCTGGCGGGGCCGGCTGGGCTTGAGGCGCGGCACGTGCACCCGCGGCAGATCAGGACGGTTGACCTGGTCCGCCAGGGTCCCCCGGCTATCGCTGAGGATGACGCGTGCGACGGTCTGGAACAGGGTGCGATCTTCCTCCGAGATCTGCTCCACCGAGCGCACGAAGATGCCCCCCGGCCGGTCCATCGCCTGGGTTTCTTGGCCCACCGCCACCAGACCCAGAATCTGGTCCTGCAACACCTGCCGGTAGCCGGCACGGTCTTCGTTCCAGATCACCAGGTCAACCGCCAATCCCTTAAGACGCCAGTAGGCGTGGGCCTGGATGAGCTGGCGCACCAGCTCGATATTGGCGAGGTCGCCGATACGCACCAGGACGATGGGCAGGTCGCCGGAAATGGCATAGCCCCACAAGCCGGATTGCCCGCGGCGGTTACGCATGAGCAGGCTGCGATCGGCGCGCAGTGCGGCGTGGGCGTAGAGGATCGAGTTGGCCAGGCGCCCGTAGAGCTGCGCTTCTGCATCGGTCGCATTGATCTGACGCAGCACCACCTGGGCGTGGGTCCAAGCCAGGTCGAAGACGCGGTCGGCGAGACCGCGATCCTGGTATTTCTCCGCCAGGCCCAGGGCCGCATCGCGGCTGTCGCCGATGCCGTAGACCAGGTCCAAATTGGCCGATTGTCCCGGCCCGAGGCTGATCCGGGAGCGGATGGCCGCCACCGGGTCCAGCACGGAGCCCTGGCCGCCGGACAGCCCCGCGCGATCGTCCATCGCCAAGGGAGTGGCAAGGGTGCGGCCGCGGCCGATGAAACGCGAACGGTCCGTTTCGTAGGAAAGCTCGTCGGCGTCGGCGTCGTGCACGGCCATCAGGTGAAACATCCAGGGTACCGGCTCGTCGCGCGAGCGGGGCCGGCGGGTGCAGAGTATGGTGCGGCGGTTCTCCACGATCTCGGTCTGCACGAAGAGGTTGCTGAACGCCGGATGCTGGGCGTCGGCGGCGGGGGGCGCCAGCACCACCTCCGCATAGCTCGTGACCTCGAGCGTCCGGCGCGCGGAGGAACGGTTGGTGATGCGCACCCGGCGCAGCTCGATGTCGTCTTCCGGCGATATGGCGATCTCGGTATGGGTGTCGAAATCGCCGTCGCGACGGCGGAATTCCGCGCGCCCCTCCGAGAAGATCGCCTCGTAGTGCTCCGCGTGCCGCAGGGACGGTTGGTAAGCGCTCGACCAGGTTGCGCCACTGTCCAGGTCGCGCAGGTAACAAAAGGTACCCCAGTGGTCGCGGGTGCCGTCCTCGCGCCAGCGCGTCACGGCCAGGTCCTTCCAGCGGCTGTAGCCGCCGCCGGTGTGGGTGACCATGACGTGATAGCGGCCGTTGGACAACAACTGAGCTTCCGGGACCGGCGTGTCGGGCCTGTCCAGCACGCGTATCGGCATCGGCGGTGTGCCCGCGCTGGCTCGGGTGCCGGCCTGAATGCCGATCAGCTCGGCGGTGTGGACAAAGAATGCCGAGGCCCTGGGGATGCGCTCCTGCAGCAACAGCAGCGTGGCCTGGAACAGCGGGTCGGAGGCGAAGCGCTTCTGCATCGGACGGTCCAACAGCCGTGAGGCCAAGGCGAGCAGGCTCATGCCCTGGTGATGGGCCATGTAGGAGCGCACCAGGGCATGGGACTCGCCGCGCCTTTGCCGTGCCGGGGTGTAGTCGATGGCTTCATGAAAGCCGAATCGCCCTTCCGCCCCGGCGGCGGAGAGCCGTTGCAGATTCCGGCAAGCCGCGTCCGGGGCCACCATCAGCGCGAGCGCCGAGGCATAGGGCGCGACCACCAGGTCCTCGGCGAGCCCGCGTTTCAGCCCCAGGCCAGGCACGCCGAAGGCGCGGTACTGGTAGTTGAGGTGCACGTCCACCAGGTTGTAGCCGGATTCCGAGATACCCCAGGGCAGGCCGTGCTGCTGGCCGTACTCGATCTGCCGCGCCACCGCCGCCCGGGCGGTCTGGTCGAGCAGCGTGTGCTCGTAGGTCGGCATCACCAGTTGCGGCATCAGGTACTCGAACATGGAGCCGCTCCAGGACAGCAGGATCGGCTCACCGCCGGCGCTCGTGCGCAGGCGACCCAGGGCGAACCAGCTCTCCTGGGGCAACTGCCCCTGGGCGATGGCGACGAACACGGAAAAACGCGCTTCCGACGCCAGCAGATCGTAGTAGCTCGCGTCCCGGCGCCGCTCGTCCAGGTTGTAGCCGATGCTCAGCAGGCGCGATGCCTTGTCGTACAGGAAGCCATAGTCCATGTCCGCGAGCTCGCCGGCTTGCACCGCCAGGTGTTGGATCGTGGCGATGCGGGCTTGGGCACGCTCGCTGCCTGTATCGACATGCCGGCGCAGGTCGGCCAGCCAGGCGTTCTGTTCCGGCGTCGCCCCCGCCTCCGACCGGCTCCCGAGGCGGGTCGACAGTGCCACTCCCAGCCCAGCGAGGGCGCGCAGGGTCGGGATGGCGTCGACTTCAGGAAGCTCGCCGATCCCCTCCGGGGCCTCGGGCAGACCGCTCCATGGTGCGAGAAACGCCAGCTCGTCGCACGCCGCCCGGCACTGCCGGGCGAGCGCTCCGGCCCACCAACCTGCCTCGGTCTCGGGCGC
>CAYYHR010000469.1:0-2792 GCA_964471705.1 uncultured Chromatiaceae bacterium
TTGCATCCTTAGCGTTAGCTTTACCGCTTGGAACGGTAGGCGCTGCGGAATCTACCGCCACCCTCTCGCGTCTCGTGGGCGTTGGCGTAGTCAGTCAGGGCGCCCAATATGTTCCGGCACACGAGGGGATGGCGCTACGCCAAGGGGACCGTTTCATGGTCCTGGAAGACGGGAATGCCATAATCACCTTCGCCGACGGCTGCAGGTACTCTTTGGCCGATAATGAGGTCTTGACGATCGGTGCCACAAACACCTGCACCACAGGCGCCGTCGGATCTCATGAGGTCACCCCCCACAACGCAGTCGCAGGTGATTACTCCAGTGCTGCAACCGATGTCCAGCTCGCCCGAGCAATAGGGGCAGGAACAGTCCCAGGTACTTCGAGCATCCCCTCTTGGGCCGTGCCCGCCGTCGGCATTGGAGGGCTGGCCATCCTAGGCACCACCCTCGATACGGGAAGCAGCAGCGGCAGGGGCAGCACGGGAAGCAGCAATGTTGCCCAGCCGCCAAGCCCTTAGCCCATCTAGCTAAGGCGAGTTCCGAAAGCAATACCGGCCTTCTGGGCCTTACTCAGCAGCTAGATGCGATCCTAAGTTTGCAGGCAGCTTTCGTGCTGTCTGTAGGCTTTGGGGAGGGTTTCGTGAGCCACGGTACGGGATGGTGATTGCTGTATAGTCTTCCGCCGTAGAAGATAAAAAGGCTCGGCAGGCCCATGTCTCTGGGGAGATGACTGACGGGTGGCGCGTTTCATAGCAAGCACAAGCACCATCGTAACCCTCCAAGTGGATAGGGTTGCGCGCTGGTAGCTTGCTCGCTATTCCCGTCTCAAAGCCCCCTACGCTTTGGGCTAGCCGTCGCCTCAGTTCCGCTGCCCGGCAACCGCTCGCTCCAGATCCGCTGCATTTTTGGGGGGAGTTCAGATGGAGTTCAGCATAGCCCATCCGAGAGGCAAATTCTCGGGACACAATGGATTTTTGAAGCGCGATTCCGAGTTAATCGTCATCGCGGCAAGGACGCTGGATGTCGCAGTGATCATCGTTGGCGGGATGGTCGCATATTATCTCCGCCAAGGTACCTTTTCACTCGCACCGAACGATGAGATCGCCCTTCTCCTCGCTGCGTTAAGTGCCCTCGCGTTCTTTCCACTATTCGGCCTCTACAAGCCCTGGCGGGGAGCGAGCCTTTGGTTGGAAGCGAAGTCGATTCTGTTCGCCTGGCTGTGCATCACTGCCGTGGGCATGGTCTTTCTCTATTTCTCCAAGACTGGCACCCTGTATTCGCGCCTATGGTTCGGTTACTGGTTCCTGGTTACCGCCTTTTTGCTGATAGGGAACAGGTTAATCGGGCGCAGTTTACTTCGGTTGGCCAGAAGCAAGGGCATCAACACACGCAACGTCTTGATCATCGGTGCCGGCACTCTTGGGAGATGGATACGCAGCCATCTGGAGGCGAGCGATTCTGCAGGCCTGAGAGCCTTCGCCTATCTTGACGACGATCCTTCATTGCAGGGCACACTGATCGAAGGGCTCCCTGTAGTCGGTGGAACAGAACGACTTTCGGAGCTCGGGGGCAACAGGGGTTCCGCCGACAAACAGACTCCGGCAGGATCAGATCTGAGAAAAACAGATCAGGTATGGATAGCGCTGCCGCTCAAGGAAGAGGCGAGAATCCGACAGATCTGCAGATTCTTGGAAGACACCGCGATTTCGGTCGTTTTCGTTCCGGACATCTTCGCACACAACCTGCTCAACCACTCCGTCGACGATCTGGGTGGCATTCCCGTGGTAAAGCTTCGTGCATCTCCGATCGCAGGTGTGTCGCAGGCACTGAAAACACTCGAAGATGGCCTTGTAGCGGTGGCGGCATGTATTTTCACTGGGCCTCTAATGCTTTTGATCGCGGCCGCAATCAAATTGGAAAGCCCGGGTCCGGTACTCTTCAAGCAAAGGCGCTACGGAGTCGACGGAAAGGAAATTATCGTGTGGAAATTCAGGACGATGCTGGTAACCGAGGACGGCAACCGGATACCCCAGGCGAAGAAGAACGATCCGAGAATTACAAAGGTCGGGGCCTTTCTGAGAAGAACTTCGCTCGATGAGTTACCTCAGTTTTTTAATGTTCTTCAAGGTCGCATGTCGGTCGTAGGACCCCGACCCCACGCCGTCGCCCACAACGAGCAGTACCGCAAGATCATCCACCACTACATGTGGCGGCACACCATAAAGCCGGGTATCACCGGCTGGGCTCAGGTGAACGGCTGGCGAGGCGAGACGGATACCATGGAAAAAATGGAAAAGCGCGTGGAATATGACTTGTATTATCTGCGCAACTGGTCGATCTGGCTTGACCTGGAGATCATCCTCAAGACGATCTTCAAGGGATTCGTGAACAGGAATGCATATTGAGGAATGGTTGCAGCACACCGCGCTTTTTCCTCTAAGCCACGGCGAAATATTCGGGATTCGGTATTTGGATTTTCGGTACCTGGCCTTGGCCCTGTTTCGGATACCGGCACGTGAGCACCTCGATAGCCCAAATGTCGTGGCCCGCCTGAACCTGCCGAACATGGCCTATGGTCCCGAGGAGAAGATCAAGATCTACGCGCACGCCGTGCGCGGCCTGCTGGAACTGGAGCCAGACCCGGAGCGGCAGCTCGAGTATCTGGATTTCATCGACATCTATACGCACCTGGACGACAATGAACGGATTATCTACCAGCAACGCTATGCTCAGGAGGCTGCCGTCATGAGCGGATTTGCCGAACGCTTCACACAACAAGGTCGTGAGGAAGG
>CAYYHR010000470.1:0-2785 GCA_964471705.1 uncultured Chromatiaceae bacterium
CGGCCATAAGGAGTCTCTCAGGATCTCCGAGATAGTGGCAGGTTTGAGTCGAACAGCAGACATTGGGCGCAAGACTACGGGCGGCAAGCGGACCTTCGGGTGGGGGCCAGGAAACGGAGTCTGCAGCGTAGCAGCGCTTGGCAATGGCATGACCAGTGTCTGTGCACTGCGCCTTGCATCCGTCCGTCCCTGGTCTCAATGTGAGGCATGAAATAGCCTCTCAATCCACGAGGTGATTAGTTCGAAAGCTCAGCTGGCTTCGCCGCTGCTCCGCAGGACCCCTCAGCGTCCACACTGTCGGCGGCTCCGTAGGTTTTCCGGTCGTGAAAATCGCTCAGTTTCGGCAGGAGATCTCCACTGCGGAGTCTCAGCTGAGGAATCGAGCTAATCACGATCCACGGTTTCCCCATGCCAACCCAAGGGAGACAGACCCCGTGCCAGCGCACCTGCCTCCAGTGCTTCAATCAGCGCTGTGGGACCCGCAGCGTAAACGTCTGTGTTTGACAAGTCTTCGTGCAGGTTCAGAATAGCTGCGGCAATGGCGGCAGGGGCAGCCTCCCCCGACAGAGGGTGATAGGCGAAATTGTCATAGGCGTCCGCCCAGGCCCGGCACAGATTGTCCTGGTAATGTCCTAGTCCGCCCTCGATCCAGTACAGATGCATGGCCTGGGCCAATTCAAGGCTCATGGCGTGCTGAATCAGGCTCTTAATTGGGGCAAAGGCGTCGCCCCAGGCCACAAACATCACCGAGTGGCGGGAATCCAGCTTCATCACGAAGTGGCCATGGGGTCCTTCGATGCGGACCGCATCGTCCTTGCCAAGGCTCTCGAACACCTTGCAGGCGAAGGGTTGGCCGTTCTGGCGAATATGCAATTCGATGTGCCGGTCATCGCAGGGGCAACTGGCAATGTAGTAGTCCCCTTCCGTGCCGTCGGCGCTCAGGGCCACATACTGGCCTGCCAAAAAGCGCAGGCGCTGGCTGCGGGGTGCCAGCAGGTGTAGGGCGGCAACGTGCTTGTTGATGACCTCCACGGCCTTCACCTTGGCGGGGATTCTCTGCTGGGGGATGTCGTCCGCACCCGCCACGCTGGCCTTGATGACGATCTCGCTGACCGGCGCGTACGAGCACATGAGGAAATCGCCGCCGGTCTTATCTGCTTCTTTCAGAGAGAAGTCGCGGGGGTGCACCTTCTTCACTTGGCCGGCCAGCAGCCTGACCTTGCATTCGCCGCAATTGCCGTTGCTGCAGCCGTAATTGAGGGGGATGCCGGCCCGCAGGGCGGCCTCCAGCACGGTGTCGTTGCCTTCCGCGAAAAATTCGTGGCCTGATGGCTGTACGGTTACAGTGGCGGACATGGTGCGCATCCCACTTTCCTGGGCCAGCAGCGCCTCGGCTCGGTCGACCTCCTGGTGGGCCGCCCCCAGTTCGCGCACCAGCCACTGTTTCACATCGGCGACGGCCTGCCGGGCCACCGCACCTGTTCTTTCCGCCACATCCGCCAGCTTTTCCGGCAGGAAGCGGAAGAGAAAAAAGACTGGAAATCTAACCGCCCAAGCGAAAATATCCTCCCGTCCCAGCCTTCGGTCAAGACTCATCTGCGTGTCGCACAAAGCAAGACGAGGTGATTCGAGGAAATCGAGCTGATGCGGAGCAGTGCCGGGAATCACCCGATTAATCGCCCACCACCGGTCGTCACTGACCGGTGCAAGTCGAGTACATCGCGTACCAGGGAATCGGTCCTGCTAAGGTGCACGGGTGAAAACCTAACCAGGCGTCGCGTACCTCCTAGCGGTCAAGTTGCTCCATCTGCGCGAGGTAGCGAAGCTGTCGAATGGACGAGTTCGCCAAAACCTGCCGCTGAGTCGAGTCCCTACGGTGGCAGCTAAACAGGTGGACGCAGCCACGGTTCGTCTTGGAGGGCGGGATGCCCTACAACGCGGAACGCGTGGCTGGCACTCCTTCGGCAGCCGACCGGGATACGCTCTAAACTAGATGTAAACGTCCCCAATGTGGCAAACGGCGTCGACTCTCCACCGGCGGCTTCATCAGCGTGTGGGAGATCTGCGGTGTGCGGGCGGTTGGGATCTGGGACATCGTCGAAGGCGATTAGCGCTGAAACTCAGCTGCGGTCCGGATCGGCGCTGACGGTGGGAGCAGGACGGGTTCGCTAACATCGATAATGGCATCTTGGTGCCTGTTCCGACGCCATTCAGACGTTGTCCGACAACTTCATCCCTTCGGCTTGCCGCGAGCTGAGTTATAGAGCTAATCGCCTCGTCGAAAGCACCCGCCGGGATTGCGACCTCGACAGGGGTAACGTCGTCTACTTCTCCAAGCGCATCCCACAATGCATCCTACTTATAAGTTAGCCACGAACTTCTGTGGAAAGTTGGTAGCCCAGAGAGTTGGGGTTCAGAATGGGATAATGCAAGGAGAGAGGGGAGGCTCGATGCTTACAGACCAATCATGAGCGGTCCAATTTCACCACGCTTGATATGAATGTCACTATCAGGGGAAATATGTCATGCTGAAAGACGCTTACCAAACTGCCCGGCGAGCTTTGGCCATCTCGGTGACCACGCTTGCAGTTGTAGCTATCAGTCCTTCTGGGGCCATCGCCGATGCGGATTTCGCAAAAGCATCCCTCAAGAAGATGTCGGATTATCTCGCATCGCAGGATGTGATCGCGTTCGATTATGACGCCACCTTCGAGGTGGTAACCAAAGAGGATCAGAAGCTTGGCCTCGCCTCTTCGGGCACCGTGACACTCGATCGGCCGAACAA
>CAYYHR010000471.1:0-2780 GCA_964471705.1 uncultured Chromatiaceae bacterium
AGCCAACCTTCGAGCCAGCCCGAGGACCCCAACGCGATGGCACGCACCTCGATGGAAGGCTGTCTCGCAGTCGGCGCCATTGCCGCGCTCGGGGCAAACCTGCTCTCGGACAATGGGCACCGAGGCCGCAATACGGCGATCGCCGGCATGCTCGGCTGCGGTGCCGGGGTCGCCGCCAACGCCTATGTCCAGGGCCAGCGGCGGCAATACGCGTCCAGCGAGGACCGCCTCCAGACCGAGATTGCCGAGATGCGCACCGAGAACCAGCGCGTCGAGGCCCTGATCGCCACCACGCGACAGGCGATCTCCTCGGACCTCCAACGCTTGGCGTCACTGAATGCGTCCTATCACAAGCGCCAAGTCTCCATGGCGGACGCGCGGGCTCGGATGAGGGGAATCGAGGCGAACCGGGATCACCTGCAGCAAACCCTCGCCTCGCTGGAGGGCAAGGAGGAGGACTGGCGCGCCGTGGCCGCGGCCAGTCGCCGGTCCGGCAGCGACACGCGCGAGATGGATCGGGAGATCCAGACGCTGCAAGGACAGATTTCCTCACTCGAGCGGGACCTGGAGCTGCTTGATCAGCAGATTCGCGTCTCGCCCGTGTCGGGCTGATAGAGGGCGAAGTCGATGAGAGCCAATGTGATCTGGTACCTGTTTGCCTGCAGCTCGACCCTGGGCGCTTGTGCAACGAGTCCGGATGAGTGCAATCCGCACGAGGCGAGCTTCTTCAAGAATACGAGCTGCCTAGCCTCGGGTACCTACGACACGCGCCAGGGGCGGCTCGAGCGCGAGCTTGCGAAAGAGCGCAGTCTGAACCGGGACTTCAACGCCGTCCTCGCCGCCCTGCAGGAGAAGCAGGCCGATGCCCGGGGAAAACTGCGGCATCGCCAGGGCGAATACGCGAGCCTGACCCAGGCGTGGCAGCGACTCCAGATGCGCCTGAGCCAGACCTACAGCGGCAACCGTGCCCTGGAGCAACAGATCCGGGAGATCGACAGCAGCGTCTCCGATCTGAAGTCTCGGGGCAATGAATCCGATCTGCGCGCGAAGGATGCCCAACGCGAGGCCCTCCGGCGGAAGGTCTCGCTGCTGCAAAAGGAGGTCGACGCGGGGATCTATTAGCCGCCAGGCAACGGAGCTACGTAACCCCTGATCCCCCTCTGCGTTCTCAGCGTCTCTGCGGTTCAACGGCTCTTCGTCTGAGAAACAATCCGTCTCGATCCGGAGATTTATTCGGGGGATCGCCTTACGAACCGGCACTCGCGGCTTCTCGTGCAAAGGACCACTTCAAGGTCAGGGTCGTGGCGAAGGCCATGAGAATGATGACGAGGATCAGAGCTGCATAAGCGTCATTGTCGATCACCCCCAGGCTCTTCCCCATACCGGCGAAGATGAGCGCCACCTCCCCGCGCGGTAGCATGCCGAGTCCCACGCTCAGACGGTCCACGCCTCGCCCGGCGCTGAGACCGGCCAGGAGCTTTCCGCCCACCGCCACCAGCAGCAACACGGCAGTGAGCGCGGGGGTATTCCAGTTGAGGAAGGACACGAGATTCACCTGCATCCCGATGAGAAGGAAGAAGATCGGGGTGAAGACCGACACCATCGGCAGCACGAGCTCCTTCATCTTGGCACGCAGCGACTCATCACTGATAACCAGTCCGGCCGCGAAGGCGCCGACCGTATTGCTGAGTCCGATCTGGGTGGCAAACCACCCCATCGAGAAGGCGAACGCCAGTGGCAGCAAGTACCGGCTTTCATTCGCCTTCAGCGTGCCGAGCAGCCTGGAGATCCGGTTGTCGAAATAGTCGGCGAGGACCACGATCGCGCCCAGGAAGGCACTGCTCAGGAAGATGGTCCAGGCGGTTGCCCCGTACTCGATATGGCCCTCGAGCACCAGCTCGATACAGACGGCCAGCAGGACCAGAACCAGCACATCATTGAGGACGCAGGCGCCGAGGACGATCCGGCCCTCCGCGGTGTCCTCCTTGTTCAGGTCTTTGAATACACGCGTCGAAATCCCGATGCTGGTGGCGCACAGGACGGCGGCCAAAAATATCCGTGCCGTGAGCGGATAGTCCGCCAACAGCCAGGTACTGGCCACCAGCCCGAGGAGAAAGGTCGCAACGACGCCGATGACGGCCACCCAAGCGGCCCTCGACCCGACCTGGCGCAATTGGCTTAGACGCGTATCCAGTCCCACGTTGAAAAGGAGAAGCACGATGCCGAGGCTGGAGAATAGCCACATGCTCACTCCGATGTTGACATTGGTAAGGCCGCTGTGCCCCGTCATCAGCTGGACGACCTCGAAGCCCTTGCCTCCCGGCGCCAGCTCCTGCGGCCCGAAGACATGACTCGCCGCCTCCACGACGGAGGAGCCGCTACGCCACACCTGCTCGAACAGGGGGCTGGCGATTCCGTAATCCATCATGAACGAGAAGAAGGGTAGTCCGAGCCAATACCCGATGTTCCCAAGGACGACGCCGATGATGAGCTCTCCGAGCACTGCCGGTTGTTTGAAGCGGTCAGCCAGCCAGCGTGCGGCTATCACCATCCCGAGCAGGAGAGTCAGCTCCAACAGGATGAACGCGAAGGGATGGTGGTTTTCCGTGCTCCTGGGGGTGTGATCGCCGGCAGCCGAAGTGGTGGAGACCGCTGTTGGAGCGGATACCCCCCCATCTGTGCCGGTGGCGAGAGCGGGCGTCGTGGCGACGAGCCCGAACAACATCACGCAAGCGAGCAAGAGCCCGAAGGTTACCGATAGGCGCATAGTCGTGACCAAG
>CAYYHR010000472.1:0-2780 GCA_964471705.1 uncultured Chromatiaceae bacterium
CATCACGTATTACAGACGTGGTGCGAGCAGGGGCGAGCGAACGGCACGACGCAAACCTCGGGGATCGGCCAAAACCGGCCAGTCATGATCGGGTGAAAAGCGGCCAGTCGGAGTAAGGGGGCGAGACGTTGACGAAGGTGCAGGCGAATGAGCCTGCGCCGGGATGGCCAACGTCTTGAGCGAACAGAAACGACAGCAGGTAGAGGCCCTTGGGCGACTGAATTGGTCGCTGAGGCAGATCGAAGAGGCGATCGGGGTACGACGCGAGACAGCCAGTGCGTACCTCAAGGCGGCCGGGATCGCGATCCGAGCGGTGCGGGGCCGGCGTGCACCGCCAAAACCGGCCAGTCAGGCGATCACCGACCCCGGGGCGGATTCAAAACCGGCCAGTTGGGCGATCACCGACTCCGAGGCGCCTACGCCACAGGTCGTGAAGCCGCAACCGAGTGCCTGCGAGGCGTATCGGGAGATGATCGAGCAGGCGCTGTCGGATCGCCGCAACGGGGTGGCGATCTACCAGGAGCTGGTCGACAAGCACGGCTTCGGGGGCAGCTATAGCAGCGTGCGCCGCTTTGTGCGCAGGCTGCGGGGCCAGGGCGGGGCGAAGACCTTCGCGGTCATCCACACCGAGCCAGGCGAAGAGGCTCAGGTCGACTACGGCACCGGGCCGCTGGTGCGCCACCCCGACACCGGCAAGTACCGGCGCACCCGGCTGTTCGTGCTCACACTCGGCCACAGCCGTAAGTGCGTACGCTTACTGGTCTGGAAGTCGAGCTCGCGGACATGGGCCGAGCTCCACGAACAGGCGTTCCGACGCTTGGGCGGCTGCCCACGTGTGCTCGTGCTCGATAATCTCAAGGAGGGTGTGCTCAGGCCCGACATCTACGACCCCGAACTCAACCCCCTCTACCGTGACATGCTCACTCACCACGGCGCCGTCGCTCTGCCGTGTCGGATCCGCAACCCAGATCGCAAGGGCAAGGTCGAGCGTAGCGTCGACCATGCCCAGGAAACACCCCTCAAGGGGCTGAAATTCGAGAGCATCGAGGAAGCCCAGACACACCTCGATCACTGGGAGGAGCGCTGGGCCGACACTCGCATCCACGGCACCACCAAGTGCCAGGTGGCGGCCATGTTTGCCGCGGAGAGGCCGTATCTGCGCCCGCTGCCTGTCGCACCATTCCGCTACTACGAATACGGCACCCGCACCGTGCACCTCGACGGCCATATCGAGCTCGCCCGCGCCTACTACTCGGTGCCGCCCGGACACGTCGGGCGCCTGGTCTGGGTGCAGTGGGACTCCCACCATGTGCGCATCCTGTCGGCGCAGCACGGACAACTGCTGCGCGAACACACTCGTCAGCAGCCGGGGCGCCATCGCACCGCGCGCGAGGATCGGCCTGCCCCCACCCCGCTTCGGCTGCACGAGATCCTGCAACGGGCGCGCCGCGCCGGTGAACACATTGGCCAGCTCTGCCACCTCATCCACGAACGCGAAGGCGACCTCGGCGCCCGGCGCATCCTCGGCGTCATCGCTCTGGTCAAACGCTTCGGCCCCGACGGGGTCGAGGACGCCTGTGCCGCCGCACTCGAGCTGGGCACCCCGACCTACCGCTTCGTGCGTCGCTACATCGAACGCCGGCCCTCACTGCGGCTGACCCTCAAGCAGATCGATCCTCTGATCCGTGAGCTGACCGACTACCGCGAGCTGATTGATCGCATCACCAACAACCCCCCACTGGAGGAACCATGAACATTGCCGAACTACAGCGATCGCTCAGAAAGCTGCGTTTGGGCTCCATGGCGCTAAGCCTGGAGACGCGGCTGATCGAGGCCCAGAGCGAACCGCTGCCGCACATCGATTTCCTGTCGGCCCTGGTCACCGACGAGCTGACCCGGCGCGGCGATCGTCTCATCGAGCGCCGCATCAAGCAGGCCGCCTTCCGTGACCCCGGCAGGACCCTGGACGGCTTCGACTTCACCTTCAACCCGAAGATGAACCGCCGCCTCGTCTTCGAGCTGGCCGCCGGTCATTTCATCGACCGGCACGAAGACGTCCTCTTCCTCGGCCCGCCGGGAGCCGGCAAAAGTCATCTAGCCCAAGCCATTGGCCTGGCGGCGATTCTCAACGGGCACAAGGTCACCTACCGTGAAACCTACGTGCTGCTCGAAGAAATCGCCGACGCCACTCTCGATGGCACGCGCAAAGAGCTGATGGCCCACCACGAGTCGGTGCCTTTGCTGATCGTCGACGACCTCGGCATGCGCAAGCTGCCCGCCTCGGCTGCCGAGGACTTGCTCGAGCTCATCATGCGGCGCCACAAACGAGCCAGCACCATCATGACTTCCAATCGTCCCGTCGATGACTGGGGCAAGCTGCTCGGCGACACCCCGGCGGTCACCGCCATGCTTGATCGACTGCTCGACGACGGTCACGTCATCAAGTGCGGCCCCAGGAGCTGGCGCACCAGGAAGCACGGCAACTTGCCTTCGGAGAACAACTGACGCAATATCCTCTCGTCTCGCACCCGCCCACTGGCCGGTTTTGACCCGATCACAACTGGCCGGTTTTCAGGTGATCCCTGAGGGTAGATGAAGTTTTCGGCGAGAACGCCAAGATTGCAGAAGAACTGCGCTGACGGCAATCACCGCTTTTACACAGGCGAATATGGTGCCGGCCCTGCGTATATCGTGCAGGCCAGGTGGTCATGTTCACCGGGATATCGGGATATCGACCGCGATGCACGAGGGCTGGGAGACAAGCACTGGGCAAAAGTGTT
>CAYYHR010000473.1:0-2770 GCA_964471705.1 uncultured Chromatiaceae bacterium
AGACCCGGGACATGCACCGGGCAATCCTGTCCTTGATGGAAGAGCTGGAGGCCGTTGACTGGTACAACCAGCGGGCGGACGCCTGCCGGGACTCGGACCTGAAGGCGATCCTCGCCCACAACAGGGACGAGGAAAAGGAGCATGCGTCCATGTTGCTGGAGTGGATCCGCCGCAAGGATCCCACATTCGATCACGAGCTGCGCGATTACCTCTTTACGGACAAGCCCATCGCGCACGGGTAGGGGGTTATCTACGCCAGCCTGGTTAGCTCGCGAATTTACCACGGAGGCACAGAGGGCACAGAAATTTCAGAGAGTTTTACGTCTTCTGGAGGCCGGCATCCCGTATGGAAGATTACAGGCTTCGAGATCACGAAGACTCGAGAATTCGAATGCATATCTCTTTCGCTGTGCCCTCTGTGCCTCTGTGGTGAAAAATGCGGGCAAGTCCCCTGAATGCCGGTAGCCTGACTGCCGGTCCCCCTGCATGAGCAACGCGAGAGTCCGTCTCGCGCTCCGCCGGGGCAAGCTGCTCGACCTCGGCTCCGGGCGTGAGCTGGGGGCACGGATCCGTGACGGGGAAACGGCGTTCCGGCTTTTCGCCCCCCGCGCCTCGCGGGTGACCGTGACCTTCTTCAAGCACCTGGATGCGCCGGAGCCCATCTCCGCGGAGCTTGATCTTCTGGACGACGGGATCTGGGAAGGCCACCACCCTGCCGATCTGCACGGCTGGTATTACTACTATCAGGTAGACAGCCGCAGGCGCGGGCCCAAGGCCCATTTCAACAAGGACTTCCGCATCCTCGATCCTTACGCGCTGGCTGCTGTAGGCCCCGCGGGCCCGGGCATCATCTGGGACACGAAGCGCACCCGTCGCCCGGAGAAGAGGTTCGAGCCCCCTTCCTGGCAAGACCTGGTGATCATCGAGGCGCATGTACGCGACCTCATCAGCCGGTCCCCCGTCCACCTCGATGAGGAGGAACGGCGCGGCTTTTCGGGATTGAGAAAATGGCTGGAGGCGGGCGGCTGCTACCTCCAAAGCCTCGGCGTCAATGCCGTCGAGCTGCAGCCGATCCAGGAGTTCGGCGACACCTACGACAAGGGCCTCTACCACTGGGGCTACATGTCGGCCAATTTCTTCTCCCCGGAGAGCAGCTATGCCACCGTGCCCGAGTGCGGCTCCCAGATCGAGGAGCTCCAGGAGGTGGTGGCCGCCTTTCACCGACACGAGATCGCCGTCATCCTCGATGTGGTCTACAACCATGTCGGAGAGCCGAACCACCTGCTGCACATCGACAAGGAGTATTACTTTCACCTCGACGATGAGGGTAACCTGACCAATTGGAGTGGCTGCGGCAACGACCTTCGCTGCGACACACCCATGGGTCGCCGCCTCATCATCGACAGCCTCAGCCACCTGGTCGAGACCTTCGATGTGGACGGGTTCCGATTCGATCTCGCCGAGCTGATCGGAACCCGGGTTCTCGCGGAGATCGAGAGCGCGTTGAAGCGCGTGAAGCCTTCCATCGTGCTCATCGCCGAGCCCTGGAGCTTTCGCGGACATATCGCCCTGGAGCTGAAGTCCACCGGCTTCGCCTCCTGGAACGACGGCTATCGCAACTTTCTTTGCGACTATGTGCTCGGCCACGGAAACCAGGACGGGCTGCGCTACTTCATGAACGGCAGCCTGACCCATCTCGCCGCCTGGCCCGCCCAGAGCGTCAACTACGTGGAGTCCCACGACGATCGCTGCTGGATCGACAAGATCACCGAGAATCCGGATCACCAGGGGCAGTTCCCAACCCCGAACGACCGGCGGCGCACCCACCTGATGGTGGCGATCCTGATGAGCTCCTTCGGCATCCCGATGCTCTCCGCAGGACAGGATTTCCTACGTACCAAGTGCGGCGTCCACAACAGCTACCGGTCCGGAGACATCAACGCGCTCGACTATCACCGCCTCCTGGCCTTCTCGGGGTCCCACGAATATTTCCGCCGCTGGATTCGGTTCCGGCTCTCCGAGCGCGGCGCGCTGCTCCGTCTCGGGTCCCGTCCTTCGGACGGCTTCGTCCACTTCTTCGGCGCGGACCACGGATCGGCCCTCGCCATGTTGCTCAATGCCGACTACAGCCGTGGGCAGCAGCGACTGCTCTTCGCCGTCAACCCGCATCACACGACCATACACATCGGGCTCGGGGATCTGAAAGCCGCCGACTGGAGGCAGCTCGCCGACCATGAGCGCTTCGAGCCCAACGGTCTCGAATGCGCCTTTCTCCCCTGGTCCGGCTCGCGCCTGGAGCTACCGCCGCTCACCTGCGGTTTGTGGGAACAGGATTGAGCGCTTGTGAATAAATCAGACGCCCCTGAACATCCGCCACTGCGTTGCCGCAAGAGGTGCAGGTCCCAAACCAGCAAATGCCCCCCGTAACCTACGAGATCATCGGCTCCCTGGCCGCCATCCTGACCACGACATCCTTCGTGCCCCAGGTCGCCCGCACCATACGCACCCGCGACACCCGCGCCATCTCGCTATGGATGTATCTGCTCTTCTCCATGGGCGTGGCCCTGTGGGCGATCTATGGAATGCTCCTGGGCTCCTGGCCCATCATCGTGGCCAACGGTCTGACCTTTGCGCTGACCGTGACGGTCCTCTCCCTCAAGGCACGGGAGACCCTGTCCGCTCGGCGGCGTTCCGGACGATGAACCTAAAAAGAGCAGTTGAACCGCCAAGGCGCCAAGACCGCCAAGTTTTGCAAGGAAAATTCCCGAAT
>CAYYHR010000474.1:0-2750 GCA_964471705.1 uncultured Chromatiaceae bacterium
GGCAAGATCCAGGCAGGCGTCGGTGATGTCGAGGCGGAGATCGAGGATGTCGCGGGGGACATCAAGAAAGACAGCTAGGACGCGCTTTGCCGAGGAGCACAAAGGCGTCGAGATAGGCGGTCTCGCTGCTGGAAATCGACCTGTCTGGAATTTGTCGAACGTGATCAACGGCTCTTGGCATTCATTCGCCATCGATCCAGGTGAGCGACCGTTCCAATCATGACGTCGTCCGATCCTGGAATGGCAGTTCGTTTACCGTGTATTCGCGAATGGGAGTATGACCATGTCAATCGGTCTCATCTTACTCGTCGTTCTGATTCTGATCCTGGTGGGGGTCATACCGGCTTGGCCGCATAGCCGCAGTTGGGGTTATGCACCCGGGGGCGTGATCGGGGCCATCCTGATCATCGTACTGGTTCTGTTCCTGCTGGGCAAAATCTAGGAACGACGGCTCATTGCCGTGCATCGCCACGGCTCCTGACGAACCCATTGAGGAATCACCCGTGCAAAAGAAGAATGCCTACACGCCGATGACCGTGTCAGGAATCCTTGTTGTGGCCGCCTGCCTGTCGGCCGGTCTCGGACTTGCTGGCTGTCAAAAGGAGGGCGGCGCCGAGGAGGCCGGCCGCAAGATGGATCAGGCGGCTGAGAGCGCGGGCAATCAGCTCGAGGCGACCAAGGAGTCCATGGGCGAGAAGGCCGAAACAGCGGGGAACTACATGCAAGACTCGGCGATCACCGCCAAGATCAAGGCGGAAATCCTGGCGGAGCCGGCGCTGAAGGTCTTTCAGATTGGCGTGGCCACCACCGACGGCGTGGTGACGCTGAGCGGGACCGTCGATTCACAGCTCAGTCTCGAGAGGGCATCGGAAGTGGCACGAAATATCCAGGGTGTGAAATCGGTGGAGAACAACCTGATTGTCAAATAGGGGTTGGACATTTCCGGCTGGTACTCAAGGGTATCGGCGGGAGATCAGAACCGGGCAGGGACGCCCGCAGGCTCAGACACCGACCGACTCAGGCACAGGATGCGAGCTCACCGAGGCGCAGGTCGGTGGAGATTCATCAGATCATGCAGACCGAACGATCCCGGCGCGACCCGCAACGCCTGGATCTGCGTGCACAGATCCATGCCCGCACAACAATCGCTCCGCGCCTCGGCGTGCCACGGACGGGAACGTCGCTGCGCAAAGCGCCGCCCGAGAAGCCGCCATCACTTGATACCATGGTCCGAATGACCGCCACCCTTGGGGGGTTCCTCAACCGAAAAAGCGATGGTTTTCCCGGTCCGAAAACGCTCTGGATCGGTCTACAACGTGTCCCCGATTTCGTGCTCGCGCTTGAGGCTCAGCGCAGTATCGGAGAGAGTTGTGGGTAATGGTATGGTTTCAGTACGCGAGGCCCCGAGAGTCGGAAAAGGGGCCACCGTGTAGCCGGGGCCCCATTAGCCGCCGCGTTCGCGAGCGGTCGAACGGTCGCCAGCGCGCCGCTGCCGCCACTTGCTCAGGGTGTCGCGAATCGCCATCGTGCTCGCCTTCATGGGTGCAGTCTCCTGCGGTGTGCCATCGCCGCTCCGGGCACAATGCCCGGAGCGGCGTTCAGCGCGCGCGGGCTTTCGTCAGGTCACCTGTGCCGCTTGGCATGCTCGACGGCTACTTGAAATGCGCCGCGAACGCCTCATACGAATCCTTGAGTGCCTCCCAGAAATTGTCGGTTTCCAGTTTGACCTGATCCCAGGTGCTCTCAGTTGCAGCCTGCATCTCCTTCAGCTTTTTCTCGCCTTCCGCACGATGGGCACGCAGTGCGGCGAGCTGCTCCTGATATTTCACCTTGGCATCTTCCTTGATTTCGTTTCCCTTCTCCTCCAAGGCGGCGATACTCGCGTTCCATTCATCGAGCTGCGCCTTCGTCTTTTCGATGTATTGGTCTCTTGACGATAGCATAGCGTTCAACTCTTGCAGATCACTCACCCGGCGGATTGCCGGAATACAACTACCCACTCATCGGATGGGCACGGCTTCGACATCGGCTCACCGCACCCAACGAAGTCACCACGATATGGGGCCAAAGAACCCGAAGGCGCCGAGCACGAATGGGATCGCGATGACGACGACGATCACATTCGCGACCTTCCTGAAGGTCGCGTTCATCGGGATATAGACATTCACCGCCCAGAGAATTGCTCCGAAGGCGATCAGTTGATCATTAATTGGATGTATGGCATGACGTTACTCCTTATCAGATCAGGTTAGCGACACTCTATGACACACCAGCGCCGACGTCTGTTCGCCAGCGAACAAACGGCAAGGAAGACGGTGATTCGATCCGCTGCTTGCGCGCACGGGCAAGCAACGCGCATCTTGAGCGGTCGTCCTGCGTCTGTCCGGGGCCATCCCGCTCCTATATTTTCCAGTAGAAATCGATCTTGGATTGGCTGGAGCCATCGAGATGCATGCTCGGGCGGACGGCCGCATCCGTCTGGTTGCCATGTCGATGTCCTCTGGGTTGATGCGGTGATTCACGCGTGAGGGATCCGACGGACGTCCGGGTTCAGCCATTCTTCAGTAGATTACGCAGATCGGTGATCGCGGCATTGCCCCGCGAGATATAGGAGGCCATCACCCGCGAACGGTTGGCCATGGGTCCGAATCCGGTGCCATTGAGGATCAGCGGACTGGGGTTGCGCGATTGCCAAATCCTTGTCCTCGACCGACTGGGACTGGGCGCGGCTGAAGTCGTTGCGCAGGGCG
>CAYYHR010000475.1:0-2749 GCA_964471705.1 uncultured Chromatiaceae bacterium
AGCTGGGGGAGCGCAGCGCCGCGGTCGAGCAGAAGCTGGATCTGATCACCCGTACTGCCGAGACTCTTTTACGCCTGGAGGAAAGCCGGCGCTCCCTGCGCGCCGAGTGGTACATCATCCTCTTGATCGTCGTCGAGATCCTCTTGACCCTCTACGAGCTTTTCCTTCGGCATTGATGGTCATGGGAGGGAGCAAAGCTACTCTGCGAATTTCATCGTACGCCCACTTTTTTGGAGCCTCGTCCCCACAGGGCTGCGAAATCCTGGTAAGTTTTCGATGCGAAGGGTCATTCTCGCATACGGGGGACGAAATTGACGCTGGCGGACTATGTGCCGACCTTCGGCCAGGCCATGCTGCGGCACTACGGCGAGCGGGTGCACAAGATCGCCATCGATGCCGCCTTCACCTGCCCCAATCGGGACGGCAGCAAGGGGCGGGGCGGCTGCAGCTTCTGCAACAACGTCTCCTTCAGTCCCAACGGCCGCAGACCGGCACCGATCGCGCAACAGATCGCTGCCGGCCGGGCGGTGATCGGGAAGCGTACGGGCGCGCGCCGCTTCATCGCCTATTTCCAGGCGTATACCAACACCTATGCGGATGCGCACCGGCTGGACGCCCTCTACCGCCAGGCTTTGGAGGAGCCGGATGTGGTGGGTCTCTCGGTTGGCACTCGGCCGGACTGTGTCGCACCCGACGTTCTGGACCTTCTCTGCCAATACCGGGATCAGGGCTACGAGGTATGGCTGGAGCTGGGCCTGCAGTCGGCCTTCGATGCCACCCTCGAGCGGGTCAAGCGGGGTCACGGCTTCGCCGAGTACCGGCATACCCTCCTGGCCGCCCGCAGGCGGGGCCTTCAGGTATGCACCCACCTGATCGCCGGTTTGCCCGGGGAGGGCGCCCCGCACACCAGGGCGAGTCTGCGACGGGTGCTGGAGCTCGGAGTCGACGGGCTCAAGCTCCATCCCCTGCACGTCGTCAAAGGCACCGCCCTTGCCAACGAATGGAGGTGCGGCGACTACCGGCCACTGAGTCTGGAGCAGTACGTGGATATTGCCGCCGACCTGGTGGAGATGGCACCGCCGCAGGTGTTGTTCCACCGGATCACGGGCACCGCCTCCCGTGACATCCTGCTGGCGCCGGATTGGTGCGCGGAGAAGTGGCGGGTGCTCAACGCCATCACCTGGGAGCTGCATGCCAGGCAGGGCGGGGCGCACGGGGTCCTGCCTGCGCGCTTGCTCAGTGGATGAGATATGATCCTCCGGGAAGTTGCCTAAGAGAGGTCATCGACCATCATGAGCCTGGCCATAAGCCTGCATATCCTTGCCGTCGTCGTGTGGGTCGGCGGTATGTTCTTCTCCCACATGGTGCTGAGGCCGGCTGCGGTCGAGCGGTTGGAGCCGCCAGTACGCCTGAGCCTCTGGGCCGCCTGTTTTCGGCGCTTCTTCGTATGGGTATGGCTGGCCGTGGTGCTGCTGCCGCTGAGCGGCTATTGGATGATTTACGAGGTCCTGGGGGGCATGGCAAATGTGCGCCTCCCCGTTCACCTCATGCTAGGCTTCGCCTGGGTCATGATCGCCCTTTTCGTCTATCTCTATTTCGTGCCTTACCGGCATTTCAGAAAAGCCGTGGCCGCGGGCGATTGGTCGCGAGGCGGTCAGGTATTGAATGTCATTCGCCGGATAATGGTCACGAACCTGGTCTTGGGCCTCTTGACCACCGTCATCGGAATGGGCGGGCGCTATTTCTGACCCCCCTTCTTCTGTATCGCCTCTTCGGCCAGCGCGCATTCACATGCTTTCAGGGTAGATGCCCCATCTTGCCCATCCGGTAATCCGTGATCGCTTGCTGAATCTCCTCCTCCGTATTCATGACGAAAGGCCCGCTGCCGACGATCGGCTCGTCGATCGGCGCGCCGCAAAGGAGCAGGGCCCTTGCGTCTTCCGCCCCCGCGATGCGCAGAATCTCCCCCGTGCGGTCGAAGATCCCTACCTCTGCCGATCCGAGCCGCTGATCATCCTCAAAGATCAAGGTGCCGGAGAGCATGACCAGGGCCGTCGTGTAACCGTCCGGTAGGGCAAGGTCGACACCCTTGTCCCCGTTCAGACGCAGATCCCAGAGGTCGACAGGGGTAAAGCTCGCAGCGGGCCCCTTGGCTCCCTGGTAGTCGCCCGCGATCAGACCCAGGCTGCCCTGGCCGTCCGGCAGGCTCAGCTGCGGAATCCGGCTGCCCTGGATGGCCTGATAGCGCGGCGGTGTCATCTTGTCCTTGGCGGGGAGATTGACCCAGAGCTGAATCACCTCGAAGCGGCCGCCGTTCCGAGCGAATTCGCGGCCATGAAACTCCTCGTGGACCACACCGGAGCCGGCGGTCATCCATTGCACGTCACCCGGGCCGATCCTGCCGCCCCCGCCAGAGGAATCTCGGTGCTCGACCTCTCCGGAATAGACGATCGTGACCGTTTCGAAGCCGCGGTGCGGATGCTCGCCCACGCCCAGGCGCTCGCTCGTGGGCGGAAAGTCCATCGGACCCGCGTAATCGAGCAGCAGAAAGGGGCTGAGCACCGAGCCCAAGTCCGGGTAAGAGAACAGGGTTCGAACCGGAAAGCCGTTGCCTACCCAATGGCGGTCGGTACTGCGCTGGATGCGGCTCAGCTTCTTGATGAGTCTATTGTCGGAAGTCATGGTATCTCCTGGGCCTGCAGTTGCAGCAGGCGCTCGATTCGCCGATCCGGGATCAGCCAAAGGAGTG
>CAYYHR010000476.1:0-2727 GCA_964471705.1 uncultured Chromatiaceae bacterium
GGCTCAACTACTCCATTCAGGGTAATCCCTGGGGTAATTAGTCGCTTGACAAGAAAAACGCGGCGCGGAATGCTCTATGACATACGAAATCAATCTCGGCTTTATCAGGAACGATCCAGCACGTTCGCTCCCATACTGGAACCGAAGAAGTGCCCCACGCGCGAGTGAACGATTTCAGACGACGTTAAGAATGAGCCACGAAACACAAGACGCGGGTGCAAAGGGATCCCGACCGAGCGCAGAAGGCAACTACACCGATGATGCAGCCAACCAAACGCGGGACCAGCCTGCCGAGGTCTCAGAGGGCCTTTCGCTCGATGGCGTCCGTGTTGTCGACGTCGGCAACTTCGTTGCCGGTCCCTACGCGGCCTCGATCCTGAGCGAGTTCGGGGCCGAAGTCTACAAGATCGAGTACCCCATCGGGGGCGATCCGATGCGGGCATTGGGCACTCCCTCGCATCGGCAGGATTCGACCTTGTTCTGGCTAAGCGAGGCCCGCAACCGAAAATCGGTCACAATCAACCTGCGCCAGCCCACCGGGGCCAAGCTGTTCCGCAAGCTGGTCGCCAAGTGCGACGTGGTTGTCGAGAGCTTTCGGCCGGGCACCCTGGCGAGCTGGGGGGTCGGTTGGGACGTCTTGAGCGCCGACAATCCGGGACTGATCATGCTGAGCGTCACCGGATATGGCCAAACCGGCCCGCTCAAACATCAGCGCGGCTTCGCCACCCTGGCCCACGCCTTCGGCGGTCTTTCTTAATCTTTGCGGCTTTCCCGGACAGACACCGACCATCCCCGGGCCCAATCCGCTCGCCGACTACATGGCTAGCCTCTACGGGGCGATCGGGATCCTGCTGGCGCTGCGCCACCGAGAGCACACGGGGCGCGGCCAATACATCGACATCGGCACCTACGAGGCCGTGTTTCGCCAGCTCGATGAGCTGGCGACCGCCTATGGGGTCCACGGCAAGATCCGCGAGCGCGAGGGTGCCGGCACCGTCATCGCCTGTCCCCACGGCCACTTCCGCACCAAGGACGACAAGTGGGTTGCGATCGCCTGTACCAACGACAAGATTTTCGCCCGTCTGGCCGAGGACGCGATGCAACGGCCCGAGCTGGCCGCAGAGGGGGCTTTCGGACCAAAGAAAAAGCGCCTCGCCGCCCACGAGGAGGTCGACGCGATCGTCGCGCAGTGGACGGCCGCGATGACCCGTGAGGAGTTAATCGAGACCTGTCTTGCTGCCGGCGTCCCCATCGGGGCGCTGAACAGTATCGCCGACATCTTTGTCGATCCACACTTCAAGGTGCGGGAAGATCTGGTCACGATCAATGAGCCGGATGTAGGCGAGATTACCGTACCCGGCGTCATTCCCAAGCTTTCCGAGACTCCCGGTCGTATCACGCACTTGGGACCGCCGCTCGGGAACATGACCGATAAGGTGCTCGGAGAGCTGCTCGGATTGACCGCCGCCGAGCTCGCCCAGCTGCACAAGAGTCACGTGGTCTAGATCAAGAGGGCCGCCCTATGACTATTCAGCACACACAGAATGAGGAGAAAGTAGCCGTGCAAGGCGATTCGAAGTCTCAATCGGAGCCCGCTTGCTGCTGTCAGGGATTCGTGTGATCGATGCAGCGACCTTTCTCGGCTCTCTTACGTTTCGTGTGGGTAACAGGGTCCGAGTCAATTTCTCGCCGCAGTTAGAGCCTAGGCTTGCGCCGCTACGAAAGGTGAAGTCGGGAGATGCGTTAAGTCGCCTGCGACCAAATAAGAGATGGTGATCAGGTGCCGGGTGGTTCCGTAACCTCTGGCCTTGGCTTTGGCTGCTTGAATCAGTGAATTGGCGGCCTCGACGCGCCCGTTGGTCAGCTTGGCATCGAAGGCGTTAAGGATGCCCTGCCAGTGATCCTTGAGCGTCTTGGCGACCTTCTTGATGGGTTCGAGGCGACAACGACGCGCCCAGCTGTACCAGCGCTCAAGCAAGCCCTCGGCTTCGCTTGCGGTCTCGGCGACGGGGAAGATCTCGCGCAGGCTCTCTTTGATGCGAAACGCGCGATGGGTTTTGAGATTGAGAGTTCTGAGATCGAGGAACTGGCTGTGCTGCTTGCCGCTCCAGTTGTGAAAGTCTTTCAACCAGATATAGCGGCTGCGCTTGAGCTCGGGAACGGACTTGACCTCTTGCCGGCGAACCTCGTCGACGGCCTTGTTGACCAGTTGAATTACATGGAATTCGTCGAAGGTGACCGCCGCCCATGGGAGATGCTCGTCGACGCCGGCGCGGTAACTGGCGGACATGTCGATACAGACATCGCGCACCTGTTCAGCACAGGCGCCATGGGCCTCGAGATCATCGGCGAATTGCGCCACAACCTCGGCTTTTCGCCCTTCGCAAGCGAACAACAGACGCGGTACATCGAGGTCGTGAAACAAGCTGATGTAGTTATGCCCGCGGCGCGCAGCGGTCTCGTCGATTCCGATGGAAACGGCCTCGGAGAAGTCCTCGTGTGCGCGCGCCTTCTCGACGTAGTGATCCAGCGTCCGCCAGATCCGCATATCGCTGACGCCGAGGAGTTGGGCGACCTGACGGACCGGCATTGCTTTGCACAGCGTCACCAGCAGCGCTTCCATCAGCAACGTGAAACCGCTGTTGCGACGAGCCCAAGGCACCTCGACCTGGGTGGTCTTATCGCAGGTATGACAGCGGACGCGCGGCACCTGGGCATGGATATAGG
>CAYYHR010000477.1:0-2717 GCA_964471705.1 uncultured Chromatiaceae bacterium
CTTTCGACATCAACAGCGTGAGTGGTCTCTGCATTACCAAGCTCGACGTGCTCGATGGTATGGAAAGGATCAGGATCTGCACCGGCTACGATCTGGACGGCGAGCAGCTGACCACGCCCCCTGCTACCGCGGATGGTCTGGGGCGGTGTCGTCCCTGCTACCTGGATCTTCCCGGCTGGGAGGAATCCACCCTCGGCGCCACCGCGTACGATGCACTCCCGCAGAATGCCCGCAGCTATCTCACCCGCATCGAAGAGCTTTCGGGTCTGCCGATCGAGCTGATTTCCACGGGTCCGGACCGTGCACACACGATCATCCGGCGGCATCCTTTCGATGCCTGAGTGGGGCCGAGCTGGCGGCAAGATGCATGCCTGAAGGAGCCGGGAGACAGGGTCTACAGGCGGCTCGCATGCGGAACGCCGCGACTTCTTTTGACATGCCATCCGCCTCCCCGTAATATGGAAAAGTTATGTCTTCGCCGTTTCCAGATCTCTTGGATCCTTGGCGAGCCGTAGACAAGTGCCTCGTCTATGCCGGTATCCTGCCTCTGTCGAACATGTCGCGTTTGCGGGGGCTTCTGCTCGATGCGACAGGCGATGTTACCTTTCGGCTTGCATTCCAGCGCGACGAAGGACGGCGCGCGATACTGCACTGCGAGACGGCAACGACGTTGAAGCTTCGTTGTCAGCGCTGCTTGGATGGGCTCGATCACCGAATCGTCACCGACACATCGCTGGCGCTGGTTTCCGGCGCCGCCGAGGAGCGCCTGCTTCCGGAGTCCTACGACCCTTTGCCGGTGAGCAGCGGGCCCATCCGCCTTGCGGATCTGGTGGAAGACGAGCTGCTGCTTGCATTGCCACAGATCCCGATGCACGAGCCGGATGTTTGCGGGGCAGTCGTGGGAGGGCAAGGCGCGTCGCAAGGGCCGGTCGATAGAGATCGCCCCTTCGCTGTGCTCGCGGGTCTCGGACGGGAGCACTAGAGACGAACGGCAAAAGCAAGCGGAAGCGACCAACGCTTGGGATCCCGCAGCGCGGGAGCCACGAACAGACCAAAGCCGTGAAGCCTCGCATATGCGCGGCCGGCTCGATAATCGGAGGCAAGAATGGCAGTCCAACAGAACAGGAAAACCCCGTCCAAGCGGGGGATGCGTCGCTCTCACGATGCCCTGTCCAGACCCACCCTCTCGGTAGATTCGACCACAGGCGAAACCCACCGGCGCCATCACGTGTCACCGGACGGTTATTATCGCGGTCGCAGGGTCGTAAACGAGAAAGCCTGATCAGGCTCGGCACGCCTCTCCACGTGTGCGATCCCGAAGCACCGGGACGGAGCCCATTTTGCCTGAGCCCCTTACCATCGCCCTCGATGCAATGGGCGGCGACCACGGTCCTGCCCTGATCGCAAAGGCCGCCCTGCAGTTTCTACGTAACTCCAAAGGGACGACACTCATCCTCGTCGGCAAAGAGGATGAAATCGCCAGGCACCTTGCCGGCGTCGACTTCGCCGATCGCCTCACGGTCCATCACGCCTCACAGGAGGTCGGGATGGACGAGCCCCCATCGAAGGCCCTTCGCAACAAGAAAGACTCGTCCATGCGAGTGGCCCTCGAGCTGGTCAAGAGCGGCAAGGCGGATGCCTGCGTCAGTGCAGGCAACACGGGTGCCCTGATGGCGACTGCCCGCTTCGTTCTCAAGATGCTTCCCTTGGTCGACCGGCCTGCCATCATTACCGCAGTGCCATCCCTGCAAGGGCAGACCCACATGCTCGATCTGGGCGCGAACGTGGACTGCACGGCGGAGCACCTGTTCCAGTTCGCAGTCATGGGCAGCGAGCTGGTGACAGCGGTGTCGGGAATCCCGGCTCCCAAGGTGGGCCTGTTGAACATCGGGGAAGAAGAGATCAAGGGGAACGAGCAAGTCAAACAGGCCCATGAGCGCCTCGCCGGCAGCACCCTGAATTACATCGGCTATGTGGAGGGGGACGACATCTACCTCGGCGGTGTGGATCTGGTGGTGTCGGACGGCTTCGTCGGCAACATCGCCCTCAAGGCGAGCGAAGGCGTTGCCAAGCTCCTGCGCCACGTCCTCAGATCGAGCTTCGAGCGCAATCTGCTGACCCGCCTCTCCGGGCTGGCCGCCATGCCCGTCCTCAAGGGCTTCAGCCGGACCTTCGATCCCCGGCGCTACAACGGGGCCAGCCTTCTGGGATTGAAGGGCATCGTCATCAAGAGCCACGGCGGGGCCGATTTGCTTGCCTTCGAGAACGCGATCCATATCGCGGAGAAAGAGATCCACTGCAACATCCCTGACCGCATTGCCAAACAGGTATTGCGGCAGCTGGAAGCGGGGCAACAGAGGGCAACGGCGTGAGCTTGTATTCGCGCGTCATCGGATCCGGCGGCTTTCTTCCCGAAACCGTCCTGACCAACAAGGATATCGAGGAAATCATCGATACCTCCGATGACTGGATCCGCGGCCGCACCGGTATCCGTAAGCGCCATGTCGTCAGCGAAGGCCAGAGCTGCAGCCAGCTGGCGGAGATCGCCTCCCGCCGAGCACTGGAGGCGGCGGGTATCGAACCCTCCGAGATCGACCTTCTCCTGGTGGCGACGACTACCCCGGACCAGATCTTTCCCAGCACCGCTTGCCTTTTGCAGAAGCGCCTGGACATTCGTCACGGATGCTGTGCCTTCGATCTGCAGGCCGTATGTGCAG
>CAYYHR010000478.1:0-2711 GCA_964471705.1 uncultured Chromatiaceae bacterium
TTCTGGTCCTCGATGAGGCCGATCGGATGCTGGACATGGGCTTCATCCACGACATCCGCAGGGTCATTAAGCTGCTGCCGCGGCGGCGCCAGAACTTGATGTTCTCCGCCACCTACTCGCACGAGATCGAGCGGCTTGCCCAAGGGTTGCTGGACGATCCCGTGCGCATCGAAATCGCCCGGCGCAATACCGCTGCCGAGACGGTCGAGCAGTTGGTGCACCCCGTAATCAAGGAGCGCAAACGCGCACTATTGTCCCACCTGATTCGATCCGGTGAATGGCGACAGGTGCTGGTGTTCACCCGCACCAAGCACGGGGCCAATCGACTCGCCCAGCAGCTGGATCTAGACGGAATCACCGCGGCGGCGATCCATGGAAACAAGAGTCAGGGGGCACGCACCCGGGCGCTGGCGGACTTCAAGCGCGGCGCTGTGCGAACCCTGGTGGCGACCGACATCGCCGCCCGGGGGCTCGATATCGATGGCCTGCCCCATGTCGTGAACTTCGAGCTACCGCACGTACCCGAGGATTATGTGCACCGTAACGGCCGCACGGGCCGCGCCGGCTCCAACGGAGCGGCCATCTCGCTGGTCGGTGACGATGAGCGCGGGTTGCTTGCAGGCATCGAGAAACTGCTGGGACGCCGAATCAGGAGCGAAGTGGTGACCAAGTTCGAGGACACTGGCGTCTCACCTGTGACGCCTGTGGTGTCCAGAGCCAACGAGCTTTGGCGTCATCCGGCGCAAGCGCAGCGCAGAAATTACGCAGAAACAGGGTCGACCGACCGCGGTCCTGCCCCTGGCGATGGCACCTCCCGTCATCGGGCGGGCGTGGTGTCGGCAACAGCGGCAAGAAACGCAACCCGGACATTTTGCTGCCTTCAGGGCAAATTCAATTTAGCGAGGTGGCTCCGGCCGCACCGCAAACCCCATCGACCAGCATGTGCATCGGCTGGACGGACGGATCCCATTCTTCGATGCACGATTCTTTTGAGAGACCGAGACTCATGAATATCTATGTTGGCAACCTGGCCTATGGCGTAACCCAGGACGACCTGCGCGGAGCCTTTGGCGCCTACGGGAAGATCGAGAGCGTTAATCTGATCACCGACAAGTTTAGCGGCGAGTCCAAGGGCTTCGGCTTTGTGGAGATGTCGAGCAACGCTGAGGCCGACGCCGCGATCAAAGGCCTGAATGAAACCCCGCTGAAGGGCCGCAACATGAAGGTGAACCCGGCCAAGCCGCGCGGCGATCGGCCTTCACGGGGGGAGCGCCGTTTCTGAGCTTGCGACGGAGAAACGCAAGTGTCGCCCGGGTCGCAAGGATGCGTCCCCTCATGCCGTCGACAGCCTCCGCCGCAGGTTCGTCTCGAATCGGCTTCCTGCGACGGTGCTCAGCAGTCTACAAATGGAATCACCATGAACACCGCCATCTTCAGGAGGCAGCCCGAGGCCATACTTATCCTTGTTGAAAACCTTGGGGAAAATGCGAGAGAAGAAGACATCCGATCTCTGTTTGGTCGATACGGATCCGTTTCGTCGATTCGGGTGATCCCCGGAGCCCCCACTCGCAGGGGTAATGACTGTTGCTATTTGGAGATGAGGGGTCGCCAGGCCAAAGCCGCGATCAGTGCACTCGATGGAAAAACATTCGGAGGATCGATCTTGCGTGTGGGCGAGGCGTCTGTGCGACCTGCTACGACAAGCGAACCGCGGCGGGCCGCGGAGGATGAGCGCACAAGAGATCCAACTCGGCCAATTTACGAGGTTGCCTTGGTGGAGAAGACCGCAATGCCTGCTGGCGTGGAGGGAGACGACTGGCATCGCTACGTTCTGTCTGGCGGAAAGGCTCGAATCACCGGCTTCCACCGCGGCTCGCGTGCGGAGGTCAAGGAATACGCGAGCCATTGTGTTGAGGAGCTCAACCTACGCAGCGGACGAGGAACAAAGAGCGCACCTCCAATGACTCCAGGGAAGAAGAAGTGATCTCCGATTGGATTCGAGCCGACCGAAAGAACAATAGCCGGGTTCTGGAACTTGGCTGTCACCAAGGCGAAAGAGCCATGCCGACCAAAGCCTCAGCGTGAGCAGAGTTTTTGAGGGAATCTGCCCCGTCTGTGGTCACATTGGCTGATGGAAAACGAAAAACCCCCTCGAACATCTTGACGAAAGTCGCCTGAGGGGGCTGTCTCCGGGTTACGCCCATAACCAAAAGAGACAGGTTCAGTAAGTCACGCCTTCCTGACCGACACCAACTTCTACCGACTGCTGTTTGATCGATCAGTCAATCGCTGAAGAGGTCCGTGAGCGCGGCTGTAAGTGCGGCGGTGCGCTGTGCACCCTGCCCCCTACCCGCGAAAGCCCCGCAGCGTCCGTTCGGCCCTTGATCAGACCATGGCGTTGAGCTACTCCCGCCCTATCGGTAACAAAAACGACTCGGCATCCGACAATTCGCGGCAGCGCAGAGAACGGAAGGCGAAAAAAACTTTTCAAGAACTTGATTGGCGGAGGCTCTCAGATCTTTCTGACCTTGTCGAAACGGTAATTCTGGGAACAATTAGTTTCATCTGCTGATGGACCTTAGGGACACAGCAAAAATCGAGCTGCCCGGGTTTGGGAGCATGCCTCGGAAGCGGCAGGAGAAGGCTTCTCCAATAAGCTCCAGTGCTCTCCCAATGGCTGATTCCTCATTCGCAGCCGCCCAGCGTAGAAC
>CAYYHR010000479.1:0-2701 GCA_964471705.1 uncultured Chromatiaceae bacterium
GCCTGCAGTTGCAGCAGGCGCTCGATTCGCCGATCCGGGATCAGCCAAAGGAGTGCGACGAGCACATAAAGGCTCTGAGACAGCCAAGTCCAGCGCGAGGCGGTTCCAACCGCAACCACGTACAGGAGCCAGGACGCCTTGCCCTTCCAGTCCCGCCCCACAGCCTGGGCGAGCACAGAGTCTTCGCCTTCGGCGGCGATGATGAGCCGTTGCAGCAGGAGATAGGCAAGAGCGGCCATGAGCAGGACGAGTCCGTAGATGGCGGTGGGCAAGGCTGCGAAGTGATTCTCCCCCATCCAGCCGGTGGCGAACGGCAGGAGCGAGAGCCAGAACAGGAGGTGCAGATTGGCCCAGAGAATGGCCCCGGATACCCGGTGCAGGGTGTGCAGCAGGTGGTGATGATTGTTCCAGTAGATGCCGATATAGACGAAGCTGAGGACATAGCTGAGGAAGACGGGGAGAAGCGGCAGCAGAGCATCCAAGGCGGCGCCATGGGGGACCTTCAGCTCCAGCACCATGATGGTGATGATGATGGCCAGGACACCGTCGCTGAATGCCTCGAGTCTGTTCTTGCCCATGGTCTTTCTACTCTCCGGGTCGGGTCGTGCCCGCCGAGGCGAGCCGTTGCCGTGTCCAAATCAGGATCGCTTCTCGACAAGCCGACGCAGCGCCTCGCCGGGCGGCATGACCCAGAGTCCGGCATGGGCCTCGTAGGGCGCGTCGACCGGGGCGATCACCATCGCCTGCTCCGGCGTCAGGACCCGCATCAGCTCATGAAAGCCCCGTGAGGGCCTGGGTGCCTTCGACAGCTTCATCTCGAACAGTCGCAGCCGTCCGGCGCGCTCGAGGACCAGATCGATCTCGGCGCCGCCACTGGTGCGCAGAAAGCCCGGTCGCCAACGCGGCAATGATGCCACAAACTGCTCGACCACCAGTGCCTCCCAGATATCGCCGGCCTTCGGGTGCGCCAGCAATCCATCGTAGTCCTCGATATCGAGCAGGGTATTCAGTATCCCACTGTCACGCAGATAGAGCTTCGGCGAGCGTACCAGCCGCTTCTTCAGATTCGGCTCGAACGGCGCCAGCAGCCGAATCATGAAAGTCTGCTCCAACATGGCCAGATAGCGCTTCAGGGTTGCCGTGGAGATGTCCATGACCCCGGCGAGCTTGCTGTAGTTGATCGTCTGTCCGTTGCTGTGGGCGAGCAGTCGCCACAACCGCTCCATCACTGGGGCCGGGACACCGAATCCGAGAGATGGGATATCGCGCTCCAGGAAGGTGCGAATGAAGTCCTCGCGCCAATCGAAGCTGTCCTGGTCGTCCGCGGCGAGCAGGCTCTCCGGAAACCCCCCGCGCACCCAGTAAGGCTTCCAATCCACCTCCGCGGGCGCCTCTGACAGCAGGAAAGGCGTCAGCTCCAGTTGGGAGATGCGGCCGGCCAGGGACTCGTTGGTTTGGCGGATCAGGTCTCGCGAGGCCGAGCCCAGGATCAGGAAGCGGCCGGGGCGGCGGTCGCGGTCGATCTCGGCGCGCAGCAGCGTGAACAGCTCCGGCAGGACCTGGATCTCGTCCAGACAGATCAGCCGCTGGCGATGGTGGTCGAAGAACAGCTCAGGCTCGGCCAGCCGCGCCCGGTCCGCGCGGTCCTGAAGATCGAGACAGACGGCATCCCGCTCCCGCAGGACATGCCGCGCCAGTGTCGATTTGCCGCACTGCCGTGGTCCGAGGATCGCGACGGCAGGGGAACGCGACAGACGCCGTAGCAGCACGGATTCTGCAGCCCTGGGGATATAAGTATGCAAATTGCTATGTTCTAGTGCTATTTTGCATAGTTAATTCCTGGGAGCCCCCTCAGTCAAGGGCTGTACGACCGGACGGTCCTGCGCTTTCGTCCAGCGCCGAGCTAGCCGAGCATGCTCAGGCCGCCTCGAAGGGCTCGCGCGGGCAAAGGTTCACGCGGTAGCTCAGGGGCCAAGCCCTGATCTGTCGTGAGACCCCCGGCAGCTCGTCAGTCGCAAAAGAGCGGCGCGGTTGAGCTTGGTCCTTACTGACCACTTGCCAATCGTCCGAGCGCGTCTGATATCTCTCGAACAGCGATATCAGGATCATCCAACAAGTCGGTCTCCCAAAACCTCAGGACCGTCCATCCCATGTCCTCGAGTAGCTCGGTACTCTTTCGATCACGCTCGATGTTGTAGCCGATCTTCGCGAGCCAGTAGTCCGCGTTGCTGCCCTTTGCGAGTTTTTCCCGGCGTTTCTCCCAATCTCGACCATGCCAGAAATCACCGTCCACGAATACGGCGAGATGTTGCCGGCGAAATACGATGTCCGGTTTGCCGGGAAGCTCTTTGGCATGGAGGCGGTAGCGCAGGCCCTTCGCCCACAGGGCACAGCGGAGCAATACCTCCGCTCTGGTACCTTTCGGTGGATTGTGGCGTTTGGCCTTGGAAGCGGCAGGTGTCGCGGGCGTACAGGCGTCGTAACGGGGCGCCTTCCTCTGCTTGACTGCCATTCGGAATTACTGCGACGAAGCGCGCGTGAGCACCGGCAAAGGGTCGCTGCTCCAGCGCTCGTCCAGTCGGGCGCGATTGCTCAACCGACCTTTGCACTTGTCGTGTGGGTCGAGGTCGGCGGTCAGCGCGTAGCGAAACTCCCAGCGCTCTGTACGAGGATGGAGACAGGCGGCGACGAGATCGAATTC
>CAYYHR010000480.1:0-2686 GCA_964471705.1 uncultured Chromatiaceae bacterium
GCGAGCTGTCAGTGGGTTCAGCGCCACCACAACCTCGGTATCACCGGGCCGACCGAGACCCTGACATAATGCGTACCTCTCTATCTCATTGAAAATTCAGGATGCCTTGTTTGTCATTGGCTGTTGGCGGGGTGTCACGCAACGCGCTTGTTACGGTCGGTAACGATAAGTCGCTTTCTTGGATCACCCATGGTGCGCCGACGCAAATCTGAGTCGCCGGCAAAACCTTGCGTTTGATCAACCGCCGCACCGTCATGGTGCTCACCGCGAGCCGCTTTGCCGTCTCTTCGAGCGTCAGCTCGTTGCGCGACTGGCGCTCCCCTTCCTCGTGAACCGGAATCTGATGATCGTTACGGAAACAACAGACCCGATTGCGGGTCCAGCTATGGCCCTTGGCTGTGCGTTTACCCAGTCGATTCAACAGCCCCGCGATGCCTGCGTCCGGCATGAGGCGGGCAAGCGCGCGGATTATCCGTTCGATCTCCAAGTCCGTCTTCCAACGGTGACTACCCGGTTGGTTCTTACCGACTTCCAACTCGGTATGATCGCCACCCTGCCAATGAAGCACGAGTCGAATCCGATGATCGCGAACCAAGACGACGATCTCCTTCAGGACCGTGCGTAGAATACGCTTCTTCATCTCCGGCGATGTGGCGGGATGCTCCCACAAAGTGGGGAGGCCGTCGGCCAGGGCGAAGAGAGCTTGTCGTTGCTCCTCGGTGATCTGCAAGGTCTGCGAGGAATTCAACGCCTCCAATTCGGCCTGGCGCTGCGCGAGAGCTTGGAGCGCCTCGTTCCATCGCAGTTCGAGCTCTGCGGCAACCAGTCGGTTCTCCGGCTCGACAGCATCGTACTGGCGGCGAGCCCGATCGGCTTCAAATCGCGCCTGTTCCAACGCCAGTTCACGTTGCCGTTGGGTGGCGTCCATCTGCTGTTCGCGTTGGGCACATGCCTCGAGCGCGGCATCGATCCCAAGCGGTTGCAGCACATCGAGCACCTCACCGACCACCGCCTGCTCAACACGCAAGCCACCGAAAGAAATACATTTCTCGGCTACCCCGTGATTGATCGTCGCCCCCCGGCACTGATAGCGCCCCGCGAGACCCTGTTTCCCACTGTAGGTGACCGTCAACTTCCGACCGCAGTGACCACAACGCAAGAGACCTGGCAACAATGCCTCGCCACCGCGTACCGACCCACGGACCATGGCTCCTTTCCCGTTGGCGTTCTCTGCGATCATGGCCTGATTTCTCTGATACTCGTCCCAGGAAATGTAGCCTCTGTGGTGGTCGATGAGGAGGACGTTCCAATCCTCCTGGGCTCGACGGCAACCTCGGGCGATGTGTTTGCGGCCCGCCTCGATTCGGGTGCGCGACTCCGTGCGCCCGTGGGCATAGGTGCCTGCGTAAACGGGATTGGTCAGGGTCTTGTGTACGCTATTGTAGACGGGCAGCTTCCAGAGAATGCTCCGACCCTCGGCGCCATAGACCACCGCCGGCAACTCAATACGCTCCTGGCGCAGCCAGAGCAGCACCTGACGAATACTACCGAACTCGCGAAACTTCGCGAAGACCAGGCCGATGCTCTCCTGAACGCGACGGTCTGGATCCTTCTCCAAACGATCGTCGCCGGTGCGCACATAGCCAACAGCTACGGTGGTGTACAGCTCACCCCGCTCGGCCTTCAGCTTCAGTGCTTCCTGGGAGCGTTGCCGAAAGGTCGATAGCTCCATCTCGCTGAGTGTCCCCTTCATGCCCAACAACAGCCGGTCGTTCGGATGGCGGGGATTGTAGATGCCATCCTCATCGACCAGGAGCGTGTTGACCAACCCGGCAAACTCCAGCAGCGTATGCCAGTCTCGCCCGTTCCTGGCTAAACGGGACGCCTCGATGGAGAAGACGGCACCGACTTCCCCCTTGCACACCGCCGACAATAACCGATCAAACCCAGGACGTTCGATGCCCGAGCCAGAGCGACCGAGATCCTCGTCAAGAATCACGATCTCTTGCCAACCCAGCGTTTGCGCTCGATTCTGAAGCGCATATTGACGGCGACGGCTCTCGGGATTGCGTTGGAGTTGATCGAGCGTCGATTGGCGGATGTAGATATAGGCGCTGCGGCGAAGATGCTCCGGAGTAATTTTACTCATCGCCCATCTCCTCCTGTTTCATCCTGAGCGCTTCCGCATCGATCACCGACAGCATCAGCTCGGCGAGCAACTCCCTCACGCGCTGCTGTTCGGACTCGGCTATCTGCGTCTTCGCAAGCCCCGCGTCGCGAAACAGGTCCGCTTGGTGGTGACTGTTCAGTGCCATTCCCCTCTCCCCCTGCCGGTGGTCCGGCCGATAACAATGGAGGGGAAGATATGAGGTTATCGACCAGGCGACGTAGGTTCTCGAGTGCCGCCAACTCGATACGAGGCAGACTGACCAGCTTTGAGGTTGCCCATGCCCGATGGGTCATCCATGCAGGAATGTAGGCCTTTGTCCCGTCGGGCGCCTCTACCAGCAGATGCTCTTCGTGTTTGTATCGCTTTGCGCCGATGACAAACACTCGCTCACCGCAGCGTGGGTGGTACGGGTAGTGGATCGTCGCCTCAAATGACCGTTTATGAGTAGTATGTCGCCCTCTCGACCGGCAGTGGCAAGACCTGGCTGGCCTGTGCGCTGGGTAATCAGGCCTGCCG
>CAYYHR010000481.1:0-2685 GCA_964471705.1 uncultured Chromatiaceae bacterium
CCCCGGGCCACCTCGGGCTGTCCCTCGTGCAGTGCGGCTCGGCCAAGGTTGATCAACACCACCGACTCGCCGAAGACCTCATTTCGACCATGAAAGATGCGGCGCGCTTCTTCAAGATGGACCATGGCTTCAGCGAAGTTCTGCCGGGTCATGCTCAAGTCTCCCAGATTGTTTAGCGAGCGAGCCACACCCCACGCGTCATCAAGCTCGCGATATTCGGCCAGGCTGCGCTCGTACCATTCGACTGCCTGGTCGAGATCTCCCACATAGCTGGCCGCGATCCCGAGGTTGCTGGCAGCGTCGGCAAGCGCCCGGCCGTCGTCCAGATTCTGACAGATATCGAAGCTTTCTTGCAGCAACTCGCGGCCAGCGGGGGCATCTCCCTGCAGAATCGCCAACCGTCCCATGGCGGTCAAGACCTTCGACCGAAGCCTTGGCTCCAGCACATCCTGCTCGGCAATGGCGGTTTTGAGCCACACGGAGGCTTCCGCAGAATAGCCATGGGTCCACCAGAAAGGCCACAACCCGGCGGCTGCCTTCGCCAGGCTTTCGGCATTGCCGGCGTCCTGCGCCCAGCGCATCGCTTTTCGAAAGTTATCGATCTCGGATTCCAACAACGTGTACCAACTCTTCTGTTCTCCACCTCGCAGCATATTCGGCTCCGCATCCTGTGCGATCTGTACCATGTAAGCGACAAACCGACCGTTTACTGCGGCCCATTCCACAGATTGCCGCAGCTTCTCTTGCGCGTACTGCGCAACCGTCTCAAGGAGACGATAACGGACTCCCCCAGATGCGGTTCGGACGACCGTGACCAATGATTTATCGACCAGCTGCGAGAGCAACTGGAGCACGTTTGGCTTCCCGAGATCATCGTCCCCAGCAACGAATTCCAACCCAGGAAGGTTGAAACTGCCAGAGAAAGCCGCCAATCGGCGGAAGAGCGCCTGTTCCTTTGGAGCCAAGAGCTCATGGCTCCAATCAAGGGTCGCACGTAGAGTTTGATGGCGGGGAACGTCAGTGCGTGGCCCTGAAGCGAGCAAGCCGAAGCGATCTTCCAGCCGCTCCGCCAGGTCGGACAATGAAAGCACTCTGAGCTGGGCCGCTGCCAACTCCAAGGCCAGGGGAATCCCGTCCAGTGCGCGGCATACTCGGGCCAAGTCCGGTGCGTTAGCAGGCGTGAGCACAAACGTGGGGAGCGTTGACAGGGCGCGCTCCAAGAATAGGCGGGCGCTCTCAGACGCTTGGAGCTCATCGCGCAGGGATGAACGATCTGCGACTCGGGCAGGATCGGGCGGCAGATCCAAAGGAGACACACGCCATACGGTTTCCCCAGGAACACCCAACGGCCCGGTAGATGTCGCCAGGATGGTGAGTTTGGGCAATTCGCCCAGCAGGCGATGGACAATTCTCGCACTGGCGTCGATCAGGTGCTCACAATTGTCCAGGACCACAAGAATTCGCTTGTCTCTCAAGCCATCGATCATCGCTTCCAGCGTCGGGCGTTCGGAGGGCTCACGCATCCCAAGCGAGGTGGCAATCACCTGAGGAACCAAACTTGAGTCGGCAATCGGTCCCAGGTCCACCCACCAACCTCCCGCCGAGAAATCCCGCTGAACCTTGGCGGCAGCAGCTGCCGCCAAACGCGTCTTCCCCACCCCGCCCATCCCGACAAGGGTCAGCAACCGATTGGTTTGGAGCAGCTTGCCGACCGATTTCACATCCGACTCCCGCCCGATGAAGCTCGTCATTTCAGCTGGCCGATTGTGAAGCATTTCACGATCTTTGGCTGTTTGACGGGGAGCAGTCCCTTCTTGTGCCAACAACCGGCGATATAGGCTGATCGTCTCACGGGCAGGTTCGACACCCAATTCGTCGGCAAGGACACCCCGACAGGTGTCAAAAGTGCGAACCAGGCTGGCCCGGTCGCCCAGCGCTGCATTCAACCGCATCAACTCGCGATAGGTTGCTTCTCTCAAGGGATCATGCTGCAGCAACCGTTGAGCGTAGTCGAGAGCCGCGCTCAGGTCGGATTCCGCCTGCCGCTGGGCGATCAAACGCGTGAGGACCTGGAAGTAGATCTGGCGCAGACGCTCACGCTCTGGGAAGACCCAATCGTCGTACAAGTCTTCGAGCAAGTCCCCCCGATAGAGTGCTGCAGCAGCATCGAGTGAGGATTCGGTTTGACTGAGCCGGGTGAACTCGGCCACATCCAGCCAGAAGGGTGCTGCGGGATTCCATCGAATTGAATGGTGATCGCTCAGCACCCAACGTTCATCGCCGGGCAACTCGGGGAGAAGCTGGACCAATCGATGCAGGGCGCGCCTGAGGCGCGCCCTGGCAGTGGATTCCGGGGAGTCGGGCCAAAACCTGAATGCGATGTGGGAGCGGGGCTCGGGTGAGTCGGCGTGGATTAGCAGGTACGCCCAGAGGGATGGGACCATGGAGCGAGGCGGCAGGCGAAGCGACTCGCCCTGATAGGAAACCCCCATCCGTCCCAGCATATGGACTCGAAGCATGGCCCCTCGGCTTTTGTCTCGTTGATTGGCACCCCGCCAAGGACTGGTGGCAAGGGCTGCAAAAAGCCTGGCGGCGCCCATCGTGCGTCTTGCCCGACGATGGGCCCCTTGGAGTATAGCCTTGAGGGGTCTTTCAGGCCATGATAGGAGACTGCCTGCAGGGGGG
>CAYYHR010000482.1:0-2678 GCA_964471705.1 uncultured Chromatiaceae bacterium
GCGACCTGGATGCGGGCCTCGGGGATCAGGGCTTCGAGCTTCTCGGCGGTGCGATCGATGGTCTCCACCTGGTTGTGGAGAAAGAAGATCTGACCGCCGCGCTTGAGCTCGCGTAGGCATGCTTCCTGGATCAGGGCGTCGTTCCACTGGCTGGTGAAGGTCTTGATGGGGTGGCGCGCCACGGGCGGGGTGGCGATGATGGACAGGTCCCGCAGGCCGGACATGGCCATGTTGAGGGTGCGCGGGATCGGCGTAGCGGTCAGGGTGAGGATGTCCACCTCGCTGCGCAGGGCCTTGAGCTGCTCCTTGTGGCGCACGCCGAAGCGGTGCTCCTCGTCCACGATGATCAATCCCAGGTTCTTGAATTCGATGCCCTTCTGCAGCAGCTTGTGGGTGCCGACCAGGATGTCGAGGGTTCCGTCCGCCATGCCGGCGAGGATCTGTTTCTGCTCCTTGGCCGTGCGAAAGCGCGACAGACTCTCCACCTTCACGGGCCAGTCGGCGAAGCGGTCCGAGAAGCTCTCGTAATGCTGTTGGGCGAGCAGGGTGGTGGGCACCAGAACCGCGACCTGCTTGCCGCCCTGAATCGCCGTGAAGGCGGCCCGCATGGCCACCTCGGTCTTGCCGAAGCCGACGTCGCCGCACACCACCCGGTCCATGGGCTTGGGGTCGGCCATATCTTTGATTACGGCCTCGATGGTCTGCTGCTGGTCCGGGGTCTCCTCGAATTCGAAGGCGGCGGCGAAGGCGGCATACTCCTCCCCGTCTGTGGGGAACGCGATGCCCTTCCGTGCGGCCCGGCGGGCGTAGATGTCCAGCAGCTCGGCGGCCACGTCCCGTACCTTCTCCGCGGCCCGGCGCTTGATCTTCTCCCACTGATCGCCGCCCAGGCGGTGCAGGGGGGCGGTCTCCTCGGAAGCGCCCGTGTAGCGGGAGATCAGGTGCAGGGAGGAGACGGGGACGTAGAGCTTGTCGCCCTTGGCATATTCCAGGGTCAGAAACTCGGTGGTCATGCCGCCGACTTCCAGTGTCTGCAGGCCCAGGTAGCGGCCGACCCCGTGGTCCTCGTGCACCACCGGCGCCCCGATATGCAGCTCCGTGAGGTTGCGGACCACCGCCTCGCTGTCGCGCTCGGCCCTGCGCCGACGGCGCTCCTGGCGCACCCGTTCGCCGTAGAGCTGGGTCTCGGTAATCAGGGCGATGTCTTCCTGCTCCAGAAACAGTCCCTGCTCCAGGGGTGCGACCGCCAGGGCTACCGCCTTGTCCGACTCGACGAATTCGCGCCAGCCCGACACCGCGTGCGGGCGGATTCCGAATCCGTGCAGGTTGTCCAGCAGCATCTCGCGGCGGCCCGCGCTCTCGGCGACGAACAGCACCCGCCGTGCGGGCTCGGCGAGGAAGTCCTGCAGTGCCCCGGCGGGCCGGGCGGCCCGTGCCTGGATCGCCAGACCAGGCAGGGTTCTGGTGCCGAAGCTCGCGACGGCCTTGAAGCCCTTGCGGCGCTCCGCTACCTCGGGGGACTGATGCAGGACGCCCCGCATGCGATTGAGCCGGGAGGCGAGCTCGTCCGCGGCCAGATAGATTCGTTGGGGGGGGAGCAGGGGGCGTTCGATATCGTGCCGCCGTTGCTCGAAGCGGGCAGCGACCCCGGCGAGAAACTGCTCTGCCGCCTCCCGGCACAGCGCCGCTTCCATGGTGGTGGTTCCCTCGGGGAGATAGTCGAAGAGGGTGGCCGTCTGCTCGAAGAAGAGGGGCAGATAATACTCCAGGCCGCCGGGAACCGAGCCGGCGGAGACCTCGCGATAGATGAGGCTCTGCTTGGGATCTCCCTCGAAGGTGCTACGGTAGCGCTGACGGAAGGCGGAGATGGCGTCCTCGTCCAGAGGGATCTCCCGCGCCGGCAGGAGGCGGACGTGCTCGATCTTGTCGATGGAGCGCTGGCTTTCCGGGTCGAAGGTGCGGATGCTCTCTACCTCCTGGTCGAACAGGTCGATGCGGTAGGGCAGGGTGCTCCCGGCGGGGAAGAGATCCAGCAGGGAGCCGCGCACCGCAAATTCCCCGTGGGCGATGACCTGGGAGACGCACTGATAGCCCGCCCGTTCCAGGCGTCGGCGCATGCTGTCCAGGTCCAGATGATCTCCCACGGAGAGCGCCAGAGAATGGCTGTCCAGGTATTCCCGGGGCGGCAGGCGTTGCAGCAGGGTCCCCGTCGGTACCACCAGGACTCCCCGCCGTAGCGTCGGCAGCCGGTGCAGGGTCAACAGGCGCTCGGAGACCAGCTCCGGCAGGGGGGAGAACTGGTCGTAGGGCAGGGTCTCCCAGTCCGGGAAGGTGAGCACGGGCAGGTCGGAGCCGGCGAGGAAGAACCGCAGCTCCGCTTGCAGCCGCGAGGCCACCTGCACGTCCTCTACCACCGCGAGCACGGACCCCTGGGCCCTTTCGGTAGCTGCTGCGATGGCCAGCGCGTCGCTAGAGCCGTAGAGACGGCCCCACAGCAGGCGCTCGCCGGGCTTCGTGGGCAGGGGCGGCGCGAGGGGGGAGGCGAGATCGGAAGCGTCGATTATGGTTACGGCTACGGCTTCGGTCGGCATCATCTAGAGGGGAGGATCGTCGGATGGGGTGCGGACCCGATTCTCTCATACCCCAATAGGGGCTTCACCCTTTGCGGGTCGAGGAGG
>CAYYHR010000483.1:0-2672 GCA_964471705.1 uncultured Chromatiaceae bacterium
TCCAGGCACTTGTTCCGTAGTAGTCGGCAGTTTTTCGAATGTCTTTCTCCGGGACCAACGTATCGCGCTCACCGCCGATGACGAGCATCGGGGTCCCTTCCCGAGGTTGCCAAGACGCTGGTATTGGTCTGGTCAGCTCCAGAATTGCGCGGTGAGATTCGGGCTGCATGTGTGCGAGGTATTTCCGCAGTCTCTCATCTGGCAGATTTTGAGAAAAAAATGCGCGCCGTGTAGGTCGCGCAAGCATGGCCCGGGGTAGGAACGATTGCAGCAGACCCGTAGCAGCAATCGTCATTGGATTGCACAACAGGTTTTCGAACATGGCGCTGAGGGTGCCCTGTGGTGGGACTGAGGCCATGAGGACGACTCCGGGTAGCTCATGTCGTCGCATAAATCGTTGAACGACAGCGCCGCCCATCGAATGCCCGACAAGGACCGGTGAGCTGCCGATTAATCCAACAGCCTGTTCGATATCTTCGACATAGTCATCCAACCCAAATCCAGAGAGTCGCTCGCGCCCCTCGCTCTGACCATGACCGCGAAGGCTCACCGCGTGGGCTTCGTAACCATGCTGTGCCATGGAGGGAAGAACAGTTTCCGCCCACACCCAGGCCCCCATGAAGGCCCCGTGGACAAACAACAACGGGGTGGCTCGGGTGCGGTTCTCGGGATACCGACTGATGATCTCGAGTTTCACGATGCAGACCTTCCTATCGGTGCCCCAGAGGCAGTAGCGTTTGTGGAAGTATGTGATGTCCAGGGTTGCTTTATGCACATATGTGCGTTACATATGAACATATGCCGCAAATAACAAGCCGAGCGTTATCATGAGAGACCGCAGGCGGCGTGCCCGCTGCATTGGCTTCGACCCGATCCATCTCTGCTTCAAGCCCTGCGGCGTGCGCGGACGAGGCTTGGAAACCATCGAGCTGCAGGCCGACGAGCTCGAGGCGTTGCGCTTGATGGATTTCGAGGGGTTGTACCAGGAAGAGTGCGCCGAGCGCATGGGAATCTCGCGGACGACCCTGTCGCGGACACTGGCCGAGGCGCGGCGAAAAGTGGCGGATGCATTGCTGAACGGCAAGCGCTTGGTGATCGCTCGTGCGCCGGAGGTGTTTTCGAGTGACAGCCAGGTTGCCGGTGAACCGCAATCGCAAACTACGGCCGATTCGGCCAATCCGCAAAACGAGCCATTACGAGAGGATCTACGCATGAAAACGATTGTCCTTGCGGCGAATGACGACCTGGGTCTCGACGGCGAGATGGCCCAGCACTTCGGGCGCTGCCCGTACTACGTGGTCGTTCGCGTGAACGGCGATCACCTGGTCGAGCAGACGCGAATCGAGGCAAACCCACATGCCCAGCAGCACGACCCGGGCGAGGTTCCCAAGTTCGTCCACTCGCTCGGGGCCGACGTGATCGTTGCCCCCGGCATGGGGCAGAAGGCGATCGCCTGGTTCGACCGCCTGGGTGTCGAGGTGGCGACAGGCTCGCGCGGACAGGTCGGCGCGACCCTGCAGGCCTACCTGGACGAGGAGATCAGAGGCGCCACCGGTTGCAAGGGAGAGTGATCCAAGCCGGCTGGTCTACCGCGAGTCTCGAAGCCGAACAATCGAGGAGAGCAAAGATGAAGATCGCAGTCACTTCCACAGGGACGAACATGGATTCCCCAGTGGATCCACGTTTTGGACGCAGTCCGTACATTGCCTTCGTTGATATTCAGACAGGCGAGCTGGAGGCATTGGCCAATCCATTCGCCGATGCCAGTGGCGGGGCCGGTATCCAAGCCGCCCAGCTCGTGCTCGACCAGGGGGCGGAAGCGTTGCTAACGGGCCATTGCGGACCCAGGGCGAGCGCCGTTCTGAGCGATGCAGGCGTGCAGGTGGTCAACGGGATCTCGGGAACGGTCCGCGAGGCGGTGGCGAGCTACCGTCAGACAGAGAATGTTTCTACCGACGCGGCTGCATCCGAAGTCGACACCACGCCTGCGCTACCGAGCGGAAGGCCTGGAGGCGGTTTTGGGCGGGGCCTCGGACGAGGTACCGGCGGCGGCGGAGCAGGATGCCGTCGCGGTCCGGGCAGTCGATTCGGCGGCGGACGCGGGGGCGGGCGTGGACCAGGAGGCGGCGGAGGTCCTGGCCGTGGCGCCTGATCCGGTGAAGGTCCCAAGCTCACAGGCGCGGTCCAAATGATCATCACCGTAGCGAGCGGCAAGGGCGGCACGGGCAAGACAATGGTGGCGACGAACCTGGCCCTGTCGATCGAGGGTGCCCAATACATCGACTGCGACGTCGAGGAGCCCAACGGCAACCTCTTCCTGCATGCCGAGATCGAGACGCGCCGGGAGGCCGGCATCCCCATGCCTGTCATCGACGAGGAGCGCTGCACCTTGTGCGGGGACTGTGCAAAGGCATGCGAATTCAATGCCCTGGCCGTGTCGAAGGAGCGGGTGCTCCTGTTCTCCGATCTGTGCCATGGCTGTGGCGTCTGCAGCTACGTCTGCCCGGAGCCGGGCGTCATCACCGAGCGGTTACGGAGGCTCGGCGAGATCGAGATGGGTCGGGTCCAGAGGACAAAAGGGGGGACGAATGGCCGGGCGAATGGCAGCGAAATCGCTTACACCGGAGCCCATCTCGACGTGGGTGCGCTGCTGGTGACACCGCTGATCAAGG
>CAYYHR010000484.1:0-2663 GCA_964471705.1 uncultured Chromatiaceae bacterium
AGATACAAGGCGCCGATCAGCGCCCCGCCGCCCATCGCCGCCATCAGAAAACCCAGCGTATGCGCCCCGCCGTGCAGCGTCTGTGAAGCGATCACCGGCATCAACACCCGGTATGGCATCCCCGCCAGACCCAGCAGTGCGAGCAACAGCAGGATCGCCCGGATCGGTGCGAACCCGAAGGCATGGCGCAGACCGTCGCGCAGATCATGCATCACCCGTTTGCCTTTGGCGGCGCGCGGGTACAGCGTCACCTGCATGAGCAGCAACGATACGATCACCGCAAGATAGCTCACCCCGTCGGCGAAGAAACACCAGCCCTCGCCCACCCACGCAATGAGTAGCCCCGCAATGCTAGGACCGATCAGGCGCGCGCCATTGACCATCGACGAATTGAGCGCGACCGCGTTGGACAGATCGGCGCGGTCCTCGATCAGATCGATCAGCAGGGACTGGCGAGCAGGCATGTCGAAGGCGTTGATCACGCCCAGCAACAGCTGCAGCGCGAAAATTTCCGAGACCACGATGCTTCCCGACAGCACCAGCGCCGCTAGGGTAAAGGCCTGCAGCATCGCCAACACCTGTGTCGCCACCAGCAGGCTGTGACGGTTGAGGCGATCCACCCAGACACCGGCGACGGGCGCGAACAGGAAGGTCGGCACCTGGCCGGCAAAACCGAGCAGCCCGAGCATCTCCACAGAATGCGTGAGCCGCCACAATAGCCAGACTGCCGCTAGACGGGTCATCCACGTCCCGATGAGGGAGATACTCTGCCCGATAAAGAACAGCCGGTAGTTGCGGTGACGCAAGGCCCGCAGCAGCGTCGGCAGCGCCAGTCCTCTCATGATGTGTATGGCTTTCATTTTGACAATCGGTCTGATTCTGCAAGCTGAGTTGCCCAGGGTGGTTATTAACCCGGCAAGTAAATAGATCGTCTTTGTCCCCTCGCCTTCCTGGATTTATATCCTTTAGGGTAGAGGTTTAGGGTGAGGGGGTAAATTTAAAGAAGCTTCCTAGCCTTAAAGTAGCGCCCCTTCATTTTCCCCGTCGAGAGTAGCGCCAGCGCCTGATCCTCCATGGAACGCTCGATAGCCACATAGGACTGGTGATCGAAGATATCAATCTTGCCGACCTGATTGCCGGCGATACCGGACTCAGCGGTCAACGCGCCCAGGATATCACCGGGCCGCACCTTGCTCTTGCGGCCGCCATCGATGCACAGCGTGACCATGGGCGGCCGCAGATCGAGCTTGCGCTTGACCTGCAAGGTATCGATGGCCGCAATCTTAATGGGACTCTTTTGAAAATCCTCGATGGCATTCACCCGATGCGACTCGGCAGCGATAAACAGGCTCAAGGCCAGCCCCGCCTTCCCCGCCCGGCCGGTTCGGCCGATGCGGTGAATGTGCACTTCCGGATCCTGGCTCAGCTCAAAATTGATCACCGCCTCCAGATCCTTGATATCGAGACCGCGCGCGGCAACGTCGGTGGCCACCAGGATCGAACAACTCTTATTGGAAAACCGCACCAGCACCTGGTCGCGATCGCGCTGTTCCAGGTCGCCGTGCAGGGCCAGGGCGCTTAAACCCTTGTCCTGCAGCGTATCGGCGATCTCCTGGCATTGCTGTTTGGTGTTGCAGAAGATCACACACGACGCCGGATGATAGTGACCCAACAGCGCCACCAGCGCGGCGAGACGCTTGCCGTTACCGGTTACCTCATAAAACAGCTGCTCGATGCTGGTGGAAGTGTGGGTCGCCGCCACGCTTACCCGGCTGGGTTTTCTCTGCATGGACGCGCTGATCTTCTTGATCGCCGCGGGAAAGGTCGCGGAGAACAACAAGGTCTGCCGGCTGGCGGGCGTAGCGGCAACGATCTCGGCGATGTCGTCGTAAAACCCCATATCCAACATCCGGTCCGCCTCGTCCAAGACCAGAGACTTCAGCCGCTCCAGCTTGAGCGCGCCCTTGCGCAGATGTTTCAGCACCCGCCCCGGCGTCCCCACGATAATATGCGCACCATGCTCCAAAGAACCCAACTGCGGTCCGGCGGGCACACCACCACATAGTGTCAGCAGTTTAACGTTGGAGATAAAGCTCGCCAGGCGGCGGATCTCCTTGCCCACCTGATCGGCGAGTTCCCGGGTGGGACACAGCACCAGGGCCTGCACAGTGAAGTCCCGGGCATTGAGCCGCGTGAGCAGACCGATGCCGAACGCCGCCGTCTTGCCGCTGCCGGTCTCCGCCTGCGCGATCAGGTCCTCGCCCCGCAAAATTACCGGCAGGCTCTGCGCCTGCACCGGCGTCATGGCCAGATACCCCATAGAGTCAAGATTGGCCAGCAACGCGGCGTCCAGGCCCAGGCTCGAAAAAGAAGTCGTCATAAAATATTACCCGAGGGAGCCTGAATTAAATGACCGGTCATCGCCGGAGCTTATGTCACTATGGAATCTCAAAATAATCGCCCTCTCCCACCGGAAGAGCGAAGCGAGGGGGCGCAGCTGTTGGGGTGAGAGGATAAATTGATGTATTTAAACACCCTCACCCTGACCCTCTCCCCGGGGGAGAGGGAACCTAGCATCAATCAACCATCCTCAAATCAATACGTCAAGCCGGCCATAGTGTAACGGAGACCGACAAGCGGTGCGCTTAAATCGAGACCCGCCG
>CAYYHR010000485.1:0-2649 GCA_964471705.1 uncultured Chromatiaceae bacterium
TAGTGAGAAAGGATCACACCTATCCTGAGCCTTCCCCTTACGCGGACACTCAGGCGGACCAGACACCCAAGGCTCAGTCCGCCCGAAGGGGCAGGCGCAGCACGACCCGCGTGCCGGTGGCGGTATCGCTGGTCAGCTCGACTGTGCCGCCATGCTCCACGATCATTCGCTTGACTAGCCCGATCCCAAGGCCTGTGGCCTTCGGCTTGGTGGTGTGGACGCCACCGCCACCAATCGCGATCTCTGCCAGATGATCGACCAAGGGCGATTTCGAGAGGAGCTCTACTATCGTCTCGACGTGGTCCCTATCCATCTGCCCCCCTGCGCGAGCGTATGGAGGACCTGCTCGCATTGACCGAGCATTTGCTCAAGAAGATCAACAATAGACAGCACACCAGCAAAAGGCATATCGCCGACAAGGCATGGCGCCGTCTGAAAGACTACACTTGGCCGGGAAACATCCGCGAGCTCGAAAACATCCTGACTCGTTCTGCCGTACTGGCACGATCCGACACCATTACCGCAGATTTGCTCGCGATCCCAGTGAATAGGGAAGACCCTGGAGCCAGCCCTGGCGAAGCCGAAAGCAGCGCGAAGCCGGCGCGCTTGATAACCCTTGACCAGATCGAGCGCGAGCACGTCGCGGCGATTCTCGCTCAGATGCGTTGGCACAAGGGCAATGCTTGCGAGATTCTGGGTATCTCCCGTCCTGCGCTGGATCGAGAGATCGTGAAATGCAGCCAAGGTGCGTCCTGAATACCAGGGAAAGGCGGAACAACCGCGATTATCACTGCCAAATGCCGCTGGAACTGCCCGCAAAAATCAACGTTATTCCGTCCCTGTTGTTTTAATGATCAACTCACGGAACAAGCCGCCGAAAGGCTCGATTTGATCAGCGTTTATCCAACCCGGCGAAGCCGAAACCAAAAAGTTCGCCAACATTCCTGTTCGCCCGCAGCCCAACAACCATGCGCCTTCCTGGGCACATGACCCGAAAAATCTTCGACACCATGTTCAAGATTTCCGGGGTAAGGGGCTAGTGCCCGCCCGGATACCGCCACCGTCGGCCATGGCGGCCGTAGCGGTATATCTGAAGTCGCAGCGCCTCGATCAGCTCCCGCTTGTCGATGAGCCCATCGCCATTGCGATCGACCTCGTCGAAGGCGGGCGCCGGCTGGGGGGGAACCTGCCAGCGCTGCTGATGATGGGCACGGCGAAGCTCCTGCAGCACCCCGTATTCCTCTCGATCGAGGAAACCGTCCCGGGTGGTGTCGTGCACGCTGAAGGGCAGCGTCTGGGCGTAGGAAACGGCCGTGGTAAGCAGACTCAGCGCCGCACAGACCAGCAGCGAACGGCAAGGTTGCGAGAATCGATTCGTTCTATTCATTCGGACGCTCATGGCTGCCCGTCGAGCTTCTTGAGATAGGCCGCGAGGTCCGCGAGCTGACTGTCGGTGAAGTCGAAACGGTGGGCGCCGATGGTGCCACGCCGAAGCAGCGCGGGGACATCTTTTGGAGCCGTGCTGAAGGATTTCGGCCCTGGGTGGTGACAATAGATACAGGTATCTCCGAACAGGGCCTCACCGCGCTCGGCCGCGCTAACCTCTGGCTGCTCTTGCTCGGATTGCGAGCGCAGGGCCTGATAGAAGCTGCCGCGATCCCAGAAGCCGGGCTCGGAGCAGCCAATACAAGGGTGCCCGGACACGACTGGCCAGCTGGTGCCTTGATTCCAGCGCACCGTCGGGCAGGCGTTGCGCGTGAGCGGACCCCGACAACCCAGAGCCAGCAGGCACCAGCCTTTGCGGGCACCCTCGTCGTCGAAGCTTTGCGCGAAACGTCCCTCGGCGAAGTGATGGTAGCGACTGCAGCGCTCATGCACGGTGGCGCCATAGAAAACGCGAGGGCGCCGACGCTCATCGAGCGCCGGGAAGCGCTCAAACACCAAGTAGTGCAGCAGCACCGCGGTAATCGCCTCCGGGATCGGGGGACACCCGGGGACATTCACCAGAGGCCTTTTCGGTATCTGTCCGTCATCCATCAAGCCTGCCACTTCTCGCGCTCCGGTCGGGTTAGGGGCGGCCGCGGGCAGCCCGCCGAACGAGGCGCAGGTGCCCACGGCGATGACCGCGGCTGCTGAGTCGCCGCATTTCCGGAGCAAGTCAAGGTTGCTGATGCCCGCAATCGTCGAGTAGCCCCCACTGGCGCCGGTGGGTACCGAGCCGTCGACCATGAGCAGATATTCCCCTGCGTACTCCGAGAGTATCTGCTGCCGAGCCTCTTCCGCCGCAGCCCCGGAGGCCGCCTGGAGAGTATGGTGATAGTCGAGGGAGATCAGCTCGAAGAGCAGTTGCTCCAGGTCCGGAGCAACCGAGCGCGTCAGAGATTCAGTGCACCCGGTGCATTCCTGGAACGACAGCCAGATGACCGGGCGTCTGCGCCGCGTCGCCGCCAACTCGGCCATTACCGGACCAAGAGAGGCCGGCAGCGCCAGGGCCGAAGCCGCAACTACGCACAGCTTGAGCAGTGCCCGGCGGCTGAGATCAGTCCCCAACGATCGGGACTCCATCGAACGTCCTCCGCAAACGATGAAAACATCTGCCTGTTGCGAGAAGTCTAGCATCAGTCCAAAAGTACAGTTGATGCTGCCATC
>CAYYHR010000486.1:0-2632 GCA_964471705.1 uncultured Chromatiaceae bacterium
GCCGCGGCGCCGAAAAGCTGTGGGACCTGGTCCACGGCAGCGCCAAGAAGGGCTACGTGAATTGCATGGGCGCCATCACCGCCGGCCAGGCCCTGCAGCAGGCCAAGGCCGGTATCGAGGCCATCTACCTGTCCGGCTGGCAGGTGGCGGCGGACGGCAATACCTCCGAGACCATGTACCCGGATCAGTCCCTCTACGCCTACGACTCCGTGCCCACGATGGTTCGGCGCATCAACAACGCCTTCAAGCGCGCCGACGAGATCCAATGGTCACGGGGTTTCGGTCCCGGTGATGGAGGCTACATCGACTACTTCCTGCCCATCGTGGCGGATGCCGAGGCCGGCTTCGGCGGCGTGCTCAACGCCTTCGAGCTGATGAAGAACATGATTACCGCTGGTGCCGCGGGGGTGCACTACGAGGACCAGCTCGCGGCGGTCAAGAAGTGCGGTCACATGGGCGGCAAGGTCCTGGTCCCAACGCGAGAGGCGGTGGAGAAGCTCATCGCCGCACGCCTGGCCTCCGACGTCTGCGGCGTGCCCACCCTGGTGCTGGCCCGTACCGACTCCGAGGCGGCCAACCTGTTGACCAACGACGTCGACCCCAACGACAAGCCCTTCCTGACCGGCGAGCGAACCAGTGAAGGCTTCTACCGGGTCAAGAACGGCCTGGAGCAGGCCATCAGCCGCGGCGTGGCCTATGCCCCCTATGCCGATCTGGTGTGGTGCGAGACGGGCACGCCCGACCTGGGATTCGCCCGCGAGTTCGCCCAGGCGGTGCTCGAGAAGAACCCGAGCAAGCTGTTGGCCTACAACTGCTCGCCCTCCTTCAACTGGAAGAAGAACCTGGACGACGTGACCATCGCCAAGTTCCAGGACGAGCTGTCCGACATGGGCTACAAGTACCAGTTCATCACCCTGGCGGGCATCCACAACATGTGGTTCAACATGTTCGATCTGTCCTACGACTACGCCCGCGGGGAAGGCATGAGGCACTATGTGGAGAAGGTCCAGGAGCCGGAGTTCGCCGCCCGCGATCGCGGCTACACCTTCGTGTCGCATCAGCAGGAGGTGGGTGCCGGCTACTTCGACGACGTGACCACTACCATCCAGGGAGGAGCGTCCTCGGTTACCGCCCTGACCGGCTCCACGGAGGAGGCGCAGTTCTGAGGCGAACAGGCCGCGTCCTTGCTTAGAAAGGCTGCTCCGCTACGCCCTGCGTAGCGGAGCACCCCCATTTGTTTGCATGCCTTCGATAAGGTACAGAGCCCAACATGTCCAAGAATTCCCTGAGCGTCACCGACAACCGAACCGGACAGACCTACGAGATCGATATCACGGACGATTGCATCCGCGCCCTCGATCTTCGTCAGATCAAGGTCCATCCCGAAGACTTCGGGATGATGTCGTACGACCCGGCCTACTCGAACACCGCCTCTTGCCGCAGCGCCATTACCTATATCGACGGCGACAGAGGGATCTTGCGCCATCGTGGCTATCCGATCGAGCAGCTGGCCGAGCAGAGCTCCTTCCTTGAAGTCGCCTTCCTGCTGATTCACGGGCATTTGCCGAAAAGTGACGAGCTGGAATTCTGGACGAGCCGGATCATGCGGCACACGTACATTCACGAAAACCTCGCACAGATGATCGCGACCTTCCGTTACGATGCCCATCCCATGGGCATACTGGTCAGCGCCATCGCGGCCATGTCCACGCTCCACCCGAGATCGCGCTACATCGAAGACCCGTCGGTCCGCCAGAAGCAGATCTGGAGAATACTCGGAAAGCTGCCCACCATAGCTGCCTTTGCCTACCGGCTGGCTATCGGGCGTCCCCACAACTATCCGGACAGCAGTCGGGGCTATACGGGAAATTTCCTCTATATGCTCGACTACATGAATCAGCGCGACTACGAGGTGAATCCGGTGGCCGCCCGGGCGCTCGACGTCATATTCCTGCTCCATGCGGACCATGAGCAGAACTGCTCGACCACCACGATGCGAGTAATCGGCTCCAGCCGCGGCGATCCCTACGTGGCCGTGGCCGGGGCAGCGGCTGCCCTCTACGGCCCGTTGCACGGCGGCGCCAACGAGGCGGTCCTGCGAATGTTGGGTGAAATCGGCACGGTCTCCAAGGTACCGGACTATATCGAGCGCGTGAAGAAAGGCGAAATGCGTTTGATGGGCTTCGGACACCGGATCTATCGAAGCTACGACCCACGGGCCACCATCATCAAGAAGGCGGCGCACGATCTCTTCGAAGTCACCGGCTCCAATCCCCAGATCGACATCGCCATGGAGCTCGAGCGTATCGCACTCGAAGACGACTTCTTCGTGAGCCGCAAGCTCTATCCGAATGTTGACTTCTACAGCGGCCTCATCATGCAGGCCTTGCGCTTCCCCACGGAGATGTTTCCCGTGCTCTTCGCCATTCCGCGCTCGGCGGGGTGGCTCGCCCATTGGCTGGAGATGATCGAGGATCCGGAGCAGAGGATCGCAAGACCCCGCCAAGTCTATGTCGGGGCCGGTCTGCGGGACTATGTTCCACTCGATGAGCGCTGATCTTCAGCTATCCGGCCCCGGCCGTAGATCGGGCTGAACGACTCCTTGTGACGACCAGAAGCCCTTCTCCTTATC
>CAYYHR010000487.1:0-2618 GCA_964471705.1 uncultured Chromatiaceae bacterium
GTTTCGCATCCTGGCCCGAGCCGGCGGCGAGGGCGGGGGTTGAGTCTGTACTGAGTGCTTGCGAAAAAATCGGGCCTCATCCCCCATTGAATATTCTCTAAATGTTCCCTATCCTTTCCTGGAGAACATTTGGAGAATATTCGTGCTCACCCCCGCCCAGCAGCGTACCCTCGTGTTCATCCGCGGTTTTATTTCCGACAGGGGCCATGCGCCTTCCCTCGAGGAGATCGCTGCAGGTAGCGGCTTCCGCTCCAGGAGCGTCGCCCACAAGCACGTGCGTGCGCTGGCGGAGGCGGGCCGTTTGCGCTTGATCCCGGGACGCAAGCGGGGCATCGAGCTGGTGGAGGATCTGCAGACCGACCGCCTGTCCATGCCCTTGCTCGGGCGTATCGCCGCCGGCAGACCCATCGAGGCGATTGCCGATCTCGATGCGCTCGACCTGGCCGACTACCTGCTCGGCCCGAACCGCTACGCGTTGCAGGTGAAGGGCGACTCGATGATCGAGGCCGGCATCCTGGATGGCGATTTCGTGATCGTGCAGCGGCAGGACACGGCCGACGACAACCAAATCGTCGTCGCCCTGATCGACGGCGAGGAGGCCACCCTCAAGCGCCTGCAGCACTGTCCGGATGGGGGGATTCGCCTCATCGCCGCCAATGCCGGCATGCCTCCCCTCGCCTATGCCGCCGAGCGGATCATCATCCAGGGCGTGCTGGTGGGTCAGCTGCGAAGGTATGGGCCATGAAGGCGCAGCCCTGGCCCAGGGTAATCGCCCTGGCGGACATGAACGCCTTCTTCTGCAGCGTCGAGCAGATCGATAACCCGGAATGGCAAGGCCAGCCGGTGGGTGTCACCAACGGCAGGCAGGGCACCTGCATCATCACCTGCTCCTACGAGGCCCGCGCCTATGGGGTGCGCACCGGTATGCGGGTGAAAGAAGCACGCCGCCGCTGTCCGGGCTTCATCCAGATCCCGGCCCGGCCGGAGCGCTACGCCGAAGTGTCCACCAACATCATGAGCGCCCTGGCCCAGCTTACCCCCGAGATCGAAATTTTCTCCGTGGACGAGGCGTTTCTCGACCTGACCGGCTCCCAACGGCTGTTCGGGCTGCCCGCGGCACTGGGGCGGCGCATCAAGAGAATCGTATGGGATGCCTCCGGCGGGGTGCTCTGCTCGGTCGGCGTCAGCGGCGACAAGACCACGGCCAAGTACGCCGCCAAGCAGAACAAACCGGACGGCCTGACCCTGATTCCACCCTGGGAGGCGCAGGCAACTCTTGCCCGGGCACCGGTGACCGACTTGTGCGGGGTCAGCAACGGCATCGGCCGCTACCTGGCCGAGCGTGGTGTGCACACCTGCGCCGACATGCGCCGCCTGCCCATCGGTGATCTCGGACGGCGCTTCGGCAATCCGGGACGGCGTATCTGGCTGATGACCCAGGGGCTCGATCCCGATCCCGTGCATACCGAGATCGCTGCCCCCAAGAGCATCGGCCATGGCAAGGTCATGCCCCCCGGCACCAAAGATCCGGAAGTGATCCGGACCTTTTTGCTGCACATGGCCGAAAAGGTCGCCGCACGCCTGCGCCGCCACCGGTTTCGAGCCAGTCGCTTCTTCGTTGGCCTGCGCACCGACCAGGGTTGGCTGGGGGGCAAGTACCGCTGCGATCCGCCCACCGATCACGGCCCGGATATCATGGCCTTGTGCCGGCAGTTTCTCGACACACGCTGGCATGGCGAAGGTTGTCACCAGGTGCAGGTGAGCGCAGCCGATCCCGAGCCTGCCGACATCCAGGGCGACTTCTTCGCCCCCGATCCTGCCCGCAGAGACCGGCTCAATCGCGCGGTGGATGCGATCAATCGCCACTACGGCGAATTCAGCGTGGCGCCCCTGCGGCTGCTCGCCCGCTCGCACATGCCCAATGTGATCGCACCTGCCTGGAAGCCGTTCGGTCATCGCGAGACCATCTTGCACAATCCCGACCAGAAGTGGCTGCGACAGGAGCACTGACGTGTGTGGTGGCGTCTACTACCTGATCGACGGCCAGGAGGTGCGGACCTACTTTCCCAACCCCAAGGCCCGTTTGCCGGTACGCAAGAAGGACGGCGGCGTGGAATTGCTGCCCTGGGGACGGCGTAAGGAGCAGGCCGGCAATCTGCCCTTGGGTGGCTGGGCACGGCTGGAGTCGATCTACGAGGGAAGGTGGGACAAGTGGTTCCCGAAAGCGGTAAAGATCCAGGTATCCCAGTTCATGGAAAAGGATATCGAGGGCAATAGCCACTGGTTCGACATCACGCGCGGCAAGTTCATCCAGGGACTGGTGGCTCGCAGGGAGCAGGAGAGGCGAGTCTACGTCGTGACGGTTACCCCGGAGATGGAAGATGCAGTGCATCCGCGTTGGCCGCGGATCGTAAGCGGGTTGAGCTGAGAGCTTGTGAAAAAATCAGACGCCTACTGCGGACGCCCCTGAACGTCCGTGACTGCGTTGCCGTATGTGAAAATGACGGTCATTTAGTCCACTAAAATCGCGCCATTTTCACACACGGCGCCTTGTCACGAACGTCCAGAGACGCCCTCGCTACGGCGTCCGAATTTTTCACAAGCTCTCAGCCTTCGAC
>CAYYHR010000488.1:0-2616 GCA_964471705.1 uncultured Chromatiaceae bacterium
TTGAGCCTGCCCGCATCGAATTGCTTCACCCAGTTGCGCAGCGTCTGCTCGACCAAGCCCATCTCCTTGGCCACCGCACCCACGCTCTTGCCATCCTTGACCCGTTTGACCGCCTGCTACTTGAGCTCGGCGGTATACTCTCGCTTCGGGATCTTCTGCATCTTCGTCTCCAGTGTGACCGACAGTTTACGTCACCCTTGGAAGACGAAATTTCAGGGGAACCTCAACGCTGCGCATGACATTGGGCTCAGCTAATTTCCTCACGTGAGATCGAAGTTTATCCAAGCGGCTCGAGGTGCAAAAGATTTATCCCCACAAATTGCAATCAGATAGGTGTGGGGGGCTCCTCACCGAAGCTGGCGATGTCCAGCGTGAGGCGTTGCAGGAAGGGACGCATCTCGCCAGCCGTATGCATACCTCCGAGGAGGCGCCCGATCCACGTCACTCAACTGCAGCACGCAACTGGATACTCATCAGCTTGTAGACGAGCTGGGCAGCAGCGAAGTCGTAAGAGTGAAAGCCCGGAATCGGCGCGAGCTCCATCAGGTCGAACCCGATCAGACGGCGTTGCCGAGCCACGGACTCGAACAGGCTCAGGGCCTGGTACCAGCCCAAGCCGCCGGGGACCGGGGTGCCGGTTGCGGGAATTACGCTCGGATCGAGGCCGTCGACGTCGAGCGTGAAGAAGACCTGCTCCGGAAATCCCGCCGGCAGCTCGAATTCGGTGATACCCCCGGGGACCAAGATATCCGCATCCAAGTACCCGACTCCATACTGCTTCCGCGCAGCCGCCTCTTCGGCGCACATAGCGCGCACCCCGAGTTGGTAGAGGGGGACTCCCGCCTCGACGATGCGCCGCATCACGCAGGCATGGCTCAGGGAATCGCCCTCGTAGCTGTCACGCAGGTCGGCATGCGCATCGATCTGAACAACGCCGAATTCCCCGATCCCAGCTGCGAGCAGGCCCCGGACAACTCCGTAGGTCACCGTGTGCTCACCGCCCAGCACCACCGGAACGGCACTGTGACTCAGGATTCCGCCTACCGACTCGGAAATCCGGTCCAGTACGGCCTCGGGCACTCCCGTCACGTCCACGGCCGGTAGGGTGCAAATCCCCGCCTCTGCCGGTACTCGCCCCTTATCCCAGGACTCGAGCTGCCAGGATGCATTCAGGATAGCCGCCGGTCCGCAGGCAGTGCCGTGGCCATAGGAGACGGTACGCTCCCAGGGTACGGGCAGAATGTGGAAGCGGGCGTCCGCTGGCTCCGACGGGGCGATTTCGGAGCTGAGAAAGGTGGGTGAGTTCTGTGATAGTCCGGTCATGGGATCAAGGAAACCGTCATTTCGCTCTTCAGTTGGAAATCATAGCAATGGATCCAAGATCGGACTGTTGCAGGGCCTCACCAAACCCCGATCCGAGGCAAGCAGACTATGTTGACTTCGATCGAGATCCGCAACTTCAAGCTGTTCGACGACATCAGGCTCGAGCTCGGCGACCGCGTCCTTCTGGTCGGCCCCAATAATGCCGGGAAGTCCACTGCATTGCAGGCGTTCGCCCTGTGGGACGTTGAACTCAAGCGCTGGCTTGAAAAGCGCGGAACGGGGGATGTCCCCGCCAAAGGTTCCGGCGTTACCATCAACCGGCGCGAACTGATCGCGGTTCCCGTTCCGGTTGGAAACCTGCTGTGGCGAGATCTACACGTACGCAGCGGACGGCGAGAGAAGGGTCAGACTCGAACTGAGAACGTCCTTATCCAGGTGGTAGTGCAAGGAGTTGAATGGACCTGTGGGCTGGAATTCGATTACGCAAATCCAGAGTCCTTCTATTGTCGTCCATCTTGCGGGTGGACGAATTCCGGCGCCAAAGGGAATACCGTTGCCTGTCCCGGTGCGACGAACACCGGTGTGATGGCGACGTGATAGTACTGGCTCTGGCCGTTGGTAAGGGTGCGCGTGAAGCAGTGCGGGCAGTGGACCGAGCACGAGTAGTGGTATTCGGTCCCATCGAGCGCGATCAGCACCCGGCCATTGGCGCCGCGGTGTGCGTGTAAGGCGCCGTGCTGCTGCACGGCGTCGGCGACATCCATGAAGACCGGCGCGAGGTGTGCTGGGGTAACGGGATCGAGCAGGTTGCAGATCTGTTGGGTGGTGGGCATCTGATGCACCCCAAACAGCGCGCTGGCGTTATTGCTTGCGTGCTCCTTTTGCATGCGCCGTTGATAGTCGAGAAACGACGGACTCTGCAGGAAGAACACCGAGAAGGCGCTCAGCCCCGCATCGCAGATCGCATAAGTCTGGTTGTTGCCGCCCTTGCGGTGATCTGGCAGGGCGAACAACGCCGTGCGAATGTCTCTGACCAAGGCAGCCACCGACAAGGATGGCACAGCCGGCGAGGCAACAGTGGGCTTGAGGACCATGGGTGACAGACAGTAGTGTCTGAAGAGTCTTTCATAACATCGAGATCTAGAAATTGGATCCGCTGCGCCTGGGAGGTGGGATCGGTCTCTGATTCAGTGATGATGAAACGTCGCAACCCCTCACCCATTGAGTAAGCCAAAAAATTGCAATATTTTAGCTCCATCTCCCTGTTTATACGATGGAATATGTCATACAGTG